>CAMWQJ010000021.1 GCA_947176415.1 uncultured Ruminococcus sp. | reverse complement strand
GGGTGTTGAGATAATTTCGCAGAGTGAGGCGGGAGTTAATATTGAACCTGACGAGACGGGAAAGACGTTTGCGGAAAATGCCGAAATAAAGGCAAAAACAGTACATGAACTTACGGGAGGGACGGTTATTGCCGACGACAGCGGACTGTGTGTTGAAGCTCTGGGCGGTCGTCCTGGGATTTATTCGGCTCGCTATGCACCGAATGACGAAAAGTGCAGAAAACTTCTCGGCGAGATGGAAAATTTTCCCGAAAATCAGCGGAGTGCGTTTTTTGAGTGCTGTATTGCACTGGTCGGCGAGGACGGCAAAACTCACTTCATGACGGGCAGATGTCACGGCACTATCGGCTATGAGGAGAGAGGAACAAATGGTTTCGGCTACGACCCTGTTTTTGTCTATGAGGGGGTTAGTATTGCCGAAATGACGGCGGAAGAGAAGAACAGAATCAGCCACAGGGGAAAGGCTTTTGAAAAACTTTATGAATATTTAAAAGATAGGAATGGTGAGTGAAATGCTGACAAGCAGACAGAGGGCATATTTAAGGGGAATAGCTTCCACGTATGAGACGATTTTTCAGGTGGGCAAAGGCGGAGTAAGCGAAATGATGTGCCGTGACATCGGCGAGGCACTCCGCAAGCGAGAGATGATAAAAGTTAAAGTTCTTGACAATTCGGGGTATACCGCAAGGGAAGTTGCAGAGCAGGTGGCGGAGGCGACTGACTCGGACGTTGTGCAGGTTATAGGCTCTAAATTCGTGCTTTTCAGGCGAAATCCGAAAGAACCTGTTATTGAAGATATACCGAAAAAATGAGAATCGGAATTTACGGCGGAAGTTTCAATCCCGTGCATAGCGGACACATTCATCTTGCGGAAACGGCTGTGGCGGAGTTCGGACTGGACAGAATTTTTTTCGTGCCTACTAAAATTTCTCCGCACCGTTCTGTCAGCGAGTACGTCCCTGAAAGTGACAGGCTCGAAATGCTGAAAATCGTGTGCGGAAAAAATAAAAAATTTAACGTAAGCGACTTTGAACTGAAAACCAACAGGGTTAGCTATTCGATATATACGGTTGAGCATTTCCGCAGGATTTTTCCGCATGACGAACTTTTTCTGCTTGTCGGGAGCGATATGTTTCTGAGTTTTGACAGATGGTATCAGTTTGAAAAAATCTTGTCCCTTGTGGCTTTATGCGTCGTTTCGAGGACTGAGGGAGATACGGACGAACTGAATAAAAAGTACCGTAAATTGTCGGAATACGGCGATATTCTGGTGAGCAGAAAGCAACCGAAAGTAATTTCTTCGACGGAGATAAGAAAAAAACTTCGTGAAAACTGCGATTTGACTTGCTATCTTGACGAAAATGTAGTACAATATATAAGACTAAAGGGCTTGTATTCAGCCGATAATAACAAGAGGTGATATGCTTTGCTTTATGATTTAATGGAAATGAAAAAATATCTTAAAGAAAATCTTTCACAAAAGAGATATACGCACTCTCTGAACGTTGCGGACGAGTGCCGTAAACTTGCTTTAAAGTACGGCGAGGACTCGGAAAGGGCTTATCTTGCTGGACTTCTGCACGATATATGCAAGGAACTGCCTGACACCGAGCAGAAGAGACTTGCGGTGGAAAGCGGTTTTTCGGTATGCCGTGAGGAACTCGAAACAAAATCCCTCTGGCACGCCATTGCAGGTGCTTACTTTATAAAGACGCATTTCGGGATTGAAGATATTGACGTGCTTAATTCCGTGCGGTTTCATACGGTCGGACGGGCTGGCATGACAAGGCTTGAAGAGATTGTCTATCTCGGCGATTTGATTTCGGCTGACAGGGATTACAAGGACGTTGACAAAATGCGTAAAATATCTTACACAAATCTTAACGAAGCCATGCTTGAGGCGTTTTCATTTGCGGTGAAATCCGTTGTAAAAAAAGGCGGACTTATTCCGATATGCACGGCGGAGGGGTATAACTTCTATACGAGACTTCACAGGGAAGAAAAGTCAAAAAAATGATTCATATTTATATGGAGGGGTCAGCGAATGGAAGAGTATAACAAAAGGAACGAGCCGAAAACGATTAAGAAGATAAACGGCGGAGGCGGAAAAAAGTCAAAGAAAAATAAACAGGCAAAGGAACTCGGCGGAAAATATCAGGTTAATCCGCTTGAAAACACAAAAAACGACAAAAATATGGAAAAGCCTGTACAGGAGCATTATAAGGGAAAAATTGAAAATGCAGTGCCTGAAAGAAAGACAGAAATAAAATTCGAGGCAGACCCTCCGAAGCAGTATAAGGGAAAACACGAGGCTGGTGTTGTTACAAAGGAAGTATACAAGGGGAGATATTCGGCGGAGACAGCCGAGGAAATCAGACCGCCGAGTCATGCAAAGGACGGCAGTACTTTTGAGACTTACAACGGACGGTATGCCGATGACGTTCCCGAGGAAAAAGCAGAGGAAAAGACAATCAGGGGTATAAAGAAACTTCCCGAGCAGGACTTGAAAAAAAAGAAAAAGAAAATTCCGAAAGAGAAAAAAAAGAAACCTATGAAAAAAGCCACGGCGAATGAGAAAAAAGCCGAATCCGAGCCGAAAGTTAAAAAACGCAGGCGTAAAAAAAGACGGAAAAGTCAGCAGGGAATTGATTTTCTTGTGAAGATTGTTTCGATTTCGGCAAGCCTTTTTATAGTCGTGGCGATGATTCTTAATATGCCTATAATCAGGGACAGCGACGGGAAAAATACTTCTGTTATAAATTTTATCAAAAATTATCAGCCACTTGTCTACGGTGAAGGAAATCTCAAAAAACCTGATATGGATTTGCAGATAAATACTGAAATCGTTGATGTTGACTTCTCGGACGGACTGGATTTGCCACAGCTTATCGAGGGGCAGTATACGGTGCTTTTCCTCGGATTTGACGAGTACGAATTTAATACGGACGTTATATGGGTATGTCAGTTTGACATCGGCAACTGCGAACTAAATATACTGCAAATCCCGAGAGATACCTGTCTTCCCGATTATACCGACAGTCCGACGGGAAAATTCAACAGCATATATACACAAGGTCCACGCTATGTGAATCCGCCTATACAGAGGGTTGTTAATGCAGTTCAGGAGAATTTCGGCATACCTGTTGATGCATATATAACTACGGGCTGTGATGATATAGCCGATATGGTTGACCTCGTGGGAGGTATTCCGATAACGCTTGACGAGGAGATTATATATGAGGCGGACAAGCGTATTCCCGCAGGTGATACGGTGCTTAGCGGTGAGCAGGCGGAGTGGTTTGTGCGTTTCCGCTGGGCTCTGGCGGAGGGCGATATAGGACGCATGAAAAATCAGCGTCGCTTTATGGCATCAGCTATGAAGAAACTTTTCAGCATAGTGAAAGACGAGGGCAGAGTTAAGCTTTACAGCTATTTAAAGACGATTTACGACAATGAGTACATCTATACTAACATGAGTCTCGGCGACATCGGTATGCTTGCGGACTTTGCTTCTACTCTTTCAATGGACAAGGTGCGTGTGAATATGGTACCCGGTGAGGGTGCAACATACTATGCTTCTGACGGACAGATGTACGATATTTATTCCGTTCACAAGCTCGCCACTCTCAATATGCTTAACAATTATTTCAGACCCTATCAGAGTATCATGACAAGCTCCGATTCGTCCATAGTCGAGTATGTTACGGACTATCTCAACACCGCCTATGATGATACAATTGACAATCTTGAGGACATCAGCGACGGCGATTCGGAAAACAGCGGTCTTATATTCAAAGGCTACTGATAAACACAATTAACACAGGAGGTAAATTTTTTTATGACACAGCAGGAAAAATTTCAGCTTATAATCAAATCGCTTGACCTGAAAAAAGGTGAAGACATACAGGCTCTAAAGGTCGGAGATTTAACTATACTTGCCGATTACTTCATAATAGTAAACGGTACTGGCAACACCCATGCACGTACTCTTGCCGATGAGGTGGAGTTCAGGCTTGCACAGGAAAATATTGAACCGCTGAGGAGAGAGTCCGACACCAGCAACACGTGGATTATACTTGACTATGGTGACATTATGGTGCATATCTTTGCAAAGGCAGAAAGAAAGTTTTATAATCTTGACGGTCTCTGGGCAGACGGTACGCCTGTTGATATAAGCGGTCTGCTTGTAAAGGAGTGATTTTCCGTGGACGATAAGGGCAGGAGAATATCCATGATAATCGCTGTATATCTGATTGTAAAGGCAGTTATCAATATGGTTATAGGTGGCGGATTCAGCCTTATGGGAATAATTCTTCCCGTTGCTATGGCACTTGTGCTTTTCAAAGGTATAAGATTTACAAATCTTATCGTTGCCCTTATTGTCGCATGGGGCGTTATGACGAACATAAAATATAATATTACTCATCTGCCGTCCACGCTGATATATATCATTGAGGCGGTTATTGACATACTGGCGGTGCTTTCGCTCGTTACGAACAATAAAGTCAGACAGCATTTTGAAAATAAATTAACAAAGGAATGATTTTTTATGGACAGGTACAATTTCAAGAATGTAGAAGAAAAGTGGCAGAAATACTGGGACGAAAACCACACCTTTGAGGCAAGTGACGACCATTCAAAAAAGAAATTCTATGCACTTGTTGAGTTCCCATATCCGTCAGGCTACGGAATGCATGTGGGTCATATAAAGGCTTATTCGGGACTTGAGGTAGTGGCGAGAAAACGCAGAATGCAGGGCTATAACGTGCTTTTTCCGATTGGGTTCGACGCTTATGGACTTCCCACAGAAAACACCGCTATAAAGGAAAAAATTCACCCACGTGAAGTTACTGACAGAAATATCGCCACTTTTACAGGACAGCTCCGCAAAGTCGGATTTTCTTTCGACTGGTCGAGGGTTATCGACACGACGGAGGAAAATTATTACAGGTGGACACAGTGGATTTTTCTGAAAATGTTTGAAAAAGGTCTTGTTTTCCGTGACAAGACTTCTGTGAATTACTGTCCGAGCTGTAAAGTAGTTCTCTCAAATGAGGACTCACAGGGCGGAAAGTGCGACGTATGCCACAGCGAGATTATACAAAAGACAAAAGAAGTCTGGTATCTCCGTATAACAGAGTATGCGGATAGGCTTTTGCAGGGGCTGGAAACGGTTGACTATCTTCCGAATGTAAAACTTCAGCAACAGAACTGGATAGGAAAGTCAACGGGTGCGTTTGTAAACTTTACTATCAAGGAAAACGGCGAAAAACTGAAGGTTTACACAACACGCCCCGACACTCTCTATGGCGTTACGTTTATGGTTATCGCCCCCGAACACCCGATTATACAGCAGTACAGGGATAGTATATCAAATATTCAGGCTCTTGACGACTACAGGGAAGAGTGTGCAAAGAAAAGCGAGTTTGAGAGAACACAGCTTGTCAAGGACAAAACAGGCGTTAAAATCGAGGGTCTTACGGCTGTAAATCCCATAACTCAAAAGGAAATCCCGATTTATATTTCCGACTATGTAATGATGGGCTATGGCACGGGTGCAATAATGGCTGTTCCCGCACACGACACAAGGGACTATGATTTTGCGAAGAAATTCGGCATTGATATTATCGAGGTTATAAAGGGCGGTGACATCTCCAAAGAGGCTTACACAGGCGACGGCGAGATGATAAATTCCGACAGGCTTAACGGCATAACAAACAAAAAGGACGCTATCGAAAAGGCACTTGAAATTATTGGCGAACTCGGTTGCGGTGAAAAGGGCGTGCAGTATAAAATGAAGGACTGGGCTTTCAACAGACAGCGTTACTGGGGCGAGCCTATCCCGATTGTGCATTGCGAGAAGTGCGGAATGGTTGCCGTCCCTTATGAAGAACTTCCGCTCCGTCTGCCACCGCTTGAAAACTTTGAACCCGGAACGGACGGCGAGAGTCCTCTTGCAAAGATAGACAGCTTTGTAAACTGCAAATGTCCGAATTGTAACGGCAACGCAAAGAGAGAGACCGACACAATGCCACAGTGGGCTGGCTCTTCATGGTACTTCCTCCGCTACTGCGACCCGAAAAACAATGATGAGTTCGCTTCCCGTGAGGCTCTCAGATACTGGCTTCCTGTCGACTGGTATAACGGCGGTATGGAACACGTCACACGTCATATGATTTACTCACGTTTCTGGCATAAGTTCCTTTATGACCTTGATTTAGTGCCGACTGATGAGCCTTATGCAAAGAGAACAGCACAGGGGCTTATTCTCGGCGAGGACGGCGAAAAAATGAGCAAATCACGTGGAAACACCGTCGACCCTAACGAGATTGTAAAAATTTACGGTGCGGACGTTCTCAGGCTTTACGTTCTCTTCATGGGCGATTATGAAAAGGCTACGCCGTGGAGTTCAGCAGGAATAAAGGGCTGTAAGCGTTTTGTTGACAGAATCTGGGGACTTCAGGAAATACTTACCGACGGCGACGAGTTTACCGAAAAACTTCGTCCGAATTTCCATAAGACGATTAAAAAAGTCTCCGAGGACATTGAGGCAATGAAGTTTAACACTGCCATTGCTTCCATGATGACCCTTATAAATGACATATATAATGTTAATTCAGTTAATAAATCAGAACTCTTCGCACTCTGTATCATGCTTTATCCGTTTGCTCCGCACGTCACGGAAGAGATTTTCAACAATATTACAGGAAAAATCCTCAGCGAACAGGAGTGGATTTCCTATGATGAGAAATATTGTGTTGATGAAATGATTGAAATTGTTGTGCAGGTCAACGGAAAAGTAAGGTCGAAATTGTGCATTTCGCCCGATTCCGACAAGGATTCTGTTATCGCCAAGGCTCTTGCCGACGACAAGGTGAAAGAGTTCACGGACGGAAAATCCATAATAAAACAGATATATGTACCAAATAAACTTGTTAATATTGTTGCAAAATAACGAATTTTAAAATCCTTGAAAAAAGGCTTGACATTTCAGAAAAAATGTGGTAAACTATTAATATATCATTTATGGTTTTATCTGCTGTTTTTTCGGAGTACAGGCTTGCTGACACTCTCTGAGTGGTTAGTATAGATGCATGGTTTTGTCCGTGCAACCTCTGAATAAGGGAGGGAAAATAAGTGGCAGAAGTTCGTGTTGGCAAAAACGAATCTTTGGACACAGCTCTTAAAAGATTTAAGAGGTCGTGTGCTAAAGACGGTGTTATAGCTGAAGTTCGTAAAAGAGAACATTACGAAAAGCCTTCGGTAAAGCGTAAGAAGAAGTCTGAGGCAGCTCGTAAGCGTAAGTATTGATTTTACGTAAGCTAATTAAAAGTTGATAAAAGCGGGCTTTTCGGCTCGCTTTTTGATTTATCACGGAGGTTATTATGCTTTTCAAATCAACCGCATATTTCAGGAAAATAACCGATATAACCCCCGATTTTCTGCGGAAACTCGGCATAAAGGGGCTTATTCTCGACGTTGACAACACCCTGACAACCCATGATAATCCGATACCGGCAGAGGGGGTTGCAGAGTGGATTGAAATGATTAAAAAAAATAATATAAAGCTTATAATAGTCTCAAACAACCACCCTCCACGTGTCAAGCCTTTTGCCGATTTGCTCGGGATTGATTTCGTCAGTGAGGGGAAAAAACCGCTTCCGAAAGGCTTTAAAGAGGCTTTTAAAAGTTTGAATCTTCCGAAAAAAAATATTTCTGCGGTCGGAGACCAGATTTTTACCGATGTTCTCGGTGCAAATCTCTTTGGCATAAAAATGCTTTATACAGCACCGATAGAACCAGAAAATACGGCTTTTTTCAGGCTTAAGCGTACTCTTGAAAAACCATTTCTGCCGAAAAAATTCAATTAAAAGGAGTAATCGAATTGGTTAAAAAAATTCTTGTTATACATGGTCCTAATCTTAATCTTCTTGGCGAACGTGAGCCGAATGTCTATGGCGAGTCGGGAATTGAGGTCCTCAACAATAATATAATCGACCGTGCAAGCAGTCTCGGACTTGAGTGTGAGATTTTCCAGTCCAACCACGAGGGGGCAATTATAGACAGACTGCACAGTGCGAGGGGCGATTCTGACGGCGTGGTTATCAATGCGGGGGCTTACACCCACTACAGCTACGCCATAAGGGACGCTATTTCGGCAATAAAAATCCCTTGCATTGAAGTGCATATAAGCAACGTAGATGCCCGTGAGGCGTTCCGTGCAAACTCCGTTATTGCACCTGTTTGCAGGGGAAGTATAAGCGGACTCGGCTTCGCAAGCTATTATCTCGCTGTGCAGGCACTTGCGGAGATGTGAAAAATGGTAGAATCAAGTAAAATTTTTAACACTGTTACCGCTGACTGCGTGCTGATTACGTCTGATATAAACAGACGTTACTTTACTGGAATGAAGTCCTCGGCTGGTATTCTGGTGATTTTTCCTGAAAAATCCTATTTGTTAATTGATTTCCGCTATATCGAAAAAGCACGTGAAACGGTCACAAATGCAGAAGTAATTGAACTGACTGAACTTAAAAAACAGCTTTCCGAAATTCTTGTAAGGCATGGTGCAAAAAGCATTGCCGTTGAATCTGAAACAATGACGATTAAAACGCTTAATAATTATCGTAAAATGTTTAGCAATATTGAATTTGATGACTCCGATAATCTGAGCAATACAATTAACAAATTGAGAATGGTTAAAAGTCCTGACGAACTCGAAAATATGAGAAAATCACAGGAAATAGCTGAAAAATCGCTTGACGAACTGCTTCCTTTTATTAAAGTCGGAAGGACGGAAAGAGAGGTTGCTAACGAACTCAACCGCCTTATGGTTGCAAACGGTGCGGAAGATTTGTCGTTTGAAACAATCGTGCTTTCGGGAAAAAATACCTCAATACCTCATGGCGTACCTTCCGATAAGGCTTTGCAGGAGGGCGAGTTTCTCCTTATGGACTTCGGGGCGGTTTTTAACGGCTATCACAGTGACATGACAAGGACTTTTTGCATCGGACAGCCTACAGATGAAATGGTTAAAATTTATAATATCGTTCTTGAGGCACAGCTGGCAGGCATTCAGTCCGCACGGTCGGGAATCACAGGCAGGGAGCTTGACAGGGTCGCACGTGACATCATTAAAAAGTATGGTTACGGCGAAAATTTTGGTCACTCGCTCGGTCACGGCGTTGGTCTCGAAATTCACGAAAAGCCAAACGCCTCGCCGAATTATGATATTCCGCTTGAAACGGGCAGTGTCGTGACGGTCGAACCGGGGATTTATATTGAGGGAAAATTCGGTGTCCGCATTGAAGATTTTGTCATTTTGACTGAAAATGGCTGTGATAATTTGACGAAATATGCAAAAAATATAATATCTTTATAATATTTTGCTCTCAGGTATTGCAAAATTTTCGGAGATGTGGTAGAATAGTACATATAATATTGTTAAAATACGGAGGTATAATAATGATTTCAGCAGGCGATTTTAGAAACGGCGTGACTTTTGAACTCGACGGTCAGGTTGTTCAGGTTATCGAGTTCCAGCACGTAAAGCCAGGCAAGGGTGCGGCTTTTGTCAGAACGAAGTACAAGAACGTTATCACGGGTTCTGTGGTTGAAACTTCTTTCAACCCTACTGCAAAGTTCCCGACCGCTTTCGTTGAGCGTAAGGATATGCAGTACAGCTACAACGACGGCGAGCTTTATTACTTCATGGACCTTGAAACTTATGAACAGATTCCGATTAGTGAAGACAAGCTCGGCGACAGCTTTAAGTTTGTCAAGGAAGAAATGGTTTGTAAGGTTCTTTCCTATAAAGGCTCTGTTTTCGGCGTAGAACCGCCAAATTTTGTGGAACTCGTCGTTACTCAGACAGACCCCGGATTTAAGGGCGATACCGCTACAAACGCTACAAAGCCCGCAACGGTTGAAACGGGTGCAGAGGTAAAAGTTCCGCTTTTCATCGACGAGGGCGAAAAAATTCAGATTGATACAAGAACAGGTCTTTATATGTCAAGGGCTTGATTTGCTGTGCTTGTCTGACCTGATTCCGAAAGGAGAATCAGTTTTTATGAAATTAACCGAGAAAATGGCTTATCTGCAAGGGCTTATGGAAGGTCTTGAGTTAGATGATTCAACAAAAGAGGGAAAAATTTTAAAGCAGATGTCCGAATTGATGTCGGAAGTTGTTCTTTATATCGACGATTTGCAGTCTCAGGTTGACGAACTTACCGAACTCTGCGATATTCTCGACGAAGACCTTGGAATTGTTGAGGACGAAATTTTTGACGACGAGGAGTTTTTGTGCAATAACTGCGAGGAATGCCCTAACGGTGAAGAGGACGATGACGAGTTAGATGACGACTACGATTTTGACGAGGACGACGACGAACTTTATGAAATCACGTGTCCGACCTGTGGAGATACGATTCTCATTGATGAGGATATGATTGATGAGGGGTCTATGAACTGTCCGAACTGTGACGAACTGCTTGAATTTGACTATGATAATCTCACGATTGAGGACTTTGAAAGTGCTGACAGTGAGGAATAATTAAAAAAATCGCTCCGAATTTTCGGGGCGGTTATTTTTTATATGTTTTAATTATCTTTTCAGCAACTTCACGCCGCGTCTGTCGATTGTTCATTGCCTGTTTCTCAATATAGCGGTGTGCCTGCGGTTCAGTAAATTTCAGGTACTCCATTAATGTGCATTTTGCACTGCTTATAAGCCTTATTTCCTCTGTTTTTGTCAATACTGACGGGCTTTCTTTGCTTACGGACTCGGCATAGTGACTTGAATTTTCAAGCAAATCAAAAAAATTTTCCCTGTTAATCGGACTCGGAATTACCGTAACGTCATAATCGGCGATTCTGTGTGAGATGTCCTCACAGATAGCATTTCTGCAAATCAGAATTACGTCAGCGTCGGTATTTTCGACGGTTGTTACGGCAAGTTCGTGACCAAATTCGTCAGGAAGCGGAGTGTCTATAATTACCATTTCAGGCGGATTTTCGGAAAAAACGGCTCTTCTCGCAATGTTTCCGCTTGATACGATTGTTGATTTCAACCCCGTTTCCGTGCGGACGAGATGTGCGATTAATTCCGCACTTTCTGTGGACTGCGAAACAATAAGAATATTCATTTTTACCTCCGTCAGACATATTTGAAGTACATATGTTCTTCAAAATCGTCCTTGTTATGTGCAAGATTGTACTCCTGAACCTGTTTCGTAAAATTATTAAAATAATTATTCAAAATTTCCTCTGAGAGATTTTCATGCACAAAGTCGCTCTGGCTCGCAATTGCAAGTGCCTCCTCCAGCGACGACGGCAGTGGCTGGAACTGCAGTGGAGTTTGACTGCTTTTCATGGTACTGTCGAGAATTGAGCAGTCCGACCGCTTTACGCCCTCGATACCAGACGCAAGAATCAGCCTGAACGCAATATAGGGGTTGCAACACGCATCGGCGGAGCGTATTTCGATTTTCGGAGAAACGCCGACGGCACGTGGAATTCTGATAAGCTGTGAGCGGTTTTCAAACGACCAGTTGATGTATTTCGGGGCATAGCCGATACCAAAACGTTTGTACGAGTTTGTAGTCGGATTGAGAAAAGCCGTTATTTCACGGATTCTATTAAGAACGCCCGAAATAAAGCATTTTCCGGTGTGTGACATATTTTCAGTGTCATTTCCGAAAATATGTTCGCCGTTTTTCTTCACACTCAGCGAGATACTTAATGCACTTCCGTGTTCATTCGGCAGAGGTTTCGGCATAAACGACGCAAAAAGACCGTTCTGCGAGGCGATTGACTTGACAACCGTCTTGTAATGCACCATGTTGTCCGAAGCCGTGACAGGCTCGTTTTCTCGGAAGTCAATTTCATTCTGTCCAGGACCGTGCTTGTGGCAGGAGCTTTTCGGATTCATGCCCATTTCCTCGAGTGAAAGGCAAATTTCACGCCTTGCGTTTTCACACTTGTCAAGCGGTGCAACATCAAGATAACTGCCTGTGTCATGCGGAATTTTCGTCGGCTCGCCCTTTTCGTTGAGGTCGAACAGGTAAAACTCGCACTTCGTTCCCATTTCGCACGAATATCCGTCGAGGCGGAGCAGATTTATGTACTCGGTGAGCTGGTGGCGGATATCGCCCTGATAGTGTGAGCCGTCGGGGTTTTTCAGATTGCAGAAAAATCTTACCACACGTCCCGATTTTGGTCGCCATGGAAGTACGGAAAGTGTAGAAATATCAGGAAAAAGAAACAAGTCGGAACAGTTTCCGCCGAATGATGAAGCGTCAAATGGTATGCCGTAAGTCAAGGCATGTGAAAGCTCGTCGGGCATGATTGCCATATTCTTTAGATTTCCTGAAATATCGGCAAAAGTCAGCCTTATAAATTTGACATCGTTGTCACGTATAAAATTCAGAATTTCCTTAGGGGCATGGTGCATAATAAAACCTCCGTTAATTTAGTTAAGTTAATTATACTACATTTCCGCCGAAAAGTAAATAGCCCCGCAAAATTTTTCTAAAATGTAATATTGACAAATCAATATTACTGTGATATAATTATTATATAATACTAAAAAATAGGAGTAAGTATATATGGGAATTAAAAAATATATTGTGATGATTCTCTGTATTTCAACAATTTTGTCGGTTTCTTCATGCGGAAATTTGAATCCGTCAAGTCAGGAAAGTGAAGAATCGGTTTCACAATCACAGGAAGATATTAAGGAATCGGAAAATAGTTTTATAATGCCTGATTTTTACGGCATGGATTATAATGAAGCAGTCATTCAGTATGGTAACTGTATTCAGTTTCAAGAAAATGGTCATGAATATAGTGAACTTGAATCAGGTCTTATTATTGAGCAGGATATTGAATCAAGGTCAGAATTTAAAAAAGGTGATGTTCTTAAGGTTAAGATAAGTAAAGGTGCAGGAACTGTTGAACTTCCGAATATTGTAAATATGCACGCCGAGTTAGCAAAAGACCAGTTTGAACAGCGTGGACTGGAATGTGAATTTGAGTACTTGCAAAATATGGAAGTTCAAAAAGGTTATGTAATCAGTACAGAGCCAGAAGTAGATGCAACGGTAAACAAGGGGGAGGAAAAAATTATACTTTATGTAAGTTTGGGCGTTGATGACGCTGAATAACTTCAGATAATACCGAATTTTTCTGAACTGCAAATAAAAATCTTAACTGGTCATTGACATAATTTACATAATAATCTATAATAAAATCAATACAAATATAAGGAGTGATTTTATTATGAAAAAAATAGTCACAATTCAGGATATTTCGTGTTTCGGCAAGTGTTCGCTGACGGTCGCACTCCCGATTATTTCGGCAATGGGCATTGAAACGGCGGTTATTCCGACAGCTGTCCTCTCGACCCATACGGGCGGATTCGCAGGCTACACATTCCGTGACCTGACGGATGATATTCCGAATATCGCAAATCACTGGCAAAATCTCGGCATTAAGTTCAACGCTCTTTATACGGGTTATCTCGGCTCGGAAAAACAAGTTAAGATAGTTTCGGACTTTTTCGACAATTTCCGCACGAACGAAAATTTTACTATCGTCGACCCTGTTCTTGGCGACAACGGCAGATTCTACGACGGATTTAATGAGAATTTCGCTGAAAAAATGGCGAAATTGTGCGGAAAAGCTGACTACATAATCCCGAATATGACGGAAGCATCTTTTTTGCTGAAAATTCCCTACACGGAGAGTTACGACAGGGCTTATATTGAAGAAATTCTCCGAAAACTTGCGGGGATTGGCTGTAAAGTGCCAATGCTTACGGGAGTTCGATTTGACGACAGTCAACAGGGTGCAGTTGCCTATAATTCGGAAGAAAATAAGTTTTACTGTTCGTTCGGCGACAATATAGCCCGTTCGGTTCACGGCACAGGTGACATCTTCGCAAGCGTTTTTACGGGGGCTGTTGCACTTGGAAAAAGTTTACAGCAGGCACTTGACATTGCGGTGAATTTCACGGTTGACTGCATTAAAGCGACTCAGAATTATGTTGACGAAATGTGGTATGGCAGTTGTTTTGAACTGTGCATTCCGAACCTGATTAAATATATCAATAAATAACAGAATCCCCGTGAAAGCCACGGGGATTTGCTTATCTTCCGAAAATTTCCTCTTCAATAATGTTGTAATTAGCGTCAAAATCGACCGTCAGCACGGACTGAACGTCGCCGTAGTACGTGTACACGTCCTCGGGGTAAAATGTGTTGTCGGCAGGAATTTGCACCTGTTTCATATCGTATCGGAGGACGGACGGAATACGCAGGGAGAGAAGATACATTCCAAGAGTTGACATATTCGTGCTTACCTGTGGAACGACGTTTTTGGCTATTCTGCCGATAGCAGTCGGACTTACACGGATAAATTTGGTTATAATTTTCTCGAAAACCTGTCTCTGACGGCTGGTGCGTTCAAAATCGCTGTTTCCTACGTATCGGATACGGGCAAAAGAAAGTGCCTGTTTGCCGTTGAGGTGGAGTTTTCCGCCATTGTCGAGAAAGTCGGCATAAGGCTCATCGCCCATAAGACCGTTGACTTCCGAGAAAAGAATATTGTTGATTTCGTGTGCCTCCTCGTCCGTCACATTGATGTCAATACCGCCGATTGAATCTACAATTCCGGCAAAAGAAATGAAATTTACAGTGATATAATCATCAATCTGCACAAAAAAATTACTCTCGATAGTGTCCATAAGAAGTTCCGCACCGCCGTAAGAATAGGCGGAGTTCAGCTTGTCCATGCCATAATTTGGAATGTTCACGTAGCAGTCACGCATGAATGAAGTTAAAATAATTTCGTTTTTGCGACTGTTGAACGACAACAGAATCATCGAATCGGAGCGACCCTGTTCGTCCTCGGAACGACCGTCCGTGCCGATTATGAGAACACTTTTAACATAACTCCGTGCCATTGCCTCAGATGTACGGCTTCGGTCGCCTGTTCCGTTTTTGTCAACATTTTTTATTATCAGCAGTGCCACGCATGAATATATGACAAAAAGTATTACTAAAATTGTAAAAAAAGTTACCAGTATTTTTTTCAGAACTGCATTAATCGGATTAAAATGTTTTTTCTTTTTCCTTTTCTTTTTGTAACTTTGCTGTGGCTGTGGCTTAGGCTGAGGAGAGCGTGGTGGTGGCGGATTATAGTTATTCTGCTGAAAATTCTGATAATTGTTATAGTTCTGTTGATAATTCTGCCTGTACTGCTGACTGACTTGCTGATATGGTCTCGGCTGTTGCGGAGGTGGCGGACTGCTGTACTGCCGTGGGCGTTGCTGACTCTGCGGACGTTTCTGCTGATTCTGCCTGTTGATGTTCGGTCGCCTGTAATTCCTCAGTTCAGGCGGAAGTTTCATTGTATTTTCGTCGTCTGTGTTTCTGATGTTCTCCTCGTTTGCCATAATTTCTCCTTTCAAAAAATGCTCTGCCGAACTTGCGGGCTTTTTCTATATTTTTTTCGAGCTGACCGCACAATAGGTGAGGAAGGTGCAGGCGAGATTGTAGATAACGAGTGCCGTTGCCGACATATAGATATAGTTAAATTCAAAAGCTTTTGAAATTATAAGCATTATGCTGAGTGCAAAGCCGAGAATTATTGAAACCGTCTGGAAAATCAGACCGAGGACAGATGCGGAGTAAACCACTTTTGTGCCGATGATAAGCTGTGCGAATGACGAAAATTTTCCCGAGCAAGCCATTGAAGCACTCAGGCGGACCGTTTTTTTCGTTTCGCTGTCAAAATCCTTGTGAAGTTTTTTAGGTAAAATTCTGAACATATTTTCGGGAACGCCGAAAAGTTTTGAAATCTTTTCCAGTGTCAGACAAGGGTCGACGCTTTTCAGAATCATATAAATCTTGTGTTTTGAAAGCTGTCTTGCCCAGCGTTTAACCTCCCTGTCCGCCTTTATCTCGACAGTGAAAAGTGCGGATATATTGCCGGAAATCGACAGATACATAGCTTCTTGATTTTCGCCCGTATATTCGGATTCCTTGGTTTTTGTTGGCAGTCCCTCGATGTTGTGGCTTTTCATTAGTTCACGGTTGCCGAAAAGCACACGTCTGTTGTGAATCCAGCCACAAAGACCCATTGACTCTTCAAAGGAAAAATTTTCAATTTGATATAGCACGTCCTGATTTTCGTCCACAACGTCGCTGAAAAGATGTCGCATGACACTTCCTGCGTGGTGAGTAAGGCTCGCCGCTTCGAGAAGTGCTTCGTTCACTTTGGTATTCGAAAAAACTTTTACGCCACTCAGCTGTATTGAATGCTCGGGAAAAAGCGAGTCTGTATTGACGAGGATTGAATTTGCGTCGTAAAAATCGTCAACGCTCTGATAGCCGAGCATAACGCCCTTTTTGATGATTGTCCTATTGGAGACTTTTTCAAGCGGAATGTTTGCTACAAACGGCATAGCTATGCACGAAACGGAGCAGATAAGCAGACTGAAAATAGACAGTCCGAAAGCGAGTGCATCGACCGAAAAGAACGATTCTTTGCAGAAAAAAGTCAGCACAACCGATATGAAAAGAGAGATTGCAAAACATATCGGAGTGGATTTTTTGCAGTATTTGTCGGTGATGTCAGCCGAATAGGTGTATTTTAAAAAATCGGTGAGAAAGTCGGTTTTCCGCATGGAAGCGAGGATAGGGAAGTCCCCGAGAGTGCCACGGGTAAGAAGTTCCGCACGCTCCTCGTTACGCACATAGACAATGCCGTGACGTTCAAAATAATCCTTAGATACAAGCTGAAAATTGCGTTTTGCACGATTGAGAATAAGGAGTTTTCCGATAGCATTCATAAAAAGCGAGAGAATGCCGACTGGCATATAAATCCGCTCTGTCATTATATACTGCGGATTTATAAATCCTGGGATTATCGAAATAAGACAGGTTATGGCGGTTACGGCAGTCAGAGAATCACTGTCCGCCTTAAAAGTAAAAAATTTTTTCAGACCCTTGGTAATAACCGCCGAGGACATAAACACCGAGATAAGCCCTGCAAAAAGATGTGCGGTTATATATAGCGGAACGTTTTCGGGGGCGAGAAGTGCGGAAAACGGCAGGTTAAAATTATTAAGAAAAGTAAGATAAAGGCTGACGGCGAGCATGATGGCGAGTATAAAGACACGCAGTCTTATAATGTTTTTGAGGTCGTGAATGTCACGCCCCACGTCTTCCACATCGCCGTAATAATTGAAATCAACTATGCGTTTCGTACGCTTTTTATCAGATGTTTTAACCTTTTCCGCCTGTTCTTCGTGGTCAATCTGAACGTCTATGCCGTCCGCATACGAACTGCGTGAATAGTTCATGCGTGTGTTACGGGCGGAGTTTTTCCGCTTCTGTTCGGCATATTTCGTGGCTTCTGCAATGGCAGGCGAGGGAACAATATCCGTAATCATCTTGAGATTTTCGGGATTTTCTGCCTCGGCAAGAATAGTCGCTCTGCTCCGCTTTTTCTTTTTGAAAACCGGCGGAGTGTACATATATTCGCCCTCCGGCGACTCTTTTTTGTACGTATAGTCCGACTCGGTTTTCCTGTGCGGTTTGCCGTTGTTACGCATAGAGGCTTCCCTTGCACGTGTGGACTCCGCCATTCTGCGTATTTTTGAAATATCGTCCGTCGTCATGTGGGTCTGTAGGACGTTGCTGTCACATACCGCAGGCGTGGGATTTCCGTCAGCATCGGTGTCGGCATTTAAAACCGTTATACGCCGTCCCGATTTTTTAACAGGGTTGCCGACTGGTTTCAGTAGCGACTCGTCGTCCCACGGAGTTTTCCTGTGTGAAGCGGGTCTGGGCGGATTCATAAGAGAAGTTTTTCCACGTTTTTTTGTGGAATTTTCGGATTTTTCGGGGGAATATTCGTCAAGGATATCCTCCAGAGACATTCTGTTATTCGGCATAAAATCTCTCCTTACGATAACCGCCGTTGTCTGAGAATTTCGTACATAAAAATTCCGCCCGCAACGGAGGCATTAAGTGAATTTATCTGTCCGAACATGGGAAGTTTCACCATGAAGTCGCATTTTTTCTGAATAAGATGGCTTATGCCGAATCCCTCCGAACCGATAATGAGGGCGAGACTGCCCGTGAAATCGGTCTTGCAGTAATCCGTGCCGTTAGCGTCCGTGCCGTAAATCCAGACGCCGTTTTCCTTGAGCGTGTCGATACACGAGGCGAGATTTGATACCCTCGCCACAGGCACATAGCTAACCGCACCGGCGGACGTTCTGTAAACGGTCGTGTTAAGCGATGCACTGCGTCTTTTGGGAATAATCACGCCGTCCGCACCGACCGTTTCAGCCGTGCGGATAATCGCCCCGAGATTATGTGGGTCTTCGATTTCATCACAGATTATAATAAACGGCTTAGTGCCTTTTTTCTGCGAAACTTCGAGGATTTCTTCAACCGTGACGTACTCACCGCAAGCCCCGACTGCAACAACGCCCTGATGTGATTCACCGCCTGCAAGCTGTGAAAGTTTCTTTTCCTGAGTGTCCTTAACGACAATGCCACGGTCCTTTGCGAGCCTGCGGATAAGCGACAGACTACCGCCGTTTCCGTCAATATAAATTGTGTCAATATTAGCACCCGACTTGAGTGCCTCGATTACAGGGTTACGCCCTGCGATGTTTTCTGATTGATTATTTTTACTATAGTTGTTCATAATTCTAACAAGGGACAAACGCCCCTCCGCTCCTTTTCTTTCTGTCTATAATTATAACACAACAGCGGAAAAATTACAAGACTTTTCCGCCGATTTTTATTTTGCTATTTCAATTAACGATAATTCGGGACGGTTGAAAATTCTCGGAATAAAAATCATTCTGAGAGGTCTCGCAAGTCCCTTGCTGATTATGTGCGTGCATTTTCCCCATTCGTATTTTCCGTTGGTATATTGCGGAAAAAACCCCTGATTTGGTGCAAAAAGACCTTGTTCGAGGACAAACGGCAACCGCCATTGACCACCGTGTGCATGACCTGAAAGAATCAAATCGAATTTTGTCAAATCGTAATTATACGGCTCGAATTTTTCAGGCTGGTGCATAAGTAAAATATTATAATCAGAATCAAAATCGCACTCATTGCTAAAATAATTGACAATTCCGTATACACGCACTTTCTGATTTTTTACCGTAAAATCGCAGAAATCGCCGTCAAGTACCTTTATGTCAAGACTTTTTACATCTTCGTAAAAACTTTTAATATCGTCTCTTGAACACTCATGATTGCCAGCACTGTAGGCACACGGATATTTCTGACTAACCTTTTTCATAAGTGTGAGTGCGTTTTCCGTACTGCCGTATTCGTCTATGACATCACCGCCGAAAAGCACAATATCGGGATTGAAATCCTCTATTTTTTTGTATATTTTTTTCTGACTCTTTCCGCCGTAAAAACAGTTATGCAAGTCAGAAATAAACACAATACGCAGATTTTCCCGTAACATAGAGGACTTTACGCTGTAGTTGACTGTCTGCAATGAAAATCCCCATGCATAGAGAAATACAACCACAGCGAAAATCACGGCAATTTTTTTAAATTTTTTAATTTCCACGTTCTGCTATTATGTCAATCATTTCGCCGACGTTCTTCATGCCCGAAACCTCACGCATTTTGAAACGCATTCCGAACTCGTCTTCAACCGCACCGATAAGATTTATATGCTCGATGCTGTCCCAGTCGTCAATGTCGTTAGCGGTAGTTTTTTCTGTGATGACGATTGAATCGTCGTCAAAAATGTCCCTGAAAACCTCGGTAAGTCTTTTAATTATTTCATTCTTATTCATGGCTGAACTCCTTTTTATTAATTTTTATAACAGTATTTTTGTCGGTATACGAATTTACGTCAAGACTCCATACAGAGTCGCCGTTGTCGTCTGACTTTTCAAGCGTGCAGCCGCACTTTCCGAAAAGCTCCGCCCCCATG
>CAMWQJ010000020.1 GCA_947176415.1 uncultured Ruminococcus sp. | reverse complement strand
TTAGCCTCGTCGATAGTGGATTTTGGCTTGATATTGGCATCTTTTATGCACTTTTCAGCCGTCGACTCAGCCCCTGCAACAGTTTTTTCCGCAGTCTGCTCAGCTTCTCGGATAACTTTTTCAGCCTTTTCGCTTGCTTCTTTAGTAAGAGAATCCGCTTTTTGCTGTGCTTCTTTGGTGAGGGAATCAGCTTTTTCCTTAGCCTCTTTTGTGAGAGCGTCAGCTTTTTCCTGAGCATCTGCTTTAAGCTGGTCGGTTGTTTTCTGTGCCTGAATAAACAGCTCGCTAATCATAAGAGAGGGGTTGTTAGCTTTTTCCTGAAGTTCCTTTATTTCAGCATTTTTCTTTGCAATTTCCTCGTCCTTTTTAGCGATAGCATCGGCATTAGCCTTTACAAGCTGTGCAATTTTTGCGTCTTTTCCTGCCGATTCCTGTGTTTTTTCGGCAACAGCCTTTGCACGTGCAGAAAGTTC
Organism: uncultured Ruminococcus sp.; assembly: GCA_947176415.1. Lineage (GTDB taxonomy): Bacteria > Bacillota > Clostridia > Oscillospirales > Ruminococcaceae > Ruminococcus. The sequence goes on along the minus strand of CAMWQJ010000020.1, from coordinate 20,602 downwards.
GTTTGTCATTCTTGCCAAATCCTGTTTAGCCCTTGCGAGTTCCTCAACAGCCTTGTTGTCTGTGGGCTTCCCTGCATTTGCCATAGCGGTTGCAAGCTGTTTTTTGAGCGTTTCAATTTCCTTTTTGGCGTTGTCGAGTTCAGCGGTGTTTACAGGCGGAACGCTGTTTCCTGCCGGCAACGGCTTGCCTGACTGGAGCTTTGCAATAGTCTCCTTGGCGTTTTCAAGTTCTTTTCTCGTGTTTCTTAGGTCGGCATTAGCCTTGTTGAGTTTCTCCTGAAGATTTTCGACCTGATTTTTGCACTTCATAAGTTCCTGTGAATCGCCTGCCGATACAGCACCGGCTTTTTTAGCCTTGTCGCACTCTTCCTGAAGAGAAAGTATCTTCGAATTAAGTTCATCAAGATACTGCAAAACATCTTCCTTAACAAAACCGCCGAATTTGGTGGTTCGTAACACGGTTGGTTCGTCCATAATAGCATCTCCATTCTCCGCAGACTGTGCGGTAAAATAAATAAACAAAAAATTACATAACTGTTTTTATTTATAAACAGAACTATCATATTAATTATAACATAAATTTTACAATAATTCAATAATTGAAATGTAGAAATTTGACGTTGAAATTAGTGCAAAATACACTATATTTATAAAAACAACAGCCCCTCAGTCACGAGAGGCTGTAAATATAACTCAGTTGCCGAGCATTTTAAATATTTCAGTTATATCAAAATCATCGTGCGAATTGGTATTTGAAGAATTTCCGCCCATGCCGAGACCATCAATCAGAGGATTATCATACTGCTTTACTTTTTCTTTCGGGACAGGCGGAGGAGTTACGGGAGCGGACTGCTGTTGCGGTTCGGGCTGTACAGGCTTTTTCTCCTCTTCGGGTTCTTCCTCTTCGGGCATATAGCCGTCTATTCCGTCGAATCCCGCCGCAATTACTGTAATTGACATTTCGTCCTGCATATCTTCCTTGAAAGCCGTGCCGAAGATAAATTCCACACCCTCAGCGGCTGTATCGGTAATCATCTTTGTAGCTGCGTCAACGTCCGAAGAAAGAATATCTTCTGACATTGCAATATTAATAAGAAGTCTCTTTGCACCTGAAATCGACGTTTCGAGAAGCGGACTGGAAATAACGGACGTTGCTGCGTCTCTTGCCTTGTCCTTGCCCGAGCCGTGACCGATAGCCATGTGTGCATAGCCTGCACCCTTCATTATAGTGGAAACGTCCGCAAAGTCGAGGTTTATGTAGCCCTCTTCTACAATCAGGTCTGAAATACTCTTCACACCCGTTTTCAGAACGTCGTCGGAAAGTGCGAAAGACTGCATCATTGTAAGCGGTTTGTCGAGACCTACAAGAAGTTTTTCGTTAGGGATAACGATAAGCGAGTCAACATATTTTTTAAGCTCCGCAATGCCTCTTTCAGCCTGTGCCATTTTCTGCTCTCTTTCAAAAAGGAAAGGCTTTGTAACGACCGCAACAGTCAAGATATCCATTTCCTTAGCTATTTTTGCGACAACAGGAGCTGCACCCGTACCCGTGCCACCGCCCATGCCTGCGGTTATGAAAATCATATCAGCACCCTTGAGATGTGTTTCGATTTCGTCACGGTTTTCCTCAGCACTTCTTTGACCTATTTCGGGCTTGTTTCCTGCACCTCTGCCCTTTGTCAGCTTTGCACCGATTGGTATTCTCGTGGTGGCTTTTGACTTGTTGAGAGCTTTTGCGTCGGTATTGATTGCGATATACTCTATATTATTCACACCCGAATCCACCATACAGTTGACGGCATTTCCACCGCCTCCGCCTACTCCGATGACCTTTATATTTACATCTGGTTCAAGTGCTTCCTCGTAATTGAAATCTGACATTTAAACTCCTCCTATTGCATTATCCTGAATTTTATATCAAAGACTTATTACACACTAAATACACTTATTATTTTATCATAATATTATCTTTTTTTCAAGTCTCATAAAAAGATTTTTTATTTTCAGCAATTCCGACAATTTATTTCATATTTTTAGGATAATTTTATATATTTTACCATTGATTGTACATATTGTCGTCCCACTGCTGATAATCTCCGTCGTAATCATTATTGTAATCATCTATGTAATTATAGTTTTCCGTGGCGGTTGTCGTGGCGGTCGTTCCGTTTACTCTCTCGTTGTACTGGCTGAAAATAGCCTCCTGTTCGGGATTTACTTCCTCCCTTATATCAGGATTTATCGGCTTTCCGTCCGCACCCGTCGGCGTTTCAGGTTCTTCGCCGATAACTCCGACAGGCTCGTCATTCGTCCGGAAACTGCACTGATTCGTGCCAATCATTGTTATATAGCCCTTTTTGCCGTTTACGGAAGGCTCGCTCATGACGTTTTCGGCGAGATTCATTTTGTAGTCGGCATCATTCCAATTGCCCATTTTAAAAACCATACCGCTTGTATAATTTATTATAATTGCAAACTCGTCGCTAAGGTCAATCGCCGAAATATTGCTTTTGTCGCCGAGAGCTATGCTTTCGATTATTTCGCTGAATGCCTCGTTTTTGTGTTCGCTTTCCGTGGAAATCATCTCGCCGAGTTCGGTAGTCACAGGCTCAAGACCGCTTATTGTCGGCAGACCGTCCGTCTGAAAAGTGTTCTGCTCAAGAATTTTCCCCAGCTTGCTGACAACAAGGAATCCACCGCTGTACTCGACATTGAAAGCGGGAACGCAGAAAGTAACGTCTATTTCGAGTGATGAGGGAAATTTTCTGTTGACTTCGGCTGTCTCGACATAAAGAAGCTCATCAAGAATCCTGTCAGCACTCTTCTTTGTGTTGAGTCGCAGGAGATTGTCGCCGATATTCACGCCTGAAGCCTGAAAAATGGTATTTTCGTCATACATTTCAGAAATCTGCGAGATATGCACCTGTTCGATATTAAACATAAAAGTATAACTCATCGTCACGCCGATAGTAAGCACAAGCACAATGACAACAACGGCGTAAAGATTCATATTACGCCGTCTGCGTCTCATTCTCTTACCGCTGTTCTTTCTTTCAACGTTAGTTTTTTCAACATCTTTCATAGAATTACTCCACCCGTTCAGACTCTCTGTATTTCACCGCCGAGATGCCTGACAGCCTCCTCTATTTTTTCATAACCTCTGTCTATATGAGAAATACCCGATATTTCGGTAATTCCCTCCGCCGACAGTCCGGCGACAACCATTCCTGCTCCGCCCCTCAAATCCGTTGCCTCAACGTTAGCCCCGTGAAGTTTTGCTACACCCTTTACAACGGCAACCTTGCCGAGTACCTGTATATCCGCACCCATTTTAACGAGTGCGTCCGTGTGCCTGTAACGGCAGTCAAAAATATTTTCCTCAAAAACGCTCGTTCCGTCTGCCGTCACGAGAGCCGACATGAGAAGAGCCTGTGCGTCCGTCGGAAACCCAGGGTGTGGCATTGTTCGTATCCTGTCACGCACCGCCCTCAGCCGTGAACCGCTCCTCAGATAAATCCTGTCATCATATGTGTAAATACTGCAACCCGTCTGTTCAAGAACGGATATAAAAGGCTCTGTCTCCGAAACGCCAACGTCCGTAAGTATCAGTTCACCGCCCGTTGCGGAAACCATTGACAGATAAGAGGCACACGCTATGCGGTCGGGCATAATCCGATATTCACAGCCGTGAAGTTTTTTTCTGCCATTTATTACAATTCTACTTTCGCCATCGCCTGAAATATCCGCACCGCATTTCCTCAGAAAACTACACAAATCGCAGATTTCAGGCTCTCTTGCTGAGTTGTTTATAACTGTCTCGCCGTCCGCCGTGACAGCACAGAGTATTATATTTTCGGTAGCACCCACCGACGGAAACGGAAGTGAAATTCTCGCTCCGTGAACTCTTCCCGACGGCACACGGCATATGATTCTGCCATAGTCTTCTTTTATCTCCGCACCCATTTTCCGCATTGCTGAAAGGTGCATATCAATCGGGCGTGAACCGAGTTCGCACCCCCCCGGCATACTGACAGTGCATTCCCCCGTCCTGCCGAGAACAGCACCCATAAATATTATTGACGACCGCATTTCGAGCATAAGCTTTTCTGAAATTTCAGTTGTGCTGATGTTCTGCGAATTTATCACAGCGGTGTTTTCGGAGAACCTGCAACGACAGCCGAGGGAATTTAAAATCCTCGATGCCGAATATATGTCAGTAAGTTCGGGACAGTTTTTAAGTACACACTCTTCACCGCACAGCAGTGAAGCAACCATAATCGGCAGAGAGCTGTTTTTGCTCCCCTGTAGTTTAAGCTCTCCTCTCAGGGTTTTTCCGCCGTTTATCACAAGTTTCTGCATTGTATCACCCCAACAGCATTTTTTTTATAGTATGCCGTGGAATGATTTTGTGTTACTTTTTATTTTGTGATTTTTCAAAAAGTTTATCAATAACGTCAAGTATACGCTTGTTCGTGTCGGCAAGGTGAAGTTCCTTTGCCCTGCACGACATAGCCGTTACTTTTTCGGGGTTGCCGTAGAGGTTTTCTATTTCGGAAATTATCTTTTTGTCGGTAACATCTTTCTGCTCGATAACAACGGACGCACCTGCTTTCCCGAGAACCATGGCGTTGTGATACTGATGATTTCCTGCAACAATCGGCGACGGAATAAGTATGGACGCTTTTCCCGAAGCTTCCAGTTCTGCGAGGGTCGACGCACCCGAACGGCAGATTACGAGGTCGGCACAGGCAAGACAGACATTCATGTCATTTATGTACTCTGTTATTCTCAAACGGTCACTTTTCAGCGGTATTCCTGCACTTTCCATAGCCTGCGGAAAAGTTTCCTTTCCCATTCCGCCATAACCGTGAATATGGTTTATTTTCAGATTATTTTTTGTGTGCCACTTTATAACTTCCGTCATGGTGTCATTTATACAGCCTGCCCCGAGACTTCCGCCGAAAGAAAGAATCGTAAAATCATTGTTGAAACCAAGTTTTTTTCTCGCCTCGGCTTTTGTCATCTTGCTTATACTGCTCCGTACAGGCAGACCCGTAACGCTGTATTCAAACTTGCTTTTGTCCATAAAGTCGAGAGCCTCGATAACGGTAAGCATTACATAGTCAACTTCTTTTGCGAGTAGTCTGTTTGTAACTCCGGGGTAGGCGTTCTGTTCGTGAATGGCGGACGGTATTCCCATTCGTGACGCTTTTCTTATAATCGCCCCCGACGCATAACCGCCCGTGCCTATTGCAATATCGGGGCTGAAACCTGATATTATTTCCTTTGCACGTTTTCCAGACATAGCGAGATAAGTTAAAGCCTTTGCATTTCGCTTTACGTTTTCGAGAGAAATTTTCCTTTGAAATCCTGCCGACTTTATCGTTTCGAGACGATAGCCTGCTTTTGGCACGAGCCTTGCTTCCATGCCGTTCGGAGTTCCTGCAAAAAGAAATTCCGCATCAGGATATTTTGATTTTATTATATCTGCAATTGCGAGTGCTGGATTAATATGCCCCCCTGTGCCACCGCAAGCCAACAATACTTTCATCTGTTCACTCCTTTTGTTAGTGTTTCCCTTTATGCCGGTTCTGTGATTTTCTCATTAGGATAATACCTTTGCTGAGAAATATTCAGCATTATACCCATTTCCGCAAGTTGCATTATCAAAGCTGTACCGCCGTAGCTGAAAAACGGCAGACTTATTCCCGTGTTTGGAACAAGATTACTCACAACGGCGAGATTGACGACTGTCTGTATACCAATCTGTGTAGTTATGCCGACGGCAATAAGCATTCCGAAACGGTCTTTACAGCGGACAGCAATTGAAAAGCCCTCGACAACAAGCAGAAAGAATACTATTATTATAGCCAATGCACCGACGTAGCCGAGTTCCTCGCAGACAATGGGAAAAACAAAGTCATTTTTCGTCTCGGGGAGATATAAATATTTCTGACGGGAATTTCCGAGACCGAGACCGAAAAGTCCTCCCGAGCCGATAGCAATTATTGAATTTGCAGTCTGCCATGTTTCATTGAGAACATCGGCAAAAGGGTCTTTCCAGGATTTAATACGTGTTGAAACATAGCTGTCAGGAACAGTCGCCTGATAGCCTATAACGCTTACTGCACAGACAATAGCAATAACAGTCAGCATTAAAAACTGTTTTCTGTTTGCCCCTCCGCAAAGAATCATGGCGATTGAAATGCTTCCTATAAGTATAATACCCGACAGGTGTGGCTCGAAGAAAAGCAGACCCGCATATACACCCATATACAGTGCATACTTGATGATACCTGTCTTGAAATAGTTCATCTTGAAACCGTCTTTTTCCATGCTGTAGGCAAAGAAAATTATTATTGCAAATTTTGCGACCTCGGACGGCTGAAAATTCAGAGGACCTATGTCAAGCCAACGTTTCGCCCCCATCGAACCGCCCTCGTCATTACCGATAGCGAGAACGAGTATAAGAAGAATTATGCCAATACAGTACATAAGCGATGATATATTAAGTCTTTTAACTACAGGAAATTTTACTGCCTTGAAATTATGATAGTCCATTTTCATGAAGAAAATCATTGCCACAAATCCCACAGCAGCGTTTTTTGCCTGATTTTTTGCATAGAAAAGACCGTCGCCGTCGTGTTCACTGTACGCCCACGCATAGCTTGCCGAAGACATCATGACAAGTCCGACGACAAGCAGAATCATGACATAGGCGAAGAATGAAAGGCTTATATCGCTCTGCCTGCCCTCGCCTATGAAATTTTTAACAAATCCTTGTTTTTCTCTTTTTTTCATGCGGTTTGCCATTGTTACCTCCTCCGTGCCTGATGAAAACAGTCAGCAGTCAGAATACCAGCAAGGTAATTATTCCCAGTATACCGAAAATAATACCGGCGAGCGAAAAACTTATTACTATTTCATATTCTCCGAATCCGCTCATCTCGAAATGATGATGAATGGGAGTCATCTTGAAAATTCTTTTTCCCTGATGGTCAGGACTTTTCTTTTTTGTGTACTTGAAATAGCTTACCTGAATCACAACAGACAGTGCCTCCAGTATGTAAACCATAGCGACAAGCACAAGCAGAAGATGATTGTGCAGAATCAGACCGACAGCCGTTACGGACGCTCCGAGAAACATAGACCCCGTATCGCCCATGAAACACTTGGCAGGATTTAAATTCCACAGCAGAAATCCGAGACAGCCCCCCGCAAGTGCCATTGTATAGTATGAGATTTCGTTCTGCCTGAGTATGGAACACGCAACGGTGAAAATAAGCATAGCAACGAATGTTACCGAACCGCAGAGACCGTCCACGCCGTCCGTAAGATTGACGGCATTCGTCAGGTAAATTATAACGGGTATCATAAGTATATAGTAGAAGAGTTTAAGGGGCGGACTCTGCCAGAAACCGAGGTTTATAACGGTTGACGTATCGCCGAGCCTGTTAAGTGCAAACAGAAAACCGACCGCAAAAACAACCTGCATGACAATTTTCTGAATCGGAGTAAGTCCGTCATTGTTTTTCCGTGAGACTTTTATAAAGTCGTCAATAAAGCCGATAAGACCGAAAAGTGCAGAAAAAACTATGCACGCAAGCAGACGGTAGAAAGCCTTGTGATTGTCGGGATTCGTCATGTCCACACCGACCTGCCAGCGATAAATCCAGTACCCTGCAACAGACGTTACTATTGTTGAAAGAATGAACATAAAACCGCCCATTGTCGGCGTACCCTGTTTTTTGGCGTGCCACTGCGGTCCGTCTTCGGTCTTTATAGGCTGACCGAATTTAAGCTGGTGCAGAAACGGCACTATTTTAAATCCCGATGCCGTTGCTATCAGGAATGACAGCATGGCAGTAATTAAATTTATTATCCAGAATGACATTTATTCTCACAGCTCCTGATTATTTATAATTTCCGCAGAATCAGTCGTCAAGAAGTTTCAGACCGTCCGCCACAACTTCACGTTCATCAAAATGAATGTGCCTGCCGTCTGCTAAAATCTGATAATCTTCATGACCTTTTCCAGCCAATACTATTATATCACCTTTTTCAGCGGTTTGCAAGGCATGGTATATGGCATTTCTCCTGTCGGTTGCAACATCAAACGGAATCTTCACGCCGTTGAGTCCGCCGAGTATTTCCTTTATTATTTCCTCGGGTTTTTCGTCACGTGGATTGTCAGACGTTATAATCAGCTTGTCGGCATACTTTGAAGCCGATAACGCCATTTTCGGACGTTTGTCCTTATCCCTGTTTCCACCGCAACCGAACAGGCACACAAGGCGGTGTGTTTTGTACTCATTTATACTTTGAAGGACGTTTTCGAGAGCGTCGGGAGTGTGTGCATAGTCACATATAACAGTAAAGTCCCTGCCTGTCGGAATAACTTCGCACCTGCCCTTTACACCTCCGTAATTCATAACGGAGGCAATTATATTCTCAAAAGCTATGCCTGCTTCAAGGCATACCGCAATAGCACCGATAGTATTTGAGACGTTGAAGAGTCCGACCATGTTCGTCTTGATAATGTGGCTTGTTTTTCCGTTGCAGAGCCTGAAACAAGAACCGTTCGGCTTGAGTTTCACTATATCGGAATAGAAGTCGGCTTCTTCCATGACGCTGAACGTTACTTTTTCGCACTCTGTTACGTCAAAAAGACGTTTTCCGTATTCGTCATCAATATTTATAAAAGCCTTGTCGCATATACCGAAGAGAATTTTTTTAGCCTGATAATAGTCTTCCATAGTCTTGTGATAGTCGAGATGGTCCTGCGTGAGATTCGTAAAAAGTGCAATGTCAAAATGTGCCGAGCCTGTGCGGTTCTGAACGAGTCCGAAAGAAGAAACCTCCATAACCACATATTCGCACTCTGCCTTAACCATTCTGTCAAGAAGTTCCATAAAATCAAATGTAAACGGCGTTGTATTGTCTGTGTGGATAACCTCGTTGCCGATTTCGTTTTGAATAGTTCCTATCAGCCCCGTTTTGTGACCGTTTTCCGTAAGTATATGCTTGATTACAGAAGTGATTGTTGTCTTGCCGTTAGTTCCCGTAACGCCAATCATCTTTAATTTTTTTTCAGGGTGTCCGAACCACGCCGAGCAGACTTTTCCATAAAGGGTGCGTGAATTTTCCGTTATAATCTGAAGTTCACCGAGACCTAAATCACGCTCGCAGACCACCGCCACAGCACCTTTTTTAACAGCCTCTTCCGCCATTGTGTGTCCGTCGAAGTGTTCGCCCTTTATGCAGAAAAATATGCTTCCCTGAATAATTTTCCTCGTATCGTCCGTAACGGAAACTATCTCGATATCGTCAAGTGACGTTTCCGCATTGTTTTCAAGCAATTCATATAATTTCATTAAAAAAACTCCTTTTCAGTCCTGATTTGCATTTACAATAAATTCAAGTTCTATGGTCGTTCCAAACGGAACTCTCGTTCCTGCCGGAATAGACTGGCTGTTGACAACCGCATCGCTACGCTTTATTGAAGCACCCGTCGCCACATAGTTAAGATGACAGTCAGTTATCGACTCATTCGCAAACTCAGGCGACGTATAGTGCAGGTCGGGAACAACGGTATATTTAACCGTGTTGCTTTTTTCCGTGTAAAGATACACAATACCGCCCTTTGCTATTGACGACCCCGTCTGCGGAGACTGTGCCACAATCTCAATACCGTTTCCGATTATCTCATAATTTACGCCAAGCCCATCGAGCGTTTCCTTGGCACTGCTTATTGAACCCTCGAGAAGAGGCACTTTTATATCAAGATTCTGTACTTCCTCATCGGTATATTCGGGATAATAGCCGAGATATGGCAGTACCTCCGTCAGAATATGCCTTGCTGTCGGCACTGCAACACCGCTACCGTAATAATTTATATCGGGATTCGGCATATCCGCAAGCACGAGCAGAACAATTTCAGGGTCTTCAACAGGCGTAAAGCATACGTATGAAGCACCATACTCGTCTTCACCCTCTGCCGCAAGACTGAGCCTCTGGGACGTTCCTGATTTTCCGCCGATTGAATATCCCTTTATTGAAACATTACCGCCGTTATTATTTGTAACAACCCCGCCGAGTGCAGTACGCATTTTTTTTGATGTATCCTCTGAAATAACCTGTCTCCGCACAGTCCTTTCATTTTTGAGAACAATATTTCCGTCCTCATCAATAATTTTGTCCACAACATAAGGCTGGAGCAGATAACCGCCGTTTATTGTGGCACAGTAAGAAGTAATCATCTCCATAGGGGTAAGGGTTTCGCCCTGTCCGAAAGAACACACGAGAAGGTCAATTTCCGTCATATCTTCGGCTGTGAATCCGAATCCCACGCCCTCGGCTGGTAAGTCTATTCCTGTACGCTCGTTGAGACCGAAAGCATCGAAATAATAGCAGAATTTTTCTATTCCGAGACGACTGCCTATTTCCATAAAAGCTGGATTGCATGAGTTTGTGAGTGCCTGTTGAAAAGTCTGTGCGCCGTGACCGCTTGTAAGGTGGCAGTTTATAGGATTAGCCCCCGGAACTGGGACAGAACCCGAGCAGAAAAAAGAATCCGTATCAAGATTTATAAGATTTTCTTCAATTGCCGCCGCACTTGTTATTACTTTAAAAACCGACCCCGGCTCGTAAATTTCCGTAACGCACTTGTTTTTCCACTGCTTTTCACATTCTTCCGCAGTTGCCTTTGTCTGCTCATCACCGCTGAGAAGTGCGATTTTTTCACTTGCCACAGGGTCTGCCACATCGTATGGATTGTTGAGGTCAAAGCTCGGATACGTCGCCATACCGTACACCGCTCCCGTCTTTGCGTTCATGAGAATAGCACACGCACGGTTTTTTACTTCAAACTCCGTAACCATCTCTTCAAGATTCTTTTCAAGGCAATACTGTATTTCAGAATCTATCGTAAGATAAACATCATCACCATTCTTGGCGGAATAAGTTTTAGAATACCTGTACGGAAGTTCATTTCCGTTTGAGTCCTTGGCGGATATTGTACGCCCGTCCACTCCTGCGAGATAGTCGTCATAATAAGCCTCTATGCCATACATTCCCTCACCGCCCGAGGACGTAAATCCTATAACCGAGCCAGCAAGGTCGTTATGTGGATAATATCTTTTTGTGTCCTCCTCAACGTTAAGCGAAATAAGCTGATACTGATTGAAAAACGCCAGTACCTCGTCGGCTATCGGCTTTTCGACCTGCTCCTTCAATCTGCTGTACTGATTGTCCGCTTCCATTGCATTGGCTACCGTCTCGGCTGTAATCTTGAGTTTTTCAGAGAGAAAAGCTATTGCATCGTTCCTGAAAGAATCCACAGACTCAGGAAGCGGATAAAGTTCTTTTCCGTTGTCATCAAATTCAGGCTTGTAAGTGTTGTTTGCCTTTTCCTTGTTTCTCTCGTCAATTGACTTCTGAAGTGCTTTGAGTTCCTTCTTGAACTGCTGAGGGTCGAGAAAAACCTTGTACACGGAGGCACTCTTTGCGAGGGGTGCGCCCTTTGAGTCGTATATCGACCCCCTGTGTGCCGAAATGCGTATAGAGCCAAAATGCTGGTCGTTTGCCATAGCCTGATACTTTTCGTTTTCCACAACCGATATTTTGAAGAAATTCACCGCAACGAACAGGAAAAGCAAAAAGAAAATGCCCGTCATGATAAATCGCACCCTGAATTTCATAGTCTTTATGGGAATATACTTTACTGACACGCTCATCGTCCTTTCTGCTGTGGTACAGCGTAAAATGAATAAGGCGAGGAATCTTAATGCCCCGCCTTTCAGACATCTTTTATTTTTTCCGATGTCCTTTTCTTATAATACGACGAAGGATTTTCGCTATTCAAGCGTGGAAACGCTTTACCGGAGCTTATCCGGCGAGCCTTTCACTTTTCCGAATCACCCGTTGTATCTCCGTTTGTTCTACATATTTTCCGGCATCTGTCTTTACCGCCGGAGCTATACAGGCAGTCCTGTTATTATATTTATATTGGAGCTACCCTCTGAAATATTCCACACAGTCTTCAAAAAATCCTTTTATTTTAGCTGTAATTCCCTGTTCCTGTTCAGGAATATTCACCACGTCGTCGGTTTGTATTTTTATGTACTTGATTTGCGAGGAATCCATTTTCTTCATGCCGAGTACATTTTCTGCATAATCCTCAACATTTTTCGCCGACATCTTGCTTTCAAGTTCGGACTGTAGCCTTACATTTTCAGCCTCCGCAAGATTAAGCTGTCTGTTGAGGTCGGCAACTTCGTTGTATACGCTGTTGCGCTTGTCAAGCATATATATTACTGAGCCTAAAAGCACAACTGCCAGTGCTGAAATGAGAATTATACCCAATACAGAGCCATTTTTTGATTCATTGTTTTTACGGTTGCTGTTACGGCTTACTTTTATGTTTTTCCTTGCCTGCGGAACTCTTTCCGCATTGTCTTCTTCAAAATCATCATTTGCCGTGTCGTCATAGGAATAAGCAACGTTGCTTCCGTTCATTCTCTCGCACTCCTTTCAATAATTCTCAGCTTTGCACTTCTGCTTCTTTTGTTTCCGGCTGTTTCTTCGGAGTCCGCCTCTATAGGCTTGCGGTTTATAAGCCTCCCTTCCGCCTTGTGACCGCACACGCACTGCGGAAAATCAGGCGGACAGATACACCCTCTGCACCAGCCTGCAAATCTCTGTTTCACGAGCCTGTCCTCAAGCGAATGAAAAGTTATAACCGCAAGTCTTCCGCCCTCTCGGAGACTGTAAAAAGCTTCGTCAAGCCCTTTCGAGAGGTGTTCGAGTTCACCGTTTACGGCTATCCTGATTGCCTGAAAAGTCTTTTTACACGGATTTTTTTCCCGTCTCGCTTTCTGCGGAACGCTTTTTCTGATTATATCGGCGAGTTGCAGAGTAGTCTCAATCGGTGAAACTTGCCTTTCCTTAACTATATTTTCGGCTATACGGCGTGAAAACTTTTCCTCGCCGTACTCAAATATAATCCTTGCAAGCTCCTGCTGTGAGTAAGTATTGACTATATCCGACGCACTTATGCCCTCTTTTTCCATTCGCATATCAAGCGGAGCGTCAGCATGGTACGAAAAACCACGGCTTTCTTCATCAAGCTGATACGACGAAACGCCTAAATCAAGAAGTACGCCGTCAACCTTGTCTATACTGAAACCGTCAAGCACTTCACGGATATTTGAATAATTATTCCTGACAACCGTCGCCATACTGTACTTTGCGAGCCTTTCTGTTGCCACCGCCACTGCGTCTGGGTCTCGGTCTATCGATATAAGGCGACCGCCCTCGCTGAGACGTGAGGCAATGGCGGACGAATGACCAGCACCGCCTGCCGTACCGTCTACATATATGCCCTCGGGACGTATATTCAAGCCGTCAATGCAACTTCCGAGCATAACGGGAATATGACTGAACACCATAATAAACCTCCTGATTTTCATATCTGAAAGAAATTCGGAAAAACGGCATTCAGCCCTCACGCACGCCCGTGATTAACAGGGTAAAAAAATACCTTTTTCACCATATATTAATTATACAGCTTAACAGTAGATTTATCAAGATGTAATATGTACAATTGTCAGTCTGTTTTTTGGTTATTTTTTATAAAAATCCACGAAAAAGAGCGTTCAGCGGTATAAAAGCAGAATGTACGTTCCTGCGGTTTATTAATTTATTTTCTTTTTTGATTCAGATTCCGCAGACTTTCTTATCCTCTCGGTATAAAAGAGAACAAGCCCCCGAACATCTCGGACATTCGGGGACTTTCTTTAATCAGTAAGTATATGTAACATTGAATTTGGAAGATTTCAGGTCGAGCAGAAGTTTCAGTTCATAGCCCTTTATCGTCTTCTGATTGTCGATGTTTATTTCCGTGACATATCCTGTCTGTTTTGAATAGACGGGCTGAATCCATTTACCTGGGTCGTCGGAGAGAGTTATTTTTAATTCGCCTTCGATAAGACTTTTAACCTCGGAGGCAGGATAGTAAGTTATAGTGCCGTAATGCGGGTCGTAAGCCTCGTCAAACTCGCTCGGTACGCTCACGAGATAAGGAATATCCGCATAAAAGACTTCACTGCAATTTGCCGTACAACCGCCTGAGGAAGCGGAAAACATAGTCAAGGCGTAGGCATTATTATAGTAGAGAGCCTGACCGAGAACTTCCGTACAGGCGTCGATTACATTCTGCGGTGGGTCAGCTTTTCCGAGCAAATCCGCCGAGTCGTCATTGTGATATTTTAGGTAGGTGTATACTGCAACCGCCTGTGCCTTTATTGCCTCGGGGTGCATAGTACCGCCGATTTCACGGTTTACAATCTGTGCCACGACCGAAACCGTATCGCCTGCCGGCTCGCCTTTTATCGTGAGTTCTTCTGTTTCCGTGAGACCCGTATTCATGAGGTAGGTATTAGGATAATAATGTGCGAGGATATCCTGATATGACCAGCCGGCATAGGTTGCATAATAATTTGCACCGTTCTGACTGAGACCCACGCCATGTCCCCAGCCGTAAGTTACAAATGTAAATTCTCCCGAAACGTCCGAGGAAGCCACATTCTGTTTAGGCTGTTGCTCCTCTGCAACTGGTATTTCGCCGACGTGTCCAATCTGTGTCAGGTCTGCACCCTCGGCACGTCTCGGCGACGATACAGGATTTCCCTTGCGGAGCGAAAGCATAATTTCCTTTTTTGCCTCTTCCGTCTGCTGTTGGGTAGGTTTTTTATTAAAATCCTCCTCGTACGTGTATTCAGGCACGGAAAAAGCATAACTTACGATTGACAGACTTCTGTCGTATTCGTTGATTAAAGCCTTTCCCCTTTTTGTTTTCTGAATCGGAGCAGTATTCTCACCACTTGCCGAAACGGTTGTTATTGTAGATATATCTTCGTTTTCCGACTCCGCACGTGTAGTAACAACCTCGCCGTAATAAGCGGTTGTCTCCTCTTGCTCGCCGTAATCGCCCTGATAGTTGTCATAATCATCTGAATAGCCATAGTCGTCCGAATAACCGTTGTCATAGTAATCATCTGGCATTCCGTCTTCTCCGACGGCGTAGGCAATCTGTCCGCCGAGCGTTGAGACGGCAAGCATAACGGCAACAAAAGCCGTTATATATTTACTCTTCATAATATTCTTCATAAACTATCTCCTGATTTTCTTCTGGATTTGTCTCTTCCGTCACAGGCTCGGGGGGCGGTATCCTCTGTATTGTAGACATATCATACAGCTTTTCGCCCTCTCTCAGCCGTCTTGCAACTATTATGAATCTTGAATTGTCAGCGTCCTGATAACAGGTTGAGAGAGTAAGCAGTTTGTCGCCGTACTGCACATCTATGTCAGTTTCAATCATATCGCTTATGCGTATGTTGCTGACGTACCAGTCGAAATCCTCTTTGCAGTCAAGTTCTTCCCAGTTCCAGTAGTCAAATGGAACTCCTGCATTACCGCTTGTTATTATGTAGCCGAAAATAACATATCCGTATTCTTTATAGTTGGTGCTTAACTCAATAAACTGATTTGAATTATAGAATCCGTCTATCTGATAGTAGTGGTCAAGCGAGCCGAACATTGAGTCATTAAGCATATTATGTCCGTATATAACTATATTTTCAGACTGCTTTGTCTCGTCGTTTCCTAACACATCACGGTAATCCATATAAAGTGTACCCTCAAATAAATAATTCCTGTCAAAATCGTGGTGCAAATAAAACTCGTCGGCAGGACAGTACGCACTCCCATATCCCGTGTTAGGCTGTACTTCCCCGGGGTCTTTCATAAGCGGATAATTAACCTGTGTGTTGTTTATTTTAAGCCAGCCCACAAAGTCCTTGTTATACTTACGCATATATTTTGAATAGTCGTTCATACCGCTGTTTGCAGGGACATAGGGATAAACGGGCAGACTTGTCGCAATCGTCGTTTCAGTTGTGACTTTGAAATCATAGTTCCTTTCACTGATGTCCGTTGTAACTACAACTTCGCCATCTGTAAATTCCGTTTCAACGGGATTTTCCACTGTTTCTTCCTCCATTATTATAACAGGTACTTCTTCTGCCTTGTTGCCGTTCAGCATAAGCACCGCCACCGATATGCTCGTAACAGCCACAAAAGCCGATATTACAGAAATAACTTTAACAGGATTCAAGCCTTATTCACCCCCGCCCGAATTACCGCCCGAGCCGTATGGAATAAATTCGGCATCGGGATTATATTTTTCATTAGGTTTGTCATAATAATAAATTGTCGGCCATTTTATATTAGGATTACGTCTGCTGTTTGTCGTGCCTTCAAAAGGATTTTCCTTGTCCCTGAGAAGTCTGCCCATAATAATAAGCCTGCCGTTATCGCCGAGAACGGTATTGCACGTTGAAAGCGTAACGAGTTTATCGCCGTACTCTACATCAACATCATTAAGGGTTATACTGCGTTTCTTTGCCTCGTTCACAAAATTGTAAAAATCCTGTTCGTCGGCAAAATCCAGCTTATTCCAGCAGTCATAGGCGGTCTCAGTGCTGTCACCTGCATCAAGCAGAAAATAAGCGAAAATCTTATAAGTATAACACTCATAGTTTGAGTTGATATAGATAAGAGGGTGTTTGCCGTAATAGCTGTCGTCACGCTGATAGTATTTCAGACTTCCGAACATAGCCTCATTAGCCATATTATGCCCGTAAATCACGAGATTATCCGAGTTAGGAACGCTTAATTTTCCGTTTTTCACGTCGTCAAAATGATTTCTGTAGTCAAGGAAAATTTCGCCCGCCCTTGAATCTCTGCCATCAATATCCATATGCAGATACTTGTTGTTGTCGGCGGACTGCATTATCGGGTTTGCGATTGGCGTGTTCGGAATCGTCATATAGCCTATAACATCGGGGTTTCTGTCAAGAAGTTTTCTCGCACTGTCAAGCATTTTATACACATGGTCTTCCCCTGGTTCGTACGTCGAAGCGTTGTTGGTGTTTTCGGGGAGCGGATATGTTTCGTATATTTCGGCAATGTCATTGTGCAGGCTTTCACTCTTCCAGAGGTCTATGTAATAATCGGCAACCATATAACCGCACACAAGTATAGCGATAATGGAACACAGGAAAATCAACTTGCGTATTTTTTCAAGTATTGAATCTTTCTTATTCGGGAAAAGTCCCATAAATTTCTCCTTAAAAGTCTTTTTTTTCTTTTTTTTATTATCTGCCTTTTTCGGTTTTGCCGTGTAGACCTCCGCAACAGGCGGTTTAACCTCAGACTGCACCGCAACAGCTTTACTTTCCGTCGGACCTGCCTTGTCAACCCTTATAATCTTCCTTATCGGTTTTCTTTCATCAGGCTGTTGCAATGCCGTTGAACTGTTATTCGGCGTTCTTGACGGAACGTTATAGACAATTGTCCTCTCCGTCACCTTTTTTTCGGTCTGCGACGGCTTTTCATGTGAAACAACCCGAACAGGCTTGTTTTTAAAATCCGCCCTCGCCGTCTCCGCCGAAACGCTTTTTTTATTCTGTGCCATTTCGGTAACACGCTGTGCAACCGTAAGCTGTGAAATAAGCTCCTCGGCTTTTTCCTGCGGATTTTCGGGTACTGGTTCCGCCCGTACACTTTCCGCCTCTTCTTTCAACAGATTATTTTTTTCTTCCAGTTCATTGAGAATCATTTCATAGTTTTCGGGCTGGCTCGTACTTCTTGAACGTTTCGCAATGGCTGTTGTAAGATTGTTTTCCCACTCCTGCCCTCTCGTACTTTTTTCGCTCGTGCCGTCAACCGACCTGAGAATTTTATAAAGTTCACGTTCTTTTCTCCTGCCGTCAGAATCAGGCTTTTTCTCATTCAAATTATCGCTCATCAAACTGAATCTCCTCCACGTCAGAACTACCTTGCCTGACACTCTTTAAATAATATTTTACAGCAAATCCGACGGACTTGTCAAGCCAAAATATAAACATTAAGAACAATAACAATTAATATCTCAGATATTATATATTTTTTGTGCAATTCAGACAAACCACAGATTTTTTCAATTATTCTTTATCACATATTCTACACATTTTTTTAAATAACAATCATGCTTTTCACACATAATATACAAAATCATATCAGCCCTGATAGTTAAAAGTTTTCATTTCCGTATTTTCAACAGCTTTCTTTATAAGCAGTTCAAAGTCAAAAGCATTCTGTGCCTTTTCAACGTCCGCAAGCAACGGACGCACTTTAGGGTGGCGTGGCGTAAATACTGTACAGCAGTCCTCATAAGGCAGAGTTGATATATCAAAAGTATCTATTTTGCGTGCAATTTCTATAATCTCCGTCTTGTCCATTCCAACGAGCGGACGGAAAACAGGCATTCTGCAAACAGCGTCCGTACAGGTTATAGCCTGCATTGTCTGGCTCGCAACCTGTCCTACACTCTCACCTGTAATCAGTGCCTGACAGTTGTCATTCTCGGCTATTCTCTGGGCAATCTCCATCATCAGACGACGCATTATTACAGTAAAATATACCTCAGGGCAGTTATCTTTTATAGCCTCCTGAATCTCCGTGAACGGCACACAGTAAAAAGCGATTCCACCGCAATAATCCGTCATTTTTTCGCAGAGCTGTTCAACTTTCAGCCTCGCCCTGTCGGAAGTATACGGCGGACTAACATAATGAACAGCAGTTATCCGCACGCCTCTTTTCGCCATCATATAACCGGCAACGGGACTGTCTATGCCTCCTGAAAGCATAAGCATTGCATTTCCGCTACTTCCGACGGGAAGTCCGCCTGCACCCTTTATATTTTCGCCGTGAACATAAGCATTCGTGTCACGTATTTCAACGGTAACAGTAATTTCGGGATTTTTAACGTCAACAGACAGATTATCAAACCTGCTGAGAAGTATTCCGCCAAGTTCCGCACAGATTTCAGGCGACTTCATGGGAAAAGTCTTGTCCGCCCTCTTTGCATTGACCTTGAAAGTTTTCACTTCTGAAAGAATATCTTTTAAATATTCAATGCTTTTTTCCGTTATATCCGAAAAATCCTTTTCGCACACGCACGCACGGCAGAGAGTTGCTATACCGAAAATTTTTCCCACTCTTTCAACAACTTCCTCAAGATTCGTGCCGTCGTCTTCGGGGGTTATGTAAAGTGTGGACTGTGTGGAAACAAGTCTGAAATTTCCGAGGGATTTAAGTCTTCTCTTAACATTTTTCACAAGCATATTTTCAAACGTCTGCTTGTTGAGTCCCTTTAAAACCATTTCGCCGTATTTTGCAAGTACAATTTCTTTCATAACAAAAAACCTTTCCTTAACTTCTTATTTTTTCCATTCCCTCACGGAGAGCCTCAATAAAAATATCAATTTCGCCCTGCTCCGTTTCCGCCGTCATGCTTATCCTTATGGCACTGTCCGCATTTTTCGGCTTTATACCGAACTTTTCAAGCACACCGCTTTTTTTTCCCTTTGAACAGGCTGAACCACTTGAAATGTAAACTTCTTTATTTTCGAGGAAGTGGAGCATTATTTCCGAACGCTTTCCGACCGCCGAGATATTGACGATATACGGCGAGGAGTTTTCGGGAGAATTTACCGATATACCGTCAATCTCGGAAAGTCTGCTGATAAGATATTTTCTTGATTCAAGCATTTTTTCATAGCGTTTCTCTATAGTCGGAGAATATTTCTCAACCGCCTTGCTGAATGCTGATATAAGCGGTACACTCTCCGTTCCCGAACGCAAGCCTTTTTCCTGATTACCGCCTGTAATCTGCGGAATAACTCGCACGCCTTTTTTCACAAAAAGCACGCCGACGCCCTTTACCGCATGGACTTTATGTCCGCTTAACGAAATCATATCTGCACTCAGCATTTTAACGTTGACGGATAATTTCATATATCCCTGAACGCCGTCGCAGTGGGTTATTATTTCGGGAAAAATTTTTTTCACCGCCCTGAAAGTCTCGCCAACAGGCATAATATAACCCGTCTCGTTATTGACGTACATCATACTTATTATAATAGTATCCTCGTTGCACGCATTTATAAAGTCCTCCGCATAAAAATTTCCGTCCGCACGTGGACTTATTCTTATAACTTCCAGACCCTGTTTTTCAAGTGCCGTTGCCGTCTCATCAACCGAATGATGTTCCACCGCTGAAATAACAATCCTGTGTTTTCTTCTTCCGTAAGCCGAAACCGCCCCCCGAAATGCAAGATTATTGCTTTCGGTTGCACCCGATGTAAAATAAATCTCTCCGCCGTCCGCACCTATCGAATCGGCTATAATCTTCCTCGCCTCGTCAACGGCAAGCTGTGCATTAAGTCCGACCCTGTGCAGAGAAGACGGGTTGCCGAAATTTTCCGTAACGGCACGGAGCATTGCCTTTACAGCCTCTTCGCAAGGCTTTGTTGTTGAGGCATTATCAAAATAAACTGACATTTTATCATACCTTTCATATCATACTCTGACAGACAATTACAATTATACCACAAAAATCATATAAATGCCACTATATTTTAATGTTAAAAAAAATTATTTATTCAGCATTATTTTTTTTGAAAAAAAGTCTTTTATTTTTATGGCAAATGTGTTATAA
>CAMWQJ010000019.1 GCA_947176415.1 uncultured Ruminococcus sp. | reverse complement strand
ATTTAGAAACAGTTAAAAATGGTTTTAATAATCAAATTACTAATGATTTTAAAAATATAAATTATACAGATAACACAAAATCTCAATCATTTAATAATGACATCATCTCTGAGGATGATTTTGATGAAAAAATTGAAGAATTAATTAGAGAAGCCCCAAAAAAATCAACAACATTTAAAAATCAAAAAAATAATAATTATTTTCACTCGTTGTATTCCGTTTCTTCTTCTGTCACTTCATTGAGTTCTTCCGCCAGAGCCTCTTCTTCTTCAATTCTCGCCTGTTCTTCGGTAAGCTGTTCAACGTTTTCCGTTTCCTTTTCGTCATCATGTTCAGCCCTTGTGAATGCAACAACCTTTGCACCGTCGTTTACCCTCATGACACGCACGCCCTTTGCGGAACGTCCCATTATGCGAATATCGCTTGCAAGAATCCTGATAATAATTCCGTCACTTGAAACGAGAATAATATCATCATCTTCATCAACAATTTTTATTCCGCAGACATAGCCTCTTATGTTATCAACCTTGTAATTCTTGAGACCAAAACCGCCTCTGTTCTGAATCCTGTAATTGTCTGTATCTGTTCTTTTTCCGTAACCGTTTTCCGTAACGGTAAGCAGAGAAGCCCCCTCACGCAGACGAGCCACGCCGACAACATAGTCATCATCACGGAGTTTTATAGCCCTGACACCATGTGCGGAACGGGACATAGAACGCCCCTTGGATTCTTCAATTCTTATAGCCATGCCATTTCTTGTTGCAATAAAAATCTGTGCATTTCCGTCCGTAAGCCTTACACCCGCTATTTCGTCGCCGTCGTCAAGTCCTATTGCAATAAGACCGTTACGCCTTACATTTCTGTAGAGATAGAGATTAGACCGTTTTATCTTTCCGTTTTTGGTAACGATAGTAATAAATTTGTCCTCGCCGAAATCAGTGGTTTTAATCATGGACGTTATTTTTTCGCCCTCGGAAAGCGGAAGCAGATTTATAAGATTAAATCCACGTGAAGCCTTAGAGCCGTCGGGAATCTCATAGCATTTCAGCTTGTACATAATGCCCTTGTTTGAAATAAATAAAACATTGTCATGACTTCCGCAGATAAACATTTCCTCCACAAAATCCTCGTCACGCTGTTTCATGCCTGTTATGCCACGACCGCCACGCCTTTGAGTTTTATACTCAGCAACAGGCATACGCTTTATATAGCCGTTGTTGGTGAGAGTAACAACGCAGTCTTCTTCGGGAATTAAATCTTCAATATCAACCTCACCGCTTACAGACTCAATATCCGTCCGTCTTTTGTCGCTGAATTTCTTGTTTATAGCGTGTAAATCGCTGATAATGATGTCATATACCCTGTTGATGTCAGCTAAAATATCCTCAAAGTCAGAAATTTTCGTAAGCAGACTGTAAAGCTCGTCAGTAATTTTCTGTCTTTCAAGACCCGTAAGAGAACCGAGCCTCATTTGTACAATAGCGTCCGCCTGTTCTTCCGACAGACCCGTTTGTTTTTCGATGTGAAGCCCTGTAAAATCATACTGCGAGCTGTCAAGAAGTTCTGACAAATCGATGTCACTGAAATTTTCCATAAGAGCAGAGCGACCCTCTGCAATAGTCTTGCTTTTTCGCAGAATAGCGATAACTTCGTCTATAAAGTCCGAGGCAAGCACAAATCCCTGAAGAATATGGGCTCTTTCGAGAGCTTTTTTAAGGTCAAACCTCGTCCGCCTCTGAATAACTTCAACCTGAAAATCGATATAATTCTGCAATAGCTCTTTGAGGGTAAGAACTTTTGGCTCACCGTTTACGAGGGCGAGCATAATTATGCCGACGGTATCTTGTAATTGCGTAAGTGCAAAAAGTTTGTTAAGGACTATTTCTGGAATAGCGTCTTTTTTGAGTTCAATAACAACACGCATACCGTCCTTGTCGGACTCGTCCCTTAAATCATAAAGCCCATCAATTCTCTTATCCTTAGCCATTTGACTTATGCTTTTCAAGAGCCTTTCTTTGCGGAGCATATAAGGAATCTCGTCAATAATAATGCAGTTACGCCCTTTTATTTCCTCAAAGTGAGTGCGTGAACGTAAAATTATCTTGCCACGCCCTGTTGCGTAAGCCCCTCTTATACCTGCTTTGCCCATAACTATACCGCCTGTAGGGAAGTCAGGACCTTGAATGTGTTCCATCAAATCATCAAGTGTGCATTCAGGATTGCGTATAAGCGTCTCTAATGCCCCTGTAACCTCTTTGAGATTGTGTGGTGGTATGTTGGTAGCCATACCGACTGCAATGCCTACAGAGCCGTTTACGAGCAGATTTGGAAACCTCGACGGCAGTACGGAAGGCTCTTTCAGTCTGTCGTCATAGTTTGCGACAAAATCAACGGTATCCTTGTTGATGTCCGTCAGCATATCGAGAGTTATTTTAGACATTTTGGCTTCCGTATAACGATACGCCGCAGGACCGTCGCCGTCGATTGAACCGAAGTTGCCGTGACCGTCAACAAGCGGATAACGCATTGAAAAATCCTGTGCAAGCCTTACAAGAGCGTCATAAACAGAAGCATCACCGTGTGGGTGATAACGTCCGAGTACAGCACCGACGGTATCGGCACACTTCCTGTATGCCTTTTCAGGCGTAAGACCGTTTTCGTGCAGGGTGTAAAGTATACGCCTGTGTACAGGTTTAAGCCCGTCCCTTGCGTCAGGCAAAGCCCTTGAGACTATAACCGACATGGCATAGTTAAGGATAGAGTTTTGCATTTCGTCGCAAATCTCAGTATTTATAATTTTTGAGTTGTCATTATAAAGCAAAATTGTTACCTCCTGTGGAATTATTTATCTGATTTGAGACCTCTTATAATTTCGGTTTCCTCTTCCGAAAAATCTTTTTTCGGAATTATATAGAATATAGATTTTCCCGAAAACATAAGAAAAAAATCGTCATATTCAAGCAATGAAAAATTCTCGTCAAACGGAATACGGCTTTTCTGTGGTAATATTTCTTCGTCGCCGTTGTTATCGTCAGTATAGTTTTCAACTTTTCCCGTTGAAACTGTTGAAATATCAGCGAAACAGTCCCCTATAGATAATTTATAAACTGTCTCTTCCGTATCTTTAAAAACCTCCGAAAGACTTCGTTTTAATTTTCTCGGATTATACCATTCCCTGAAAGCCATAGCGAGACACACCATAATTAGCAGATAAGCGAAATACTGCGAATTATCGTCAATAACCGCCGTAACGAATATCACGGCGAGCAGGATAAAAGCGATTGCTTTGATATTTGCCTGCGGAAAGACAAATTTTTTCTGAAAAGCCGAATATCCGTCCCTGAAAATATCAAAAGAAATTTTATATTCTTTTTCGAGCCTGTAATTATTTTCCATTGAGACACCTTATACATCGAGATTCTGTACAAAGCGGGCATTATTCTCAATGAATTTTCTTCTCGGCTCAACCTTATCGCCCATAAGCACAGTAAAAATTTCATCAGCCTTTAAAGCGTCCTCCATAGAGATTTTAACTATCGTTCTCGTTTCAGGATTCATAGTAGTTTCCCAGAGCTGTTCGGGGTCCATTTCGCCAAGACCCTTGTAACGCTGGACTTCAACCTTATATCTTCCGTTTTCGGAGAGTTCAGCTATATAGTCATCACGTTCCTTTTCGGAAAAAGCGTAGCGGATTTTATTGTTTCTCTCTACCCTGAAAAGCGGAGGCTGTGCGATGTATACGTTACCGTTGGTGATAAGCGGTCTCATGTAGCGGAAGAAGAAAGTCAGCAGTAAAGCCCTTATGTGCATACCGTCCACATCAGCATCTGCCATGATGATAACTTTTCCGTACCGTAATTTTTCAATATCGAAGTCCTCGCCTATACCCGTACCGAGTGCGGCAACAACGGGTTCTAACTTGTCGTTGCCATAAATTTTGTCTATTCTTGCCTTTTCGACGTTAAGCATTTTGCCCCATAGAGATAATATAGCCTGATAACGCCTGTCACGTCCCTGTTTTGCCGAACCTCCTGCGGAATCACCCTCAACGATGTATATTTCCGTATACCTGTTGTCTCTTTCTGCACAGTCTGCGAGTTTTTCAGGCATTGAAGATTTTCCGAAAGCATTTTTATTTCTTTCGGCTTCTCTTGCACGCCTTGCGGCTTCTCTTGCTTTGAGGGCGGAAAGACTTTTTTCAAAAATCATCTTTGCGGTATCAGGATTTTCTTCAAGGAAATTCATAAATTTTTCCTGTACAAGTTTTTCGATAAAAGGCTTAACTTCAGGATTACCGAGCCTGACTTTTGTCTGGCTTTCAAATTCGCACTCAGTAAGTTTTACAGAAATTATCGCCGTAAGACCTTCACGTATATCATCACCGCTTAATTTTTCTTTTTCCTTTAGGAGACCCATTTTCCGACCGTATTCGTTTACAACTTTTGTCACAGCGTTCTTGAAACCCGTTTCATGCGACCCTCCGTCTTTGGTGTGAATGTTGTTTGCAAAAGATAAAATAACCTCGTTGTAGCTGTCATTGTACTGTAAAGCGACCTCGGCGAACATATCCCCGTGCATACCCGAAAAATATATAACATCGCCTGAGAGGCTTTCTAAGCCCCTTATAGCGTGTATGTGTTCCACGAAGGACTTTATACCACCCTCATAGTGCATAGCCTCATAAAACGCATTCTCGTGGTTCTCAGAGGGTCTGGAGTCTGTGAATGTAATTTTAAGCCCTGCATTTAGAAAAGCCTGTTCCCTTAATCTCTTCAAAAGGGTGTCACGGTTGTAAACTGTCGTTTCAAAAATTTCTCCGTCCGCCTTGAAAGCCACGGACGTACCCGTCTTATCAGTTTTGCCGATAATTTTTATAGGCTCATCATATTTTCCCCTCTCGAACCTCTGAAACCAGATATTCTTACCGTCATTTACAGTCAGTTCAAGCCATTCCGAAAGAGCATTTACTGCGGACGCACCGACACCGTGGAGACCGCCCGAGACCTTGTAACCGCCACCGCCGAATTTTCCGCCCGCATGAAGTACGGTATACACGACAGTCGCAGCGGAGATACCTTCTTTTTGGTGAATACCCGTAGGAATACCTCTTCCGTTGTCTGAAACACGGATTATATCGCCCTCAAGTAGTTCAACGTTTATTTCTGTGCAGTAGCCTGCCAGTGACTCGTCAATAGAGTTGTCAACGATTTCATAGACAAGATGATGAAGTCCTCCCTCGCCTGTAGAACCGATGTACATGGCAGGACGTTTTCTGACGGCTTCGAGTCCCTCAAGTACCTGTATATCGTTTTCGTCGTAATTGTTGTTATTTTGACTCATGAATTTACCTCCGTTTTTTTATTTTAAAATCTGTCATTTGCAGAGATGTATTTTTTTGCGGTTTTGTGTCAGTATAGAAAACAAGAGTTGTTTTTTATCCTTTTTCTGAGAGTTGAGGCGGAAAGCTGTGATATATACAGCTTTTCAGAACCGTTCTTAACGGCAATAATAAAGCTCTTTGGCAAATCATAGGTTGTATATACACAGATATTTTCCTTTTCAGCACGTTCAAGAAGTTTTTTTGTGTGTTGCTCGACTGTTGTGTTTTCTATATCGAAAATTCCAATAATATCGCTTGTGTTCACAGAATAATTATTCCCTATATGCAGATACATTTTCAGTTTCCTCCGTAATTTTTCCGCCGTCGATGTAAATAACTTTGGCTTTTATTTCAGGCAGTATGGCATTTTCATTGCACGTTGTTATAAAAACCTGCATATCGCCTATAAGTCCGAAAATAAATTTCTGTCTTTTTTCGTCAAGTTCACCCATCACGTCATCAAGAAAAATAACAGGTGATTCTTTTGATTTTTTCATAAATATTTCTGCTTGTGCAAGTTTCATGACGAGAGCGGTGCTTTTTACCTGACCTTGCGAGCCGTATTCTTTTGCACTCATACCGTTTATGCGTATAATAACATCATCACGGTTAACGCCTGTATGGGTAGTTCCTGTGCGGATATCGTAATCAGCGGATTCACGTAATTTTTTAAAATATAAATCTTCGGCTTGTTTTGTACTCAGCTTTTCGAAGTCCTCAGCCTTGTAGACATTTGACTTGTATTCAAGTTCAAGTTTTTCCGTTCCGCCTGAAATCTCCTGATAGAGTCGACCGCAGATTTTATTGATTTTCCTGATATAGTCGTTTCGCATAAAAGATATATAAGCACCCTCACGGGCTTCTTGCTGGTCGATTATTTCAAGTAAATCAGGCGGAGCATTACCCTGCATAATTTCTTTGAGAAGAGCGTTTCGCTGATTCATGATAACGTTGTGCCTGTTAAGGTGACTAACTGCCATAGGATTTATCTGCGAATAAGCCATATCCGTAAAGCAACGGCGTTTTTCGGGAGTACCTCTTACGATTTCTGTATCGTCTGGAATAAAAGCAATGCACTTGAAAACATCAAAAAGCGGTTTAGTGCCTTTTTGTTTAACGCCGTTAAGGTGAATGACTTTTTTGCAGTCAGTCCCCTTTGTCATTTCAAAACAGATTTTTTGGTTTCTTGCCGAGTCTGTAATATTTATTTCCGATGACATCTTGTTGTCGTTAATGGGAATATAGTCTTTTTCCTTAGACCCTCTGAAACTCCTGCATCCTGACATAATCCACATAGCCTCAATAAGATTCGTTTTTCCCTGTGCATTTCTGCCCGCTATAATGTTGTACTTCTCATCGGGTATAAACTCCACGCTTTCAAGATTTCTGAAACCCTGAATTTTCACATGATTGATAATCACGCTATTATAACCTCTTTGCCTTTGTACTGTACTTTGTCACCTGAGCGTATTTTTTTTCCCCTCATGGTGCATACTTCACCGTTTACAAGCACTTCACCGTTTTGGATAATAATTTTCGCCTCACCGCCCGAGTTTACAAGAGAAGCGAATTTCAGTAAAGCATCAAGTTTTATAAAATCCGTTTTTATGGTTATCGTTTCTGCCATAACAATTCCCCCTTGTATTTAGTCATATATTTTTAAGCTGAACAGGCATTACAAGGAATATAAAACTCTCTCCCTCGATAGGAAGTATTTCAATAACCTTGCTTGCTCCGCTGAAACGGATTTTAACCTTATCGCTCTCAGACGCTCTGAGAGCCTCCAGAATCAATTTGTTGTTAAAGCCTATAGTTACACTATCCCCTGCCACATCAGCTGTTATAGTGTCATTTAAACGTCCTATAGCGGTCTTGCAGTTAAGTTTTACAGTTCCGTCACTGATTTCGCACCTGATTGGCGACTTGTTTTTGTCGTCTATGAGGAGTGAACACCTTTCAAGCGAGGTAGAAAAATCCCTCTTGTTTATAATCACCTCTGTTTTGTGGGAGAGTGGAATGCTGGACTGATACCTGTGAAACTCACCCTCAAGCAGACGTGAAATTAAGAACACATCACCCGTTTCAAAGATAATATGCCTGTCGTTCATGTAAACGTTGCAGTCATTGTCCTCGTCTTTTATGAGTGCGGAGAGTTCAAGCAGAGCTTTTTTAGGAACTACAAAGTGGTAGTCATCGTTACAGTCAATAATTTCCGTTCTGATTGCAAGCCTGAAACCGTCTATAGCCACCATGTTGAACTTACCGCCTTTGATGTCAAAGAGTTCACCTGTGAGAATAGGTTTGTTTTCGTTTTGGGAAGTCGCATAGCTTGTTTGAAGAATCATAGACTTTAAAACACCGTTCTTTATGGTGAAGCCCCTTTCCATGTCTACAACAGGTAAGTCAGGATATTCTTCAGCAGACATTGCCGAGAAACTGCATTCCGTTGAACTGCATGAAATGGTAATAATCATGATGTCATTGATTTCAAAGGTTATTTCGTCGCCTGACATTCTTCTTGTAAACTCGTTAAAGAGCCTCGGACTTACAACAAACTCACCTGTACCGTCTGTTTCAGCTTTTATAGCCGTTCTTACACCCATATCAAGATTATAGGCTGTGAGTTCAATAACGCCGTCAGTCACTTTTACCTTTATTCCTTCTAAAGCAGGTATGGTTGACTTTGGAGCAGTAGCTTTGCTTACCTTTCCGATTGCCTCGCTCAGTTCACTTTTGTTGCATATGAATTTCATAAAACAGTACCTCCGTTTTTGATGTGGTTTTTAATAAAAAAAAACCGTGTTTTTTGATTCTTAAATTCGGCGTAAGCCGAATGAAAATTTTTTGTGTTCAGAAAAAATAAAAAAAGCGAAAAAAATATTTGTATATAGTTAGTAGTAGTAGTAGGGTATGTTGAAACTGTGGAAAAGTGGGTTTTTAGGCTATATTCAGCCAAAAGTTTTCAACAATCGACTGTTGAAAAATTGTTGAAAAATGTGGAAAACTTTGGTAAAATCTTTTGACCTGTTGAAACTGTTGAAAAAATGTTGAAAATTTGTTGAAAACTTGTTGAAAACTTTTGTTAAATAATTTTATAGTAATAGATTGACAATTTTTTTTCCGTCATTATACACAAGATTTCGCAGTATATATTTTTATCACATCTGATTTCTTAAAATATATAGCTGTTTTCACGTGTATATAACTTTCAACCAAATCAAAAAATTCTGTTGAAAACTCGTTGAAAACTCTTTCAAAAGTAGTCAATATATTACCATAAAGACCCTCAAAAAATAGTTGTTAACAAATTGTGAACGACACTTTTTAAATAATATATATTTTAACATAATTTTTATCTCAATTTTTTTCTTTTTTTCGTCACTCCGATGGTTGAAAACTTGCCAAATTCAATATTTTAATAAATATTTTTTCCCATTATATAGATTAAAATTCTTGATAATTATTTTAATTTGACGCTGTTGAAAACCTGTTGAAAGCTGTTGAAAACTACCCCAAAATTGTTGAAAACTCATCGGACGAAGAAGCCGTTTTTGCCTATTTTGAAGATTGAGTTTTGTTAATAAAAAATTAAAGAACGATGTCAGTTTTTTACATACGGTTTTGACTGTTGAAACTGTTGAAACTGTGGATAATTCTTTTAATTATATGCCGAAAATCCGCATTTTTTGTCTGTATTTCGGATTTTTTTACAAGGGGGTAAGTTTTCAACAATTTTTCCACAAACTCTGTGGAAAACCTGTTGAAAGCTGTTGAAAGTCACCTCGGTTTAGTTTACTTTTTTACAGCGATTTTTGCATTTTGAAAATTCATAATTTATCCATATTTAAATGTTGAAAAGTTTTCAACAATCATTGTGGAAAACTCCGTGTTTTTGACAATAGGTCGTCTGGGTTCTTGGCTGTAAATAGCCTAAAAACCTGTTTGTTAAAAGAAATGTGAAAATGTGGAAAACCTGTTGAAAACTGTTGAAAACTTTGCGATTATGAATTGATTAAATAAACTGATTATTTGCCTTTGTCGTTAATATTTTTAATTATATCCTTGACTAAGTTTCTTAAATTAGGGTCTTTTTTCATGGCATCAGTAACACTTGTTACAGAGTATACAATTGTCGAGTGGTCTCGCCCCCCGAACTCCGTTCCGATAGTCGCAAGAGGCATTTGTGTTATTTCCCTGACCACATAAATCGCAACTTTTCTTGCTATGGATATCTGTGCCGACCTCTTGTTAGACCTCAAATCCTCAGGAGATACGCCGTAAACCGTTGAAACCTCCGAAATTATCTTCTCAACGGTTATCGGGATAGGCTGTTCATTGGTGAGAACGTCTCTTATCACGCTTTGTGCCATTGAGATTGTAACCGCACTTCCTGCAAAATGATTAAGAGCTTTTAGCCTCATAACTGCCCCCTCAAGCTGTCTGATGTTTGATTTAAGGCGGTTTGCCATAAATTCCGCCACTTCATTCGGCATATTCAGTTCCAGAAGTTCGGACTTCCTGTTGATAATAGCAAGCCTTGTTTCGTAGTCAGGAGCGGAAATATCGGCAATAAGCCCGCCTTCAAACCTCGTTATAAGTCTTTTTTCGAGTGTCTGTAATTCTTTCGGAGCTTTGTCAGAAGTTATAACAATCTGCCTGCCCTCCTGATGAAGTTTATAGAATGTATGGAAAAATTCCTCCTGCATTCTCTCCTTGCCGACAAAGAATTGAATGTCATCAATCAGCAGTATATCGGCATTTCTGTACTTTTCATGGAAGTCCGAAATCAGCTTTTCGCTCAGTGAACTTACAAGGTCGTTGCCGAAAGTCTCGCTCGTCACATATACGATGTTAAGGTCAGGGTGTTTTTTTCGTACCTCATTGGCAATAGCCGTTATGAGATGAGTTTTGCCCATGCCCGACGGACCGTAGATAAACAGCGGATTATATTCAGGGACTTTCCTTTCTCCGCAGTTTTTAGCGACAGATTTACTGCACGCAAGTGCAAACTCGTTTGACCGCCCCTGTATGAAAGTATCGAATGTGTAGTCATAGCTTGCGAATTTGTATGTCTGTTCAAGTTCTGCATTTTTCTGGTCAAGCTCATCATTCGTAAGTATTCCCGACCTGAACTGCTGTTCCGACTCAACATTTATGATTATGTTGACGTGCAGACCAATAAGCGTAAGAAAGGCTTCTTTCAGGATAGAGCCGTATGTTGACATAACAATTCCCCGCTGAAAACCCGTCTGTATTTTGAATACAGCGTTTGAACCGTCAAAACTGACAGGTTTCAGAGGGTCTATCCATGTCTTCAGTCCGATTGCGGGAATCTTGTTGTTTTCAAGGCAGTATTTCTTTACATTTTCAAAAACTTCCTCAAATGAGTTCATGTTTAACCTCCGTTTCAATATATTCAGTTGCTTGATTTCATGAAATAATTCATGCCTTTTCGCACCTGTAAGAGAGCTGAAAAATTTTATTTCTCTCTTATTTATAATATATACTCTATTATAACATATTACTGCTTGAAATGCAAGTTATTTTCCTCTTTAAATCACAATAAAAATCTGCTTTTCTGCACGTATTTTTCAACATTTTTCACACCTCCCTGTTGAAATCTCACCGCCCCGTCCCTGCTGAAAAATTATCATTTATGCTGTAAATCAAGCCCCTTTGCGTTGCTTTTATTGGTAAAAAAATATAAAAATTTGCGTTATATGAAAAAATTTTCTCAAATTGCTTGACATGATTGTATTTTTGTTATATAATAATTTAGTGTAATGCGGACTTGTCCTGTCCCTTTACCCTGTTTCGCTATTCGGAACGGCAGTCGTTCAACTGCGTTCTATATACTACCGATATTTTCACAGAGAGGAGGACACTTGAATATGAAAAGAACATATCAGCCCAAGAAGCTCCACAGAAAAAAGGAGCATGGCTTCATGAAAAGAATGTCTACTAAAAACGGCAGAAAGGTTTTAGCTCGTAGAAGGTCTAAGGGCAGAGCAAGATTAACTCACTGACGAGGCTGACCACAAAAATTTATTTTTTGTGGTCTTTTTTGTTAAATCCCCTTGTTCTCAGGTATTTTTATGCTTTATACTCAGATTCTTAATGATAACAGAGATTTTCTCGCCCTCTACCGTAAGGGCAGATTCTCAGCCTCAAAATATTCTGTTATTTACGTCCGCCCGAATAACAGACCTTATAACCGCCTCGGCATTACCGCAGGCAAAAAAATAGGAAATGCAGTTTGTCGCAACAGGGCTAAACGGCTTATCCGTCTCGCCTACAGAAACTGCGAAATCTCTTTTCCGATAGGAATTGACATGGTAATTGTCGCACGTCAGCCCATATGCAGTATAAAATCTCAGGTTTACTGCGATTATATGAAAAAATACGGCGTTTCGGCAGTCAATGAAATATACCGTGGCTTTACGGTAAAGAAACATAAACAATGAAATTTATTTTTATTTCGCTGATTAAGTTTTACAGACGGTTTATCTCACCGCTTTTCCCTCCGTGCTGTAAATACTACCCTACGTGCAGTACATACGCCCTCACAGCTTTACAGCGGTTCGGGGCAGTACGTGGCACGCTCCTTGCCCTGTGGCGTCTTATACGCTGTAATCCGTGGTCTATGGGCGGTATAGACTACGTTCCCGAAAAATTCACTTTCAGGGTTGCGGAATATGACTACGGCTGTTCATGCAGTGATGACAGCTGTAATTTTGAAAACAATGATGATGACAATGAACAACAGAGAGGTATTTGAAATTGAACTCACTTTATGACATTATCGGCATACCGTTCGGGTATTTGATGTACCTTATTTACTCGCTGTGCCACAACTATGCGTTTGCGATTATCATTTTCACGGTAGTTACAAAATTAATCCTTTTCCCTGTAAACTACCATACACAGAAAGGCTCTGCACGTATGCAGCTGCTTAATCCGAAAATGGAAAAACTCCGCAAGAGCTTTGCAAGTAATCCACAGCGTCTACAGGAAGAACAGCAGAAACTTTATCAGCAGGAGGGCATAAACCCTATGGGTTCATGTATGCCCGCCCTTGTCCAGATGATACTTCTTTTCGGTGTTATCGACGTTGTGTATAAACCGATAACGCACATTCTCCATATATCAAAAAGCGTCCGTGAGTCTGCATTTAACATAGCTGTCGGACTTGCAGAAGGCCCGACAGGACTTAAATCCAATAATCTCCGCAGTGAACTGACGATTATGGAACAGCTTGACGCACACCCCGATAAATTCAGCGGACTTGCGGAAAATTTTTCTTCTATGGTATCCGAGTTCAGCTCGCACTATACAATTTTTGGTGCAAACCTCGGCAAAATCCCCGAATTTCACCCTGATACATGGAATAGTGAATCTATAATCCTCTTCTGTATACCGTTCATTGCAGGTCTTGCACAGCTTGTGCAGTCAATTTATAGCCAGATACACCAGAAAAAGGTCAATCCCGAGATGCAGGGCGGAGGCTGTATGTCCCTTATGATGTACTTGATGCCGGTAATGTCAGTAGTATGGGCATTTGCACTTCCCGCAGGTATCGGTTTTTATTGGATTTGGTCGTCACTTTTTTCTTTCCTTATAAACCTCGCCCTCAATATGTACTTCACTCCTGAACGTACAGTTGCAATCAATGAAAAGGAAAAGGAAAAAGCCCGAATCTATGCAGAAAAACACCCCGAAAAAAAGACTTTTATGCAACGTATGCTTGAACAGCAGGCACTTCTCGACCAGCAACAGAACGGCACACCCGATAAGAACAGAAACGGCAATAAGGCTTCACGTTCCGAAATAAATAAACAGAACCGTGACAGAATTAAAGAAGCACGCAGACGAATGGCGGAAAAATACGGCGAGGAATACGACGAAAACGATGACGGAGAGGAAGATTAAAAAATTAAACTTGCTTTCTCTCAGGGAGGTATAAAAATGACAGAAATTTTTACGGCAAAGACCATTGAAGAGGCAAAAAGACTTGCTTCTGTTAAATTCAATAAAAAAATAAGCGAAATCAGGTTTGAAGTTATCGAGGAGGCACATAAAGGTTTTCTCGGCATAGGAGCAAAGGACGCTAAAGTCAAGGCTGTATACTTGGAAAAAACAGCACCTGTAAAAAAACAGGAAAATAACGCCGAAAAAAAGTCCGAACCTGTAAAACCCGTTGAGGAGAAAAAGCCACAGCCGATACAGGAAGTTGTCGAACCTGAAGAAACTGTTGAAAACAGCGCTCTTGAAGTCGCTGTAGCGGTTGAAGAACAACAGCAGTATAAAGACCCTGCCCCCGCTGTTGAAACGCCTGAAAACGCCCCTGAAGACCCTGTAGAGACGGCGGAGGAGGAAGAACCCGAAAACGAAGTTGAAAATAAACCCGAAATCCCCTCATTGTCGGACGACGGAGACGAGGAGGACAATTATTCTCTTGACAACTTCACGCTCACAGAAAACGACTCAGACAGACACCCAAAAGTCAAGCTGGCACTTGACTATATAACAAGCATTTTGCGGGCGATGCAGATTGAGACGACGTTTACGGTTTACCAGAACGAGACAGGAGCAATAATAAACATTGAAAGTAGTCATAATGGTACAGTAATAGGCAGACGTGGCGAAACGCTCGATTCCATTCAATATTTATGTTCAATTATTGCAAACAAGGGCGACAAAGACTATTTTCGCATAACGATTGACTGCCTTGGCTACCGTCAGAAACGCAGGGAGACACTCGAACAGCTCGCAGTAAAGGTATCTAAAACCGTTCTGCGAACAGGACGCTCACAACCTCTCGAGCCTATGAATCCGTACGAAAGGCGAGTTATACACTCGGCAATTTCGGCTATAGACGGCGTTTCGTCGCACTCAGTGGGAGAAGAACCGTACAGGAAGATTATAATCACTTCCGACAATCCACGCAGGAATAATAAAAAGCGTGGCGACCGGCGGGACAGCCGTAAAAACGACCGCAGAAACAGCAGACCGAGAAATCCGGAAACTTACGAGCGTAAAAAAGTAGACCTTTCAACAAGTTTTGAAAAGGACTACAAACGACCCAGACCGGAAGACTCTATCGAGGGCGGACTTTACGGAAAAATAGAACTTTAAAAAAATTTTTTGCGGAGATGGCAGAAAGTGGGAGGGACTTTTTGTCCCTCACGCCGTCCCGTACTACTCAAACGGCAGATTTGCCGTTATTTTTTTGGTGGTGATTTTTTTGTCAACAGTTACTGCAATATCAACTCCGAATGCTGTCGGAGGAATAGCCGTCATAAGAATTTCAGGCGAAAAATCGCTTGAAATAGCGGAAAAAGTTTTCAGACCCGCAGGGCATAAAAAAGTCAGCGAGATGTCGGGCTATACGTGTGCATACGGCATTGCCTACGACGGCACGGAACGTCTCGACGACTGTATTTTGACTGTATTCCGTTCACCGCATAGCTACACAGGCGAAGACGTTGTAGAAATCTCATGTCATGGCGGACTTTACGTCACGAGGCGGATTTTGCGTGCGGTTTTGAAAAACGGTGCAGAGAACGCCGAAGCAGGCGAATTTACGAAAAGGGCGTACTTGAACGGCAAACTGGACTTAACACAGGCTGAATCAGTAATGGAAATAATTTCGGCACGTGGAGAACGGGAACTTAAAATGGCTGAAAATCTGCGTGAAGGAATGACCTATCGCAAAGTAAAAAAATGTTCGGAAAAGCTGATGAAAATGCTTGGCGACCTCGGTGCATGGGCGGATTATCCCGAAGAAGACATACCCGAAGTCAGCAGTGAAAACCTCTGTAAAGAGCTTGAAACTGTCCGCAAAGAGCTTTCGGCACTAATTGAGAATTATGACAGTGGACGGATAATCAGGGAGGGCATTTCGTCTGTAATAATCGGCAGACCAAACGTCGGAAAATCGACACTTTTCAATTGCCTGAGCGGTTGCGACCGCAGTATCGTGACGGATATTGCAGGGACGACACGTGACGTAGTGGAGGAATCTGTTAGACTGGGCGATATAACGCTCCGCCTTGCCGATACGGCAGGAATACATGAGACTGACGATATAATCGAGGGAATAGGGGTTAATATTGCGGAAAAGCTGATAGAATCGTCCGAACTTGTCATAGCTGTTTTTGACGGCAATTGTCCGCTGACTGAGGACGATTTAAAATTAATTAAAAGACTTGACAATAAAAAATGTATAGCGGTAATCAACAAAAGCGACCTTGAAATCTGCCTTGACACAACAGAGATAGAGGAAAATATTCAACAGATAGTATATTTATCAGCAAAAGAGAACGACGGGATAGAGAAGTTAAAAAAAGCGGTTGAAGTTGTTTTTGAGATAAACGAAAACTCTTTTTCGTCGGCGGTAGCGGTAAATGAGAGACAAAAAAAGTGTATAGATTCAGCACTTTCATGTGTTGAAACAGCAGTTTCGGCACTTAAAAACGGTGAATTTCTCGATGTGGTGAACGTAATTATAGACGAAGCGGAGCAATATTTGTTAAGCCTGACAGGTGAAAAGGTAACGGACGCAGTAGTTGACGAAGTTTTTTCGAGATTTTGCGTAGGAAAATAGAAAAATGTTCCACGTGGAACATTTTCAGGAGGTGTTATAAAAAATGGCATATAAAATGGGCGAATTTGACGTTGCAGTAGTTGGTGCAGGACACGCAGGGGTTGAAGCGGGACTTGCCTCGGCACGCCTTGGTTGTAAGACGGTACTTTTTACAATTTCCCTCGACCAGATAGCAAATATGCCGTGTAATCCGTCTATTGGCGGTACAGCAAAAGGGCATCTGGTGCGTGAGATAGACGCTTTAGGGGGAGAAATGGGCAAAGGTGCGGACAAATGCTTTATACAGAGCCGAATGCTCAACCGAGGAAAAGGACCTGCGGTGCATAGTCTGAGAGTACAGGCGGACCGCATAATGTACCATGATTATATGAAAAATGTCTGTGAAAAACAGCGTAATTTATACATAAAACAGGCTGAAATTTCGGAAATAATTGTTGAAAACAACCAGATAACAGGAGTCAGAACGTCTCTCGGTGCTGAGTATTCAGTAAAAGCAGTAATAATAGCCACGGGGACGTATTTAAAAGGCAAAATTCATATTGGTGAAGTTTCCTATGAAAGCGGACCAGATTCAGCACTTCCAAGCCGATATTTGTCGCAAAGCCTTATTGAAAATGGGGTGGAGTTACGCCGTTTCAAGACGGGTACACCATGCCGTGTAAATAAAAGGAGCATAAATTTTGACATAATGGAACGGCAGGACGGCGACGAAAAAATAGTGCCGTTTTCATTTGATACAGCAGTTAAAGGGCTTGAAAACAAAGTAAGCTGTTATGTAACTTATACAAATAGTAAAACTCACGAAGTAATACTTTCAAATCTTGACCGTTCACCGCTTTACTCGGGGCGGATTGAGGGCGTAGGACCTCGCTACTGTCCGTCCATTGAGGACAAAATAGTGCGGTTTTCGGACAAGCCACGTCATCAGCTTTTCGTCGAGCCGATGGGACTGACGACCGAGGAATACTATTTGCAAGGTATGTCATCATCACTTCCCGAGGACGTACAGCTTGCATTTTTGCGGACGATTGACGGATTGGAGGATGTAGAAATAATGCGACCTGCATATGCGATTGAGTACGACTGTTGCGACCCTACACAGCTTTATCCGACACTTGAATTTAAGAAAATAAGCGGACTTTATGGTGCAGGACAGTTTAACGGCAGTTCAGGCTATGAGGAGGCAGCGGCACAGGGAATAGTTGCAGGTATAAATTCGGCGTTGAAAATCAAGAACCGAGAGCCGATGATACTCGAC
Source organism: uncultured Ruminococcus sp. (assembly GCA_947176415.1). Lineage (GTDB taxonomy): Bacteria > Bacillota > Clostridia > Oscillospirales > Ruminococcaceae > Ruminococcus. Next base: position 6,638 of record CAMWQJ010000019.1, on the reverse strand, counting down.
CGTGCGAGTTCGTATATAGGTACGCTCGTTGACGACCTCGTGACAAAAGGCTGTTCCGACCCATATCGAATGATGACATCAAGGAGCGAGTACAGGCTGATTCTTCGTCAGGACAATGCAGACCAGCGACTTATGCCGATTGGCTATAAAATCGGGCTTGTCAGTGAATCGAGGTATAAAAAACTGCTTGAAAAGACAGAGAAAGTGGATACAGAGATAGAGAGAGTTAAAAGACTTAATATTTCGCCGGGTGCGGAATTAAATAATTTTCTCAATAATATGGGAACTGCACCGCTTTCGACGGGTTGCAAACTCGCCGACCTCATAAGACGACCGCAGTTGAACTATGCAATTCTTGCACCGTTTGACCCCTACCGTCCGCAACTTTCGGACGAAATAGCGGAGCAAGTGGAGTTGCAGATAAAATACGAGGGATATATTTCAAAACAGCTTGTACAGATTGAACAGATGCGGAAGTATGAGAGTAAGAAACTTCCCGAAGATGTAGACTACAACGACGTACACGGACTGCGTCTGGAGGCGGTCGAGAAGCTGAATAAAATACAGCCGTCGTCACTCGGACAGGCTTCAAGAATTTCAGGCGTATCACCTGCCGATATTTCGCTGATTGCGGTCTGGTTACAGCACGGAACGGAGGGGGAAAATGCTGTCCGAATATAATTTTTGTGCGGAGGCTTTTAAAAAATCAGGGCTTGAACTTTCGGAAGAGCTTTACAGAAAACTTGATATTTATGCAGAATTTCTTGTTGAATACAATAAAAATGTAAATTTAACCGCAATAACTGAGCCAACCGAAATTTTATACAAGCATTTCATTGACAGCATACTACTTGCAAAATATATAGAAATTCCCGAAAAATCGTCAGTTATCGATGTCGGAACAGGTGCGGGATTTCCGTCAGTGCCGTTAAAACTGTACCGTCCCGACCTTAAAATAACTCTTCTCGACAGCCTTAAAAAGCGGATAATTTTTCTTGAGAAACTTTGTGAAAAACTCGGAATAAGTGCGGAATTTATTCACGGACGTGCGGAGGAGTGCGGAAAAAGTACGGAATTAAGGGAAGGATTTGACGTTGCAAGTGCAAGGGCGGTTGCGAATATGTCGGTACTTGGCGAAATATGTTTGCCTTTTGTGCGTAAAGGTGGAATTTTCACAGCCATGAAAGGACCGAGCGAAAATATTTCAGACGGTAGAAATGCTGTGGAAACCCTTGGCGGACGTATGGAAAAAGAGTTTGTATATGAAGTTTACGGCGAAAAAAGGCGTATAGTAGTCGTAAAAAAAATATCGCAGACTCCGACAAAATATCCGAGAAACAGCGGTCAGATTAAGAAAAAACCGCTGTAAAAACAGTATTTAAGAAAAAAAAAACCGCTTGTAAGTCGAAAACAGGTGGTTTTTTTGTGTGGTAATTATTTCCCGAAAGTGTTAGAATTATTTTACAGGGAGGAAGTCCCGAGTCTGAAACACGAGAGGAAAAGAAAATGGCAGGAATTTTGAATTTCACTAAAGAAAAAACCACATATAAAGTTATCGAAATAGAAACGCACCTGATAGTTGCGGAGGAAGTCAGCTTTGATGACAATGATTTTTCAGGACTTGTTGCATCAGTAATGCAGAACGGTATTTTACAGCCGGTTACGGTCAGACGTTGCGGAGAGGTTTACGAGGTTATTTCGGGTTCAAGGCGAGTGTGTGCAGGAAAGATATGCGGACTTGAAAAAATACCGTGCATTGTGCAGGAAACGAGCAACAGGGAGTCGGCAATTGAGGAACTTGTTGAAGACATACAACGGCAGAGTCTGAACTTTTTTGATGAGGCGGAAGCAATTCAGAAACTCATTACATATTATGGCATGACTCAGGAGGACACCGCTTCACAGCTCGGCAAGGCACAAAGCACCATTGCAAACAAGTTACGGCTTCTCCGTCTCAGTTCTGAAGAGCGTGAAATAATCATGAAATTCAATCTCACGGAACGTCATGCCCGTGCCTTGCTGAAACTTGCAAGCCCTACAGACAGGCTCGAAATTCTCGACAAGGTGGTTAAAGAAAGACTTAACGTTGAACGCACTGAGAATATAATTGAAGAGTACATGGGCGTAAGACATGAAAAGGCGAGTTATAAAAAGCGGACAGTGGCTTTTCAGAACGTAAAGGCTTTTATAAATACGGTAAACAAGGCGGTTGAAAATATGCGTTCAGCAGGAATAAAGGCGGACACCAGAAAAATTCAGGGAGAAGAGTTTATAGAGTACCGTGTTCGCATTCCGATTCATAAAAAATAATGTAATTGTTCCACGTGAAACATTTTTCATGTGGGACTTTTTTTGTAGAACAATATAAAATGTTCCACGTGGAACATTTTTAAAAAAATTGTGCAAACTTATTTACAAACCGCTATAAAAGTGATATAATATAAAATATAACAAACGAAAGGAAGAAGATTTCATGAGTAAAATAATTGCGGTGGCAAACCAGAAGGGCGGAGTCGGAAAATCCACGACAGCCGTTAATCTCGTTGCATACCTCGGTTCACGTGGCTTTAAAGTGCTTTGCATTGACTCCGACCCACAGGGAAATACAACGACGGCTTTCGGTATCAAGAAAAAGTCCGCACGCTTTTCGACTTATGATATACTTACGGGACAGGCTCGCATTCAGGACGCTATTATTAAAACCGAGTTTGAAAACGTTTCAGTTGTTCCAGCTACAGAGTCGCTCGCAGGCTGTGAAATAGAGCTTGTAAAATATGAAAACAGAATGAAAAGGCTGAAAATGCAGGTGCTTACGTGCCGTGAGGATTACGACTACATATTTATTGACTGTCCGCCCGCACTTGGTTTGATAACGATTAACAGCCTTGTGGCGTGCGATACGGTTATTGTGCCGATGCTTGCGGAGTTTTTCGCACTTGAGGGTCTCTCACAGCTTGTAAATACAATTAAAATTGTAAAGACAAATTATAATCCGTCGCTTGACATTGAGGGAATTGTTTTTACTATGTTTGACGGACGGCTTAATGTTTCAAACGACGTTGTGGCGGAGGTTGAGAAATATTTTTCGGACAGAGTTTTCAGAACTAAAATTCCGAGAAATGTAAGGCTTTCGGAAGCTCCCAGCCATGGCAAGCCTGTTATGTATTATGACAGGTCGTCAAAGGGTGCGGAGGCTTATGAACTTCTCGGACATGAACTTCTGGGCGAGCCGTTGGAACTTCCGAAGAAAAAGCGTCGTGGAATTTTCAGTTTCAATAAAAAATAAGGCGGTGATAATATGGGAATTGGCGGTCTGGGTGCAGGTCTTGACACCCTCTTCAGCGACAACACAAGCGAAGTACAGGTGAAGAAAACACTGCGTATTTCGGAAATTGAGCCGAACCGTGAACAGCCGAGAAAAGTTTTCAGCGAAGAGGCGATAACATCGCTTGCAGAGTCCATACGTGAGCATGGAATGCTACAGCCTATACTTGTGCGTCCGCTGGCGGTCGGCGGTTATCAGATAGTCGCAGGGGAGAGACGCTGGCGTGCGGCGAGAATGCTTGGGCTTGACGAAGTACCCGTGAATATACGTGAACTTTCTGACACGGAGGCAATGCAGATTGCTATTGTTGAGAATCTGCAAAGGGAAAATCTTAATCCGATTGAAGAGGCAAACGGCTACAGCGAACTCATAGAAAAGTACGGAATGACACAGGAAAAAGTTTCAAAAATGGTGGGACGCTCGAGGTCGGCAATTGCCAACTCCCTCCGAATCCTTGCACTGCCTGATGAGGTCGTGAAAATGATTGGGCGGGGCGAACTCTCAACAGGTCATGCAAAGGCTTTACTTCAGCTTATGGGGGATATTCCTGTGCTGATTGCGGTTGCGGTAAAGGCTTCCGACGGCGGAATGACAGTCCGACAGCTTGAAAATGAAGTAAAGCAGATTTTAAAGCCTGTCAAGGAAAAAAATAAAAAAACCGCTGACAATTATTTTTCGGAAATGGAAATTGCACTTAATGAACGTCTCGGACGGCGTGTAAAAGTGAGTTACGGCAGAAACAAGGGTGCAATCGTCCTTGAATTTTATGACAAGGCAGATTTGGCTGAAATTGCTGAAAAACTTACCAAAGAATAAAGGAGATTTTTTAAAATGCTTGATATTAAATTTATACGTACAAATCCCGAAATCGTAAAGGAAAATATCAAAAAGAAGTTTCAGGACGAAAAACTTGAACTTGTGGACAAGGTTATTGAACTTGACGAGCAGTACAGAAAAACCAAAACAGAATGCGACGAACTCCGCAATAAAATGAACATGATAAGCAAACAGATTGGCAAACTCAAGGCACAGGGCAAAAACGATGAGGCAGAAGCTGTAAAGGCGGAAGTTGCGGAAATAAAGTGCAGACTTCCCGAACTTGAAAAGCTCGAGAACGAGCTTGAAACAGAAAGAAAGAAAATAATGCTTGTTATTCCGAATATCATTGACGACAGTGTACCTATCGGAAAGAACGACAGCGAAAATGTGGAGGTTGAGCGTTTCGGTGAGCCTTTTGTGCCTGATTTTGAAGTTCCGCATCACTCTGACATCATGAAAAAACTTAACGGTCTTGATAAGGATTCGGCAGGAAGAACAAGCGGAGAGGGCTTTTATTATCTTTGCGGTGATATTGCACAGTTGCAGTCCTGCATACTTTCCTATGCACGTGACTTTATGATTGACAAGGGCTTTACCTATTATATTCCGCCTTTCATGATTCGTAGCAGTGTTGTCACAGGCGTTATGAGTTTCAAGGAAATGGAAGGAATGATGTATAAAATCGAGGGTGAAGACCTCTATCTTATCGGTACGAGCGAGCATTCTATGATTGGCAAGTTTATTGATACTATCACTCCTGAAGACGAACTTCCGAAAACTTTAACAAGCTATTCGCCGTGTTTCCGTAAGGAAGTCGGAGCTCACGGAATTGAAGAGCGTGGAGTTTACAGAATACATCAGTTTGAGAAACAGGAAATGGTTGTTGTCTGCAAACCTGAAGAAAGCATGGACTGGTTTCACAAACTTTACAACTATACAGTAGAATTTTTCCGCACACTTGATATTCCCGTGCGTACCCTTGAATGCTGTTCCGGAGACCTCGCGGACCTCAAGGTGAAGAGTATAGACGTTGAAGCGTGGTCGCCGAGACAGAAAAAGTATTTTGAAGTGGGTAGCTGTTCCAACCTCGGTGACGCACAGGCTCGCCGTCTGAATATAAAATATCAGTCGGCTGACAAGAAAAAGTATTTTGCACACACACTTAATAATACTGTTGTCGCTCCGCCGAGAATGCTTATTGCTTTTCTTGAAAATAATCTCAATTTCGACGGAAGCGTAAGGATTCCTGAGGCTCTCAGACCCTATATGAGAAAAGATGTTATCCCTGTTCCTGTGAAAAAGTGAAACTTCCAAAATGTTCCACGTGGAACATTTTCACGGATTTTATAAAAAATACGGTATGGATTTATTCGTCCATACCGTTTTGCTTGTCTGCTTCTTTTGCGACGGTACACAGGCACATTGTAAATACTCCGACCGTTCCGCCGAAAAGTGAGCCGAGAAAAAAATTAAGCATAAAAAACACCTCATGATATATTATGCGTGATTTTATTTAAGGTAAACAGAAAAAGTCCCGAAAAAATTTTTTTCGGGACTTGATTTTTATTTCAGCATTTCAAGTATGCTGTTTTTGGAAACTACGCCTACTGACTGTCTCTGGATTACGCCGTCTTTTACAACGACAAGCAATGGTATATTTTCGACCCTGAACGCCATCGAAAGTTCCATCTGTTCGTTTACGTTCACTTTGCCGACTTTTACTTTTCCTTTCAGTTCGTCGGCAATTTCCGATACAACAGGTGACAGCATTGTGCAAGGTCCACACCAGTCTGCCCAGAAGTCGAGAAGAACTGTTCCTTTATAATTCCGCACCTCGTCGTCAAAATTTTCCTTTGTTATTGTTACCTCGTGCATTTTTATTCCTCCTTTGATTTATAGTAAAGCATACAGTGGCAGTAGCCTTCAAAATCGGGGTCGGCTATCTGTTCACGAAATTCCCTGCACATACACTTGTTTTCGGGAGTGCGTGGGATTCGGCATGGACAATAGCCGTCCTTTTTTCTGAGACCTTCTTTGATTTTTGCGACAATTTCCTTGTCAGGATTCAAAGTTATTTTCATGGTAAAAAACTCCTTTTTTTGATTTGGAATGTGAAAATGTTCCACGTGGAACATTTTCACAATATTATTATAGCACATATTTACGGAAATTAAAAGATGTTTACAAAAAAATTTTTCTGTGGTATTCTTAAATAATATGAAAAGTCAAAATCATATTTTTTATGTTGGTTTTATACAAAAAAACAGAGGGGGAATTTATTATATAAAAATTCGGGAAAACGGTTTTTCGGCGAAAAATCGGTTTATATGAATAACGTGAAAAATAAGGTTAAACATATAAAAAGAAATAAAAAAACGAATGGTATTTTTCACAAACGGAATATTGAAAATTTGTCCGTTTCGCTAAATTAAGCCGAAAATTGACATTTTGAGGTAATCTGTATTGACAAAATCTGTATTAAAATGTATAATAA
>CAMWQJ010000018.1 GCA_947176415.1 uncultured Ruminococcus sp. | reverse complement strand
TTATCAAAGAAGTTTGAAGAATGGGAAGAAAAAAGAGAACGAGAACTTAAAAAGGAAGAAAAACAGGCGAAAAAAGCTCCCAGCAAATACGACGGTATGTCGGTAGATGATTTGATAGGCGTGATAGACAGCAAGTCCGCACCGAAACCGCCCGTTAAAAAGCTGAGGAAACTTGCTCCCGTAACTCCCAAGGAAACATCGGAAATGGCTGAAAAAACTGTTGAAACAGTGGAAAAGCCCACCGAGACAGCACCGAAAAAGAAAAAAAAGATTGTTATTTCAGGAGAGCTTCCCGACTATGAGGCGTTGAGACAGCAGGAGATTGAAACTGAAAAGAAACCGCCTGAAAAAAAGCCGACAACCGAAAATAAAAATCAGGACAAAAATGAAGACAAGAAGAATTTTTTTGAACGTTTCAAGGACATGATGTATATTGCTGAGGACGACGAGGACGGAGAGTCAGAAGAAAAAAATGAAAAGCCAAAGTCGGATTTTACAATTGAAGAGGTAAAGGAAACAGAAAAAGTTTTTCAGCCACCAAAGGAAAAAGCAAAGTCCGAGGAGGTAAAGAAGTCCGAAAAACCACGGCAGGAATCTTTACCGAAAAAGAAAAAGCCTGAATCATCAGAAAAAATTGATTCACAGGTAAAAAAGAAATCCGAGGGTGAAAAGCGTTCAGACAACGTAAACAAAAAGAAACCGCCACAGAATACACAGGGAAATCCTGTCAGTCCACCCAAGAAGAAAAAGAAAAAAACTACGGAAAATATCGGAGAAACGGACTTTAAAGAGAAACCGAAGAAAAAAGCTGACAGCGAAAAAGATGAGTTGCAGAAGAATATTGAAATGGCGATTGCGGAGTTTGAAAAGTCAATGGAGCAGAACGAGCAGAAAAAAGCGGAAACTCCTGAAAAGCTGGTTGAAGTTGCAAAGGAAAAGCCGAAGTCCGAAAAAAAGCCGTCCGCAGATGTACAGCCGAAGAAGAAACAGCCGACCAAGCCGACGAATCCGCCGAAGGGTGCAGAGCCTGCAAAAAGGGTGCAGAAAGACTATACGCCTGATGTAAACGCTCCGAAGACGAAACTTGTCGGACTGGTGCTTGTGATTCTTTCGCTGATAGGTCTCATTGCGATTATAAATGCTGTTGTTTCGGCGGTAGGCGGTGGAAAATCCGCAAATGAGGACATAAAAAATGCCGTATATCCAGCCGTAATTATGGACATAAGCACTTTTGATAACGCTTCACAGCTTTCCGACGACCAGATAATCAGTGCAACTATATGGTCTGTTGTCATGGATAAGGAGAAACTTTCAAAGTATACGCAAAGGGCAAATGACATGATTGTAATTCCGTCGGCTGATGTAAGTCAGTATGCAATCGACCTTTTCGGCGAGGAGATACCCGCACTCACTCACACCACCGTAACGACTGCTGAGGAGAAGTTTTATTACAATGCCGAGACGGACTGCTATAACATACAGGCACAGCCCGATGCACATACATACTCGCCTGAGGTGAAAGACGTTTCAAAGCACGGCAAAGATTATACTGTTGATGTCGAGTATATCGAAGAACACGCAGAATGGATTGACAAGTCCGTTGCAAAAACTGTACGTTTTGAACTCACAAAGACAAGCAACGGCTACAGGATAAACTCAATGGAATTAATAGGATAAGAAAAAAGGGACGCTGAAAAAATGCGTCCCTTATTTTTTTACTTGCTGTAATCTTTAAAACTTATATTCATATCAACGTCGGTTGAGATTCCAGGCACACGCCCGTCGCTTGCGTACTGCCATATTTTGAAATCGTAGTAATATGTAGGTTTGTCGTTGTACTCCGCAAGCCATATATCGTACTCCTTGACTCTCGGGAGGTCGACCTTGAAAAGCAGGGTACTTTTATTCTGATAAATCATGGGCGTGTACCCTGCCGACCTCACACGCTCGCAGAACGCAACGCAACAGTCGGCGAGGGACTCAACGGAAATTTCGTCTGTCCTTGCATAGTCTTCATATATTATTTCCCAGTCGAACACAACGGGATATGTAATATTAAAAGGTGCTATCGCATCAATAACCGCATCTGCCTCGGCTATGGCTTCGTCTACTGTGAGAGCCTGCGAAAAGAAATACACACCCGTTTTTATTCCTGCACGGTCTGCGGAATAGAGATTTTCCTTGAATCTGTTGTCAAATATTATTCTTCCGTCGCTGTACGTCCGACAGCCGACCCTTATAAATGCAAATTCAATGCCTGCGTCTTTCACCTGTTGCCAGTCGATATATCCCTGAAATTCCGAAACATCGATACCGGCGATAGATGCCACTTCGTCGTTTTCGTTTTTGTAAAAAGAATATCCGTTTCTTGTCTCGACCGAATTATTGTCAATCTCGTTTTTCGGAACATCTTCTATAGCAGGTATATAAATTTCGCCGAGCGAGCCGTCATTCATAATAATTTTTTCACCGTCGGTCTGATAAAAAGTCTCTTCCTTTTCAATTACAGCCTTTGTCCGCACATCAGGTTCTGTACTTATTGCCGGTATAGTGTTTGCACCTGAAATTGTCATCTTTACAAGCGGAACAGCCAGAGCAACAATAACGACAGCCTCGACTATTGCGACTACTTTAAAACTGCGTTTTGGTTTTTTTCCTGCCATTTTTACCTCCTTGATAAAATACTTCCGTCTTATATGATACCATATTTTAACCGTTTTGTAAACACTTTCCGCAATATTTTACTATAAATATTATACCACAGAATCCGCAGAAAATCAATAGTCTGCACAGCTGAATATTTTACCTGATTATTTTTCGCAAAAAAAGGGACTCCGAAGAGTCCCGTTAAAATTTATTGATTATTCACCAAGTGCGTCAAGCTGTGCAGATGTCATCGGGAAGTCATCAGGAGTGATTGTCTTTGATTCAACAAACTGGATAGCAAGAGCGTCGGAGTTTGTAACACCGCTTGTGCCGTTGTCAATAACGTCAGCATTAAGCATACCCTGGTCTGAGATTGTATACTTGTCAGGGTTAGCATTAGACTGCATGATAAGTACAGCATCGTTGATGTTAACCTTGTTGTCTACGTCAGCATCGCCCCAGAGAGTAACCTTCTTGTCGTTGTTATCGCCACCTTCATCGTCTACAGCGAGCGGGTCGAGAGTCGGGAAGAGAAGAGCCATAGTACCGTATGACATAAGAGCGTCACCGTGGTGCCAGAATCTGTGCATTTTGTACTTATAACCTGAAGTCTCACCTGTAGCCTCGTATTCAGCCTTAGCAGCCTGATACATTTCGTCATTAGCATAGCTTCCACGGATAGACGAGAATGTAGCACCACTCTTAAGAGGTGAACCATCGGGCATTGTGCCGTTATAGTAATCAGGAATATAAACTTCCTGTTCAAAGATTCTCTTGAGGCTTCCGTTGCTGTCTTCAAATGCGATACCGATATCATCACGACCGAGTTCCCACTGAGTGCTGAGGAGCTTGTTAGCAAGGTAGAGACCCTTTTCAGCAGTTGTTGTACCCTTGTCTTCAGCACCGAATGATGCGTCAACACCTTCTGCTGCTGCATAGTAGATAAGAGTGTTACAAAGTGAAGATACACAACCAACGTCGCCCATGCCGTAACCTTCGATTTCGCAGTGAAGCTTCTGGTTGCCGTTAGGATTGTAAGTACCTGTCCATGTATCAGGAGCAACGTTGTAGTCTGTATCGGATTCACCCCATGCAAGACTTGACGGAATAGCATAAGCCATTGTTGTACCGTCTTCAAGAACCTTGTTAAATTCTGTGTTTGCCTCAAACCAAGCAACCCATCTTTCGATAAGAGCCTTGAGAGCCTCTTCGAGTGAGAGACCGCCGTATGTTACGCCTGAAAGTTCAGCGCTTACGCCGTTCTTCTTAACATAGTAGTAAAGTTCTGCGAGACGCTGCATAGGCCATACCTGGTTACCAATCCAGTGGTTAGAACCTGGGTCAGCATATACAGGGTGCGGAACGTAAACCATTTCATAGAATGTCGGATATCCGTTCGGATACTTTTCATAACGACCTCTGTAGGAGTTTGTACAACCACCAGCGAAAGGTCCTTCAACAGACTGAAGCCAGAGATACATTTCAATCTGTCTCTTGAATGATTCAACATAGTCCTTTGTTGCACCTGTTGCTTTCATACCTGAATTGATATTCTTGTCATCAACAAGAGCATAAGCAGCAAGTGGGTTCTGATAGAACTGATGTGAATGAGAAGCACCAATCTGCCAAGCCCAGCTATAGTCGTTGAGAGCTCCGCCCCATGATGTATACCAAGCCATAAGGAAGTGCTGACCGCCCTCGTCGCCGAGCTGTCCGCTACTACCTGTTGCCATAATGTCCTGACAACCGATTTTGTGATAATACTTATCAAACATATCGTTACGGCACTGGTCACCCATCTTACCTGCGAGAGCAGAAACTTCACCGCAGTCAACACCGAACTGATTTGCAAAGTAGATAGCCTGAATAGCACGGTCTTCAGCGTCAGGAGCGTTTGTGAATGCGTACTGTGCAGCAACGTTAGGACCATTGAAGATACCCTTGATACCGTCCTGGTTACCGTACTTGAGTTCTTCGAGACACGGATGAGGAACTGTTTCAAAACATGATTCCTGCTCACCACGCTGGAATGTGTTGATAAATGTGAATTTACCTGTGCCTGCACCAGGTGTGCCACCGCCGAAACCATACCAGTCATCAACGTCAGCAAGCCAGTTCATGAGGTAATAACCGTTGTCGCTACCATAAGCCGACTTATAAACACTGAAAAGTGGGTTTACAGCGTCAACGCCTGCATTCTTAGTAGGATACTCCTGAGGTGTATCAAGTTCTGGAGCAGTATCAGCCTTGAGTCTGTCCTTAGACCAGAGAGACTTATAATCTATGCTGTTCATTTTGCCTGAAGCCTCAGACCAGCCAGGAATCATAGCTTCCATAGTCTTCCAAGCCTTCTGTACGTCACCCTTTGAACCGTCAATTTGGTTTGTGCCTACGAGTATATCGTGCATAGCTGCAACCCATACGATATAGGACATAGCTTCTGATGTTGTTTCGTGACCGTAGTCAGGAGCTTCAACACAGAGAGTTTCAACTGAATGGTAAGGAATACCGAAAGAATCACCGCCGTTGTTCTGACTGCTGAGATAGCCGTTCTGTACGCCGTTTGTAATAACATCGTCATAAAGAGATGCGAACATCGTTGCGAATGACTTGTTAGCGTCGCCTTCAGAAGCATATTCATTAGCTGCTGAAGCCATTGACGGAAGAACAGCAGTAGCTGACATTACGGCAGAAAGAATACCGGCTGTCAGAGCCTTAGTCTTTTTGCTTATCATAAATATTAACCCCTCTCTTAAAATTTAGAAGATTAGATGTGATTCTTTTCTTTATAATAAAGAAAAGCATACGAAAATACTTCGTATCAATGCACGCTGTTTTCACGAATACAGCACGCAACCCTCAAACTATTTTCATATTAATTATATTCCACATTTCACTTCATGTCAACAGTTTATCGGATTTTAAATTTCGGAAAATAAATTTTTGTTGCAATGCACACAATATGGCATATTTTTTTGTACACTTTGTCCATTAATAAAAATAAATAGCAATGACAAAAATTAATAAATTATATATAAAAAATATATTTTAATATAATATCATCAAATTCATCTTATTTACAATAAACTTTCACATATTCCACACAGCAGTGTTATAATATTTACTGATAATTTAACTATGCGGTGGTTTTGCGTAAAGATGACGTTTTTCACTGAATTAACATTCTATTAATAAAAAATTAATAATCTGTACATATTTTTCTGCAATAATAGAGTGATACGTTTTTTTACGGAGCATTATTATTTTATCACAGTCAAAACAAAAAATACACAGAAAGGAGAAACTCATGATTAATATTGAAAATCTTACGAAGTTTTACGGCAACAACAGAGCCGTGAATAATATCAGCTTTACAATAAACGATAATGAGATTCTTGGATTTCTCGGACCTAACGGTGCAGGCAAATCCACAACAATGAACATGATAGCAGGGTATCTTCCCATGTCGGGCGGAACGGTGAAGATATGCGGTACGGACATATCCAAAGACCCTGTAAAAGCAAAGCGGAAAATAGGTTATCTTCCGCAAGACCCACCCGTATATCCCGATATGCGTGTGAAAGAGTATATGGCATTCTGTGCGGGACTGAAAAAAATTCCACGTTCACAGAGAAAAGACGAAATCCAGAGGGTAATGGAACTTCTGAAAATCACGGACGTTAAGGACAAGCTGATAAAGAATCTTTCGGGCGGTTACAAGAGACGTGTGGGATTTGCACAGGCTATCCTCGGGAATCCCGAATTTGTTATACTCGACGAGCCAACTGTCGGTCTCGACCCTAATCAAGTAATCGAAGTAAGAAACATCATCAGGGAGCTTAAAAAAAGCCACTCGGTAATTTTCAGCTCGCATATCCTCAGCGAAGTAAGCGAAGTATGCGACAGGGTTGTAATAATCAACAAGGGCGATATAAGGGCGGTTGACACTATAGAAAATCTTGAACGTTCTTTCGGAAAGTCGCTTGTACTGCACATAAAGGTGAAAGGCTCTAAAACAAAGTCCGCCTCGATTATCGAGATGACAAAGGGCGTAAAGGAAATAACGTCGATAGACGAAGAAGAGGGCGGAATGTTCAGCTTCACGACACAGCTTGACGGAGATGCGGAGGAAATCCGCAGGGAAATGATGTCCGAACTCATAAAGAATAAAGTTGACATCGCCGAAATATACACGGAAAAACCAAATCTTGAAAATGTGTTTATTGAGTTAATCAACCGTCCCGTCAGAAGCAACAGAATGGAAGAGTTGCTTAATGATGTTGTTCCCGAAGAAAAGGAGGAAAAATAAATGTTTTCCATATACAAAAAGGAATTGCAGTCGTTTTTCTATACACCGTTTGCATATGCAATAACGGCTCTCTTTCTGCTCCTGTTTACATATATGTTCAACGTTTCTATTGGAAACATCGAACAAAGCACTTTTCAGTTTTCATTTACTGAGATATTCTATAATGTAATATTTTACTTTATATTTCTTATTCCCATTATGACTATGCGTACTTTTGCGGACGAAAGAAAGTTCGGAACTGAAGTTCTGCTTATGACTTCGCCGATAAGCGTACTTAAAATAGTCCTCGCAAAATTCCTTGCAAATATAACCGTATTTGCATTTATGATTATAGGCTCGGGACTTTTTCCGATTGTCACAGCCATGAACGGCGAAGTAGTTGTCAGTCAGCTTGTATGTGCCTATATAGGATTCTTCTGCTGGGGTGCAATGTATATCGCCCTCGGTATGCTCGTATCGTCATTTACTGAAAGTTCAATCCTTGCCGGAATACTCGGAGAGCTTGCAATGTTTATCTTCCTGTTTATAGATGACTTTTCACAGACGGAATTTATAGCACAGTATCCTAAGTTACAGTCTGTGATGTATGCTTTCGCCGCACAGCCGAGATTTGCATATTTCTCGCAGGGCTTCATACGCCTGTCGGATTTGGTTTTCTTTATTTCGGCAATAGTCGTGCTTCTCGCATGGAATTTCGTCTCGATTGAACGCAGACGATGGAACAGGGGGTAAATGAAAATGAATAAGAAAAAATTCAACTTTTCAGGCATATTTGCTATAGTTATATCAATTATAATACTCCTCATAGCTGTACCGATAAATCTTATATTTACTTATTCTGACAAGGTTTTTGACATGACACCGGCAGGAAAATATACTCTCAATGAAAAGACAAAACAGCTCCTCGAAGAAGTTTCGGACAAACAGATTGAAGTATACTACTTATATAACTTCAATCTCAGCGACTTTCAGAGTGTACCGCAGTATCTTCCGCTGTATCACACCCTTGACGAACTCAGCAAGCGTGACAATGTGGAACTTATAACTTTTAATCCGAATGAAGAGGCGGACAGGGCTTCCGCACTCGACCCGTCGGGAATCCTCGGAATAAACGAGGGCGATATTTTTATAAAATGCGGAGACGTTATAAAAAAAGTCAGCTCGGACAAGATTTTTCAGACGACATCGGACAATGTTTTTGAATATGCAGGCGAAGAACTCATAGCAAGTGCAATAAAAACCTGCACAAGCGGTTCGCTCCCGACTGCCTACTTCCTCACAGGTCACGGCGAAAAATCGATAACCGACAGTTATGAAACATACGCCAAAACCCTCAAGGCAAACAACTATGATGTTCAGGAAATCAACCTTGATGAGACGGGGGCGATTCCTGACAATACCGCCATTATATTTATGGCAGGATTCACAAGCGATATAACAGACAAGGAATACAATCTCCTCAGTGATTACGCAGACCACGGCGGTTCGGTTGCAATGTTTGCGTCTCCGTGCGATACGGAAGGACGTTTCTATAATATTGACAAGTTTCTGTATAAATTTGAACTCGGCATAGACTACAACTATGTTACCGAGACAAACAGCGTTAATCAGCTTCAGAACAGAGAGGCAAAACAGAGCGATAATTATTTCCGTGTGCAGTATACGCCCGCAACAGAAGATTTTACGGAAGATTTGACAACGGATATAAATTACCTGATAGAGCAGGGCGATTATATTGCAGGCATATCCAATACAAGAAGTGTATACGAGTATGTAGGCGACACGGCATATATTGAAAAATCGCCGATAGTACAGAATATATCGGACGTTACCACATCAAGCTATACAACAAAGAGTACAGCTATGGGCGGTGACAAGAATACAGCCGAGGAAGCCGAAAAACTTAACGGCAGTGAACTTTTTTTCGGATATTATTCATATAATAAGCAGACTCTCGGAAAGATTATTCTTTTCGGCACTGATGACATTATGGATATAAATAAAGTTTATCCGACTATTTCAGGAACTCAGTATCTGTCTATATTTTCGACAACATGGCTTTATGATACAGATGTTGAAATGGGCATAGGAAACAAGTCCAGCACATATGATACAATGCACTTTGAGGACGCACTGCACGCACAGTCCGTACTCAGAGTATTTACAGTTGTGCCGATAGTTATAGCACTTCTCGGTGTTGCGGTATGGCTTAAAAGGAGATATGCTTGATGAAAAGGGTCATAATTGCAACAATTGCTCTTCTTGTCGTTGCGGGTGCATCGTTTGGTGCGTTCTTTGCGGTTAAAAATAAGAGCGACAAGGAAACTCAGCAAAAAAATATTCAGACCGCCGACAAGGTTCTTTTCGACTTCGACAGCGACAGCGTAACGGAAGTTGTTTTCAACTGTGCGGACGGCGAGTATAAAGTTATAAAAGATGACGACGGAAAGTGGAGTCTTGACAACAAGGAATTTGCCATAGACCAGACCTATATGCAGGCTCTCTGTACATTTGCGTCTGAACTCACTGCGGAAGATTCTTTCGGCGAGGCTGACAGTTCTAAAAAAACAATGTACGGACTCGACAGTCCCGAAACAATAACATTTTACGACGGCACGGACGAGTATAAAATATATGTCGGAAACATAACTCCCACCAACGACTATTATTATGTAATGGCGGAGGGAAAAAATAATATTTATACTGTTGACTCAATTAACGGAAGTGTTTTCAAGACAAGCCGTCTTATGATGAAAGCAAAAGACCTTATTCCATACGGAGATACGGAAATACAGCAGATAACTCTTGAAAAGGACGGAAAGACGGTTTACGACCTGAAATTTGATTCCGAAACTTCCATGTGGTCTCTGCCGTCGGAATATTCAAAACTGCCGTTTGACCAGACAGCAGTTACAGCCATGATTACTTCGCTGACACGTCTTGAGGCGGAACAGCTTCTTGATGAATATCTCGAAGATTTAAGCAAATACGGTTTTGACAAGCCCGCCGCACAGCTGACAGTGAAAGGCAAGGACGGCACGGAAAGAAAGTTAATCATAAGCAGTAAAAAAGCAAACAACAACACGTATACATATGTGCTTGATACGTCGTCAAATCAGGTGCAGACATACTATGTTTCGGATTTGTCTTTTATGAACTACACGCCACTCCGCTTTATGCCCGATTCGGTGACAACGGCGGGTATTTACAGCGTTACGGACTTTAAACTTGATTTTGAGGATATACACAGTTCTTTCAATCTGAATATGACAGACCGCAAGCTGAAAATTGACGGCAATGATGTTGATATAGAGAATGCCGAAAACTCAACTACTTTTCAGTATTTTTACAATGCAATGTCGGTGCTTGTCATAACGGATATTGACATAAAGGCAAAGCCTGACAACTCCGAGCCGTTGCTTACCGTTGAATACGACCTTTCAGACGGCACGCATACCAAGGTACAGTTTGTTGAGGCGGACGATATAAAATGCTATGTATTCATAGATGACGAGTATACAGGGGCAATGATTGATACGGCAGTCCTGACGGGTAAAAATTCCGTAAGGTCTTTCTACAGGAATCTGTGCGAAATGACAGGAATTGTAAAGACAGTACAGCAACAGCCGTCCGCCGAATGATATATTTTTTACAGCACCCGAGGGGTGCTGTCTGTTTTTATGCGGAAATCAATGGATTATTAATGAAAATTGATTTCCGTGGTTTTTTTCTTAAAATGCTTGCATTTTTTGACAATAAGTGGTATAATAATATAATAGCATAGTTGTGCATTATACATTAATATAAAGGCAGGTGAACAGCTTGACAAGGAGCATGACAGGATACGGCAGGGCACAGGAAATTATCAACGGGCGTGACATTCTTGTTGAAATACGCTCGGTAAACCACAGATATTATGAATATTCGTCGAGGATTCCACGTGCGTACAGCTATATTGACGAAAAATTAAAGACACTTCTTAAAACTAATATCTCACGTGGCAAGGTTGAAGTTTCTGTGACGATAAACAGCATAGAGTCAAAAGAATCCGAAATATCCGTGAATATGGCAGTTGCGGATGGCTATGTAAAGGCTCTACGTGGCGTTTCGGAAAAACTGTCTCTCAAAGACGATTTGGCACTTTCAAAGTTAATAAAATTACCTGAAATATTCGTGGTGCAGAAAGTTGCGGACAATCAGGAACAGCTTTGGGCGGACGTTGTAGTTGTCGCAGAATCGGCACTTTCGGGATTTCTGGAAATGCGTTGCACAGAGGGCGAAAAACTCCGCAGTGACGTAATTTCAAAGGCGGACGGCATTCTTGAAATGGTCGGAAAAATTGAGGAAATCTCACCGCAGACCGTTGAAAACTACCGCAACAGGCTTTATCAGAAACTGATGGAAATTCTCGGAACGAAAGACATAGACGAACAGCGTATACTAACGGAGTCGGCTATATTTGCGGAAAAAATCGCAGTTGACGAAGAGACGGTGCGTCTCAGAAGCCACGTTTCACAGCTGAGGGATATGTTTGATTCGGACGAGCCTGTGGGCAGAAAGCTCGATTTTATAGTGCAGGAAATGAACCGTGAAGTAAACACAATCGGCTCGAAGGCACAGGATTTGAGCGTGACGAAAATTGTCGTTGAAATGAAAGCGGAAATAGAAAAAATCCGTGAACAGATTCAGAATATAGAATAGGTGAGACCGTGAAATTTATCAATATAGGCTATGGAAACATGATTGCATCTGAAAGAATTGTCACGATAGTAAGTCCGGAGTCCGCACCCGTCAAAAGACTGATTCAGGAGGCGAGGGACGGCGGTATGGCAATAGATGCAACGCACGGCAGAAAAACACGTGCCGTTATTGTAATGGACAGCGGTCACGTCGTACTCTCTTCGCTTATTTCGGAAACAATCGCAACAAGGCTTAACGAGTCGGGAGGAAATGAAAATGAATAAGGGAAAACTTATTGTATTTTCTGCTCCGTCAGGGTGCGGAAAAGGTACAATGATAAAAGAGATTGTCAAAAAAGGCAATTATTACTGTTCTGTTTCGGCAACAACACGTGAACCACGTAACAACGAAAAAGACGGTGTTAATTACTACTTCATGACAGATGAGGAATTTGAAAAGAAAATCAGCGAGAATGCTTTTCTTGAATATGCGGGATATTGCAAGCATTATTACGGAACTCTTCTGACAGAGGTTGACGACTATCTCGAAAAGGGTATTAATGTAATACTTGAAATAGAAGTAAACGGTGCAATGAACGTCATGGAAAAACGCCCTGAGTGTGTTTCTGTTTTTGTCGTTCCGCCGTCTCTGAAAGAACTTGAACGCCGTCTCAGAAAGCGTGGCACGGAGGAGGACGATGTTATCGCTGAGAGAATTGCAAAGGCAACGTGGGAAATTTCCATGTCGTCGAATTATGACTACATTATTTTAAACAGCGAGCTTAAAGATGCTGTAGATGACTTTATGGCACTTATGCGTGCTGAGGAGCTTAAAACCGAAAATTCGGGAGATATTATAAATGAGGTGTTAAAAAATGCTTAGACCCGCAGTAAATCAGATTATTTCAAAAAATGAAAGTTGCTATTCGCTTGTGATAGCCGTTGCAAAACGTGCAAGGGAGATTTCGGACGAACTCTTTGAAATGAACGAAACTTTGGAGGAAAAGCCCGTAAAGACGGCAGTTGAAGAACTCGCAAGCGGAAAATGTAAGATAGTAAGCACTCTTCAGCAGGGAGAATAAATGTCTCTGATTGCAGAGGTGGCCGTAAACGGCACGCATTATTCTTTTGATATGCTTTTCAGTTATATCGTCCCCGAAACCCTCTCGGGAACGGTTGCCTGCGGTTGCCGTGTGCTTGTGCCGTTCGGTCGAGGAAACAAACGCTGTACAGGCGTTGTAATGAAACTTTCGGAGGGCTGTAAATTAAAGCTGAAACATATAATATCACTGATAGACAGAAAACCCGTTCTTTCGGACGAATTTATAAAACTCGCTTTTTATCTTCATGACTTTACTTTCTGCACCTACTTTGAGGCGGTGAAAGTAATGATTCCGCCGTCAATGCACGTGACTGTCAGGGAGAATTTCAGCATAGAAAAGTCTTTTGACCGAAGCACCATTAAAGATACGGAAACAGCCGGTTTTTTCCGTGAAATACAGAAAATTCCGTCCGCCGAACTGACAGACTATATAAACGATTTTATTTTAAAGAACGGTCGGAAAGTTGTTGATGAACTTCTTGAAATGGGTGCTGTGATTTCTGATAATATTTTCCGTCAGGCTGTCGGAAACGCTTCCGTAAAAATGTTGCGTCTTACTGACAAATATCTTGACAATACATCAGATTTCCGTCTTACCGCAAAGCAAAAAAACGTTGTTGATTTTCTTACGGAAAACGGCAGTGTATCGCTGAAAGAGGCGGAATATATGTGCGGTGTCACGAGGATTGTAACTTCAAATCTTGAAAAATCAGGGGTTGCGGAAATTTACGAAGAAGAGACTTTCAGGCGTGTTGAGGACTTTTCGGAGGGGTTTTCCGATATAAATGACATAATTCTTTCGGACGAACAGCAAAAAGCCTATGTGGAGATTTCCGCACAGGTACATGCAAATAAACCTGCTGTTTTTCTTCTGCACGGCGTAACGGGTAGCGGTAAAACTTCTGTATTTGAAAAACTTATTTCCGATACAGTGGCAGACGGCAGACAGGTTTTAATGCTGATTCCCGAAATAAGTCTTACTCCGCAGATTTTAAAACGTTTCCGTTCTCTTTTCGGCGAGAGGGTGGCAGTTATCCACAGCGGTCTGACTCTCGGACAGCGACTTGACGAATATAAACGCATAAAAAACGGCAGTGCCGATATAGTGATAGGCACGAGAAGTGCGGTTTTTGCCCCGCTCGTGAATATCGGTCTCATAATCATGGACGAGGAGGGCGAAAGTTCCTATAAATCGGACAGACCGCCACGTTATAACACTCATGACGTTGCAAAAAAAAGGTGTGCATATCATAATAGCGTGCTTGTGCTTGCCTCCGCCACGCCGTCCGTTGAAAGCTATTATCTCGCCGAAAAAGGTGTTTACAGGCTGATAGAAATGAAAAAACGCTATCGGAATATGCCGTTGCCTGACGTTGACATAATAGATATGGGCAGGGAGCGTTATGACGGGAATGCCTCGGAGTTCAGCCGAAAACTCGCCGTTGAGATAAATTATAATCTCGAAAACAACGAGCAGACTATTTTACTTCTCAACCGCCGTGGCTATCATACCGTAATGCGTTGTACGGACTGCGGAGAGACGGTTTATTGTCCTAAATGCTCAATACCGCTGACTTATCACAGGAAAAACGGCAAGATGATGTGCCACTTCTGCGGATATTCAAGCGACAAAATAAAAATATGTCCGTCATGCCGTTCTGAAAATCTTAAAAAAACAGGTTTCGGCACGCAGAAACTCGAGGACGAAATTTTAACATATTTCCCGACAGCCCGCATTCTCCGAATGGACGCAGACACGACTTTTTCAAGGCATTCTTATGAAAAGAATTTCACGGCATTCCGCAATGGTGAGTATGATATAATGATAGGCACGCAGATGATTGGCAAGGGGCTTGACTTTCCGAATGTAACGCTTGTAGGCGTTCTGTCGGTTGACAAGGCTCTGTACGCTGGAGATTTCAGACGATACGAGCAGACTTTTTCGCTGATTACTCAGGTTGTCGGGAGAAGCGGTCGTGGCGGAAAGAGGGGCAGGGCGATTCTACAGACGTACAATCCTGACCACTATATAATAAATCTTGCCTCGGAGCAGGATTATGAGGGATTCTATGAACAGGAAATAGCACTCAGGCGTGTAATGATTTTTCCGCCCGTCTGCGATATTTGTGTTTTTGCCTTTTCGGGAGCTGACGACACGGCGGTGCAGAAAGGTGCAGAGGCGGTGCTTGAAATCATGCGTGAGGATTTGCGGAAACTTAATCCTAAAACTCCTGTGAGGGTTATTATGCCTGTAAAATGCCTGCACGGCAAAGTCAACAACCGATACCGCTGGCGGATTATCATGAAGTGCAAAAATACGGCGGAAATAAGGGAATTTATAGGCGGAGTGGTAAAAAAATCCGCTAAATTACGGGAAATGTCAGGTATTTCCCTTTATGCCGACATGAACGGCGATACAGGATTATAAAAAGAAAGGATTTTAACAAAATGGCACTGAGGAAAATTTTAACTGACAAGGACGAAGCGTTGCACAAGGTATGCAGACCCGTGGAAAAATTTGATTCAAAACTTGCACAATTGCTTGATGATATGCATGAAACACTTGACAAGGCACAGGGAGTTGGACTGGCAGGTCCGCAGGTGGGAATATGCAGACGGCTTTTCATAATGCACCTCGACGACGAGAGGATAGAGGCGATAAATCCCGAAATTACCATGAAAAAAGGTAAGCAGAGAGTCACGGAAGGCTGTCTCTCATGTCCTAATGTATGGGGATATGTGACAAGACCCATGCATTGCCACCTGAAAGCTCAGGACAGAAACGGCAACTGGTTTGAAAGAGATTTTTCGGAACTCGGTGCGCAGTGTACGTGCCACGAAAACGACCACCTCGACGGTCATGTTTTCACTGAAATTGTTGAGGAGTTTTTTGTGCCTGAGGAGGAATGAGCCTGATGAGAGTTGTATTTATGGGTACGCCTGACTTTGCCGTGCCGTGCCTTAGAATGCTTGTGGAGAGTCCGCATGAGGTCGTGGCGGTATTCACACAGCCTGACAAGCCGAAAGGCAGGGGGTATAAAATGATTCCCACGCCCGTAAAGGCTTTTGCGGTCGAGCATGGATTTGATGTCTTTCAGCCTTTGTCACTGCGGAAAGGCGAAGATGCGGAAAAATCGTTTGGAATTCTTGAAAATCTTTCTCCCGACCTGATAGTTGTGACGGCTTACGGTCAGATTCTGCCGAAAGAAATTCTTGAACTTCCGAAACACAGATGTATCAACATTCATGCCTCTCTTCTGCCGAAATATAGAGGTTCAGCGCCAATCAACCACTGTCTGCTTAACGGCGAGACGGAAACTGGCGTTACATCAATGCTTATGGCGGAGGGACTCGACACGGGCGATATGCTGATTAAAAAAAGTACTCCTATAGGCAAAAATGAAAATTATCAGGAGCTTTATTCAAGGCTTGCGGAAATGGGTGCGGAGGTACTCGCAGAAACGCTGACGGCTATTGAAAACGGCACGCTGAGTCCGCGGAAACAGGACGATTCACAGTCGAGCTATTCGCCTATGATTCGGAAAGAAATGAGCAAACTTGATTTTTTGGAGAGTGCGGAAAAAGTCCACAATACAATCAGGGGTGTGACGGGATTTACTACTTTACAAGGGAAAAGACTGAAAGTTTTCAAATCCGAGATTGCAGACTATTATAATAATGAAGTCGAGGACGGAACGGTTGTAAATGCGGAGAATTTCGCTGTAAAGTGCGGAGACGGCAGGATTGTTATTTTCAATGAAGTGCAGACCGAGGGCGGAAAACGTCTGAAAACGGCGGACTTTCTCAGAGGAAAAAAGCTGTCTGTCGGCGAAAAACTGGGGTGATTCGCATGGCAAATCCGAGACATACTGCTGTTAAACTTTTGTGTAAAACTTTTTCGGAAAACAGCTTTTCAAATATTCAGCTTGACAGCGGTCTGAAAAATTCCGATTTGGACGAAAGTGGCAGAAAATTCTGTTCGGCGGTTTATTACGGCGTTATAGAACGGAAAATTTACCTTGACTATATAATAAGTAAGCTGGCGAGCAGACCACTGAAAAAGCTTGACAACGTGGTGTTGAATATTCTGCGGAGCGGTCTGTATCAGATGATTTTCATGGATAATATCCCCGAAAGTGCGGTTGTAAACGAAAGTGTGTCGCTTGTGAAGATGTTCCGCAAAACGAGTGCCTCTGGCATGGTAAACGCTGTCCTCAGGAATTTCATAAGGCAGGGAAAAAAGGTTGAAATGCCGAAAAACAGGCTTGAAATGTATTCGGTGAAGTATTCCGCACCCGTCGGACTGGTTAAAAGTCTTATTGACGACTATGGCGTTGAACTGGCGGAAAATCTTCTTTCGGACGCTTTGGGAAGTCCGCCCGTCACTGTTAGAATGAACACGCTGAAATGCAGTGAAGAGGAGTTTAAAGCCTCGCTTGGCGATATAAAGGCTGAAAAAAGCAGTGTTATTTCCGAGTGTTTCACCCTTTCGGGCGGTGACGCAGTGCGGACGGAGGCTTTTAAAAAAGGCTTTTTTCACGTTCAGGATATGGCTTCACAGCTTTGTTGTATCGCACTCGCACCCACGGAGGCAGACAATGTGCTTGATATATGTTCAGCCCCTGGGGGAAAAGCCTTTACAATGGCTGAACTCATGGGCGGAAGGGGAATTATTCAGGCTTTTGATTTGCACGAAAAACGTGTCAATTTAATCCGTGACGGAGCGAAAAGGCTTGGGCTTGCGAATATTTCGGCGGAAACAGGCGACGGCACTGTATTCAATGAAAAACTGCCGAAATTCACAAAAATTCTCTGCGATGTGCCGTGTTCTGGTATAGGTGCAATAAGGCGTAAACCTGAGATAAAATATAAGGATTTAGCCGGTTTTTCGGGACTTCCGGAAATTCAGTACAGCATTGCCGACAATGCACTGAATTATCTTGCAACAGGCGGTGAGATGGTCTATTCAACTTGTACACTGAGAAAAGCCGAAAATCAGGAAGTTGTGAACAGACTGCTTGAAAATCACCCTGAAATCGAGTTTGTGGAACTTCCGCAACCGCTCGGCGAGAAATTCGGGAACATGGCGGATATATTCCCGTGCCATTTCGGCAGTGACGGCTTTTTTATCGCAAAGTTCAGAAAAGTAAGGTGATGAGGTTGGAAAAAACTGACATTATCAGTATGAGTTATTGCGAACTTGAAAAGATTTTCGCTGAAAAAGGCGTTAAAAGTTTTCGGGCAAAGCAGATTTTTAAATGGATTCATGAAAAAAGGGTTTTTGATTTTGACGGAATGACTGATATTCCTGTACAAATGAGAATGTATCTTAAGGAAATTTTTTGTATAAAAAGACTATTTATACAGAAAAGACTTGAATCTTCCATAGATAATACTGTAAAATATCTTTATAGGCTTGACGACGGAAATTTTGTCGAGACTGTACTTATGCAGTATAATTACGGCTACAGCGTGTGCGTGTCCACACAGGTCGGCTGTAAAATGGGCTGTCGGTTCTGTGCCTCGGCGATTGCGGGGTTTGTCCGCAACCTCACACCCTCGGAAATTCTCATGCAGATTTACGAAACGGAAAAAAACAAGGGCGTAAAGGTTTCGGGCGTGGTGCTTATGGGAATAGGCGAACCGCTGGACAATTACGGCAATGTAGTTAAATTTCTTGACATTCTTTCAGATAGCCGTGGAAATAATTTAAGCCTCCGTCATGTGTCGCTTTCAACGTGCGGAATCGTCCCACGCATTTACGACCTTGCGGAACTTAAATTAGGTCTTACTCTCTCCGTGTCTCTGCACTGTGCGGACGACAAAGGGCGTTCTGAAATAATGCCCGTGAATAATGCCTATAATATCAGTGAGCTTATACAAGCCTGCCGTGACTATATAAGCAGGACGGGGCGGAGAATTACTTTTGAATATGCCGTGATTGATGGCATTAATTCTTCGGATTCCCATGCGGACAGGCTGGCGGACTTAATCAGGGGCATTAACTGTCATGTAAATATCATTCCCGTGAACAAAGTAAGGGAGAGAAGTTACCGCTCGGCGAGGTCGGGAGTAAGGAATTTTGCGGAAAGGCTGGGCAGAAGAGGTATAAACGCAACCGTGAGGCGTATTCTCGGAAGTGATATAGAGGCTTCATGCGGACAGCTGAGACGTGATGCAATTGAGAAAAGCAATTATAATATGGACGGAGGTGCGGATTTTTGAGGGTTATATACGGTACGGATATAGGGCTGAAACGTGAAGAAAATCAGGATTCTGTCAGATGCGAATATTTCGGAAAGAATGTCCTTGCCGTCGTATGTGACGGCATGGGCGGTGAAAAAGCCGGCAGAGAAGCAAGTACAATCGCTGTAGAAGAGTTTTTCCTGAGATTTTCACAGGAATACAGCGAAAATCTTGATGACGAAGAAATCAGCCGTCTCCTTAAAGCATCTGTCGTGGCTTCCAATACCGTTATCTATAACAGGGCAAAACTTGATTTTAATAATTTCGGAATGGGAACGACCTGCGTTGCCGTCTTTATAACGGACAAAACGATATTTGTTGCCAATGTAGGCGACAGCAGGGCGTATCTCGTGATAGAAGGCGGGATATTCTATCAGATAACCACAGACCATAATTTAGCGACAGAGCTTTATAATCAGGGCAGAATAACTGAGGAGGAAATAGAAAATCACCCTCAGAAACATATGCTTGTGAGAGCGGTTGGTGTTGAAAAAACAGTTGATGTTGACACATTCATAATTGATTATGATGATAAAGTCACTCTGCTGTTGTGTTCGGACGGACTGTCAGGATACTGCACCAACGATGAAATATATGAAGTTATCAGAAATACCGATTTTGAGAACGTTGTCGACAGTCTTATAAATCTCGCTCTCAGCAAGGGTGGCAATGACAATGTGACTGTTGCGGTAATTTCTGAATAAAGCAGGAGGAATGAAGAGGAAATGGAAAAGTACATCGGAAAGAAGCTCGACGGGAGATATGAAATCACGGAGCTTATAGGCATAGGCGGAATGGCTGAAGTCTATAAGGGCATTGACGTGATGGACCACAAAGACGTGGCTATCAAGATTCTTAAAAAGGAATATGCGGAGAATGAAGATTTTCTGAGAAGATTCCGCAATGAATCAAAGGCAATAGCCGTACTCTCTCACCCTAATATCGTGAAAATCTATGATGTGGGATTTTCTGACAAGATTCAGTATATCGTCATGGAATATATCGACGGCATAACGCTGAAAGAGTATATCGAGGAAGAAAAAGTCCTCACATGGAAAGATACTGTACACTTTGTAATACAGATTCTGAGGGCATTACAGCACGCACACGACAAGGGCATTGTCCACCGTGACATAAAACCGCAGAATATAATGATGTTTACGGACGGCACGATAAAGGTCATGGATTTCGGTATAGCAAAATTTGCACGTGAAGAGGGCAAGACGGCTACCGACCAGGCTATAGGCAGTGTACACTATATAAGTCCCGAACAGGCAGGCGGAAACGTTACAGACGCAAAGAGCGACATATATTCAGTGGGTGCGATGATGTATGAAATGCTTACGGGAAGCAAGCCGTTTGACAGCGATAATCCTGTTGCGATTGCGGTAATGCATATGCAGGATATTCCCGAAAGACCAAGGGCATTGAATCCTGATATTCCTGACGGACTGGAAGAGATTGTACTTCGTGCAATGGAAAAATCGCCACAGGACAGATATCAGTCTACAGCCGAGATGATAAGCGATATAGACGCATTCAAGGTTAATCCTAATATGTCTTTCGGCTATTACAAGGAAGAAGACGACGAGTATGACGATTACGGCGAAATGGACGAGGGACAGTATTATGCAAGCGTTGAAGATGCTATCGGACAGCTCGAAATTGAAAACGACGACAGGGGCGGAAAGAAAACCAAGGTTGCCGACCCTCCCATTAAAAAGGGAAAGAAGCAAAAGCCTGTTTATGAAGACCCCGACGACGATAACTATGTAGATGATGTTGAAGAAAGACCGTCGCTTGTTGTGCCTGTTCTTACGGCTATAGTAGTTGTTGTAATTATCGTTGCGGTTATTTTCGTTGCAACGCTCCTGAGCAATCTTATAAAGGGCGATACGCAGACAAATGACTTTACAATGCCTGACTTCTATGGCATGGACTATAATGCAGCTGTTACGCAGTACGGAAACAACATTCAGTTTCAGGAGGACGGCTCGGAATATAACGAGCTTGATGCGGGACTTATAATTTCACAGGATATAGAGCCGGGGTCGGAATTTAAGAAGGGAGATATTCTCAAGGTAAAACTCTCAAAGGGTATGGAAACCGTTGAACTTCCGAACGTCTATAATATGAATGCGGAACTCGCAAGAGACCAGCTTAAACAGCGTGGACTTGAATGCGAAATGAAAAATTCGTCAAGCACGGAAATTCAGAAAGGCTATGTAATAAGCACAGAGCCTGAAGCAGGCGAAATGGTGCATAAAGGCTCGACGATTATACTTTATGTCAGCATGGGCGTTGATGCAGGACAGGTAAGCGTTGACGACTATGTAGGACAGACAGCAGAGGACGCTTGCAAGCTCGCAGAATATGCTGGACTCAAGCCGAGAACGGAACTCAAAGCCTCATACGAAGAAGAGGGAAAAGTTATTGAACAGAGCATAGAAAAGGGTACAAAGGTTGACGAAGGAAGCGAGATTGTCTTCTATGTCAGCAACGGTGTTGCTCCTGACGGAGAAATTCCGTTTACAATTCCTTTCCCTGAGGGTGCAAGCGGACGTTTTGTAATTGACTTTGTAATTACAAACGAGGACGGCTCGACAAATACGGAATCAACAACAATACTTCTCGTTCCTGAAATGATGGAAGCAAGCCAGAAAGTAAAGGGTTCAGGCGAAAATGTATCTGTAGTTGTTGTAATAACAAACACGAATACAGGTGTAAGGGCACAGATTGGTTCTTATTCGTTCAACTTTGCAACGGGCGTTGTTACTCCGCAGTCTGAAAATATAAAGGCAGCATTCGAGGCAGTCGGCGGAATAGTTGCAACGGAAACGACAACTGTTGAAGTGCCGACAGAGCCGATTACGGAGTATATCGCTACCGACGCTCCTACCGAATACGTTCCGGAGCCTACACAAGCTCCTACACAGGCTTCTACACAGCCGGCAACAAATGACCCGTCGCTCCCTGAGGATTTTGTAAGCTGGGCAGACGATTATGGCTATTTCGACGCATGGGGCAATTATCACCCCTATATTAGATATCAGTAATATGACGGCGGAGAGAGTGACAAAAAGCGGAATCATAACAAAATGCACAGGGGGTCTCTATACTGTAGAGACCCCTGACGGCATTATTGAATGCAAGGCGAGGGGGATATTCCGCAACAGAGGAATAAGCCCCTTTGTGGGTGATGTTGTGGATATTTCGGAGGGTGCTGTTTCGGAAATCCATGACAGGAAAAACTGTATAATAAGACCCCCCCTCGCAAATCTTGACAGTCTGGCTTTTATCGTTTCGACCTGTAATCCGTCGCCGAATTATCTTATTATTGATAAGTTCATTGCCGTGGCAGAGTACAAGGGGATAGAGCCTGTTATTATAATTACAAAGACGGATATCGGTGACAGCTCGGAAATAAAGGAAATTTACGGAAATATAGGCATTGACGTTATCGAGATTGACTATGAGAACGGAGAAACGATTGAAAAGGTAAGGGGAATTTTAAGGGGAAAAGTCAGTGCATTGACGGGAAATTCAGGAGTAGGGAAGTCCACGCTTCTCAATGCCATAGACCCGAAACTTAATATTCCCACGGCGGAAATAAGCCGTAAACTCGGCAGGGGAAAGCACACCACACGCACGGCACGTCTATATAAACTCTCGGAGGGCGGATATATTGCCGATACCCCTGGTTTCTCAACATTCGACACAAACCGTTATGACATAATACGCAAAAACGAACTCGCCGACTGTTTCAGGGAGTTCGGCGAGTATACAGGCAGTTGCAGATTCGGCGACTGCTCCCACACGTGCGAAAAGGGTTGCGGAGTTATTGAGGCTGTGAAAAAAGGTCTGATTTCGGAACGCAGACACGGAAGTTATTGTGCCATGTACGACGAGGCAAGGAGGCTGAAAGAGTGGGAAATAAAATGAAAAATTGTGTTATTTTTGCTGGCGGAGACTTTCAGGCGGACGGGTTTGCAATGCCTCCTGCCGACCTGATTATCTGTGCCGACGGCGGACTTAAACACGCTCTTGAAGTCGGTGTAAAGCCTGATGCAGTGATAGGCGACTTTGATTCATGGAAAGGCGGTTTTCCTGAAAATTCAGAGATTATAAAAAGTCCTCCTGAAAAAGACGATACTGATACAATGCTTGCTGTGAGGTATGCAATCGGAAAAAACTGCAAATCAATAACGCTTTATGGCGGTCTCGGAGGACGTTTCGACCACGCTTTTGCAAATGTTCAGACGCTTATCTTCGCTTATGAAAATGGCTGTTATATGGAGATTGTCGGAGACGGTAATATCCTGAATGTTCAGGGGACTGGCTCGCAAACTTACGAAAGGCGTGGAATGCGTTATTTTTCGGTGTTTTCGCTGACGGAAGAACTTCACATTTCAGAGCTTTCGGGGGTTAAATATCCTGTTTCGGACTATATTTTTTCACAGAGTTTTCCGCTTGGCGTGAGCAATGAAATAACAGCGGAAAAAGCCTGTGTTTCGATAAAAAACGGACTCGCACTTATTATATGTTCGGAAAGAATGCACGAAAATTCCCCCCGCTGAATATAATGAAATAAACAGCGAGGGGGTGAGCCGTATTATGAAAGTAGTTGTAATAAGGAGTCCGAAATTTCTGTCAGGGGTTCTGAGAGTAATATTCGGGATTAAAAAATCAGACGACTAAAATTTTTCTGAAAGCCTTTTTGCCCTTGCGGATAATAACGCCGTCGGGGGCAATCTGCGTTTTAGGGTCTGAAATTTTCTCGTCGTTGACGGTTATTCCGCCCTGCTGGACGAGCCTGCGAGCCTCTGAGACCGAGGGTGCAAGACCTGATTTTACAAGAAGATTCAGCAGACCGATTTTTCCGTCCGTGAGGTCGTCGGCTGATATTTCGGCAGTCGGCATATTTTCGTCCCCGCCGTTTCCACCGAAAAGGGATTTTGCCGATTTTTCAGCTTTTTCTGCCTCATCCTCACCGTGTACAAGCTTTGTAA
>CAMWQJ010000017.1 GCA_947176415.1 uncultured Ruminococcus sp. | reverse complement strand
ATGCTCAGAAGATATATCCTCGGTCAGCTCGATTCAATCCCCGTGAAACTTTTCTAATTTTATATCTCTCAAAAAGCGACCGCCAGAAGCGGTCGTTTTTTATTGACAAAAGAATAATTATGTGATAAAATATAGTTATGAATATTAAGGGAGGGATATAAATTGACAGGATACCTCACTGCCTATATGAATAATATCGAAAGCCGTATTAACGAATGCAAGGACAACAGCGAGCTGTCCGAAATCCTCGCCGAGCATATGGACAAGATAGCTTTCATGCAACACGAAAGGATAGTGCATTTTCTTGTTACAATGCTTTTTGCCCTTGTGCTTGCAATATTCATTGTTGGAATGCTCCTCACGGACAATCCTATGCTGATTATCCTTGTGACTATAATTATAATACTGCTTGCTTTCTACATAAAGCACTATTATTTTCTTGAAAACACCGTGCAGAAAATGTACAGAATATACGACCGCATACTTGAAATGCAAAGGAGATATGAAAAATGACAAAGCGTGAAACAGCAGACCTTGCAATAAAAGAACTTGAAAAACTCTATCCCGATATAAAGTGCAGTCTTGAATATGAAGAGCCGTACCAGCTTTTGTTTGCAACGAGACTGTCCGCACAATGCACGGACGCAAGAGTAAATATTGTAACTAAAACTCTTTTTAAAAAATATCCTACTCTTGAATCATTCGCTGATGCTGATATTGAAGAACTCGAACAGGCAGTCAAGCCTTGCGGATTTTATCATGTAAAGGCAAGGGATTTGAAAAAATGTGCCTCCCAGCTTATAAACGATTTTAACGGAGAAGTCCCCTCGACTATGGAAAAACTCCTTACTCTTTCAGGCATAGGAAGAAAAACCGCAAATTTGATTCTCGGAGACGTTTTCGGCAAGCCGTCTGTAGTCACGGACACACATTGCATACGCATAACCGGACGTCTCGGTCTTACTGAAAACAAAGAGCCTGCAAAAGTCGAAAAGGATTTGAAAAAAATTCTTCCCCCTGATATTTCGGGAAAATTCTGTCATCAGACAGTGCAGTTCGGACGTGACATCTGCCGTGCAAGAAGTCCGAAGTGTGAAAAATGCACACTTAATTATTTCTGTTGTTACTATTCAAAGAATAAATAAAAAAAGTCCGTATTCCTAAGAATACGGATTTTTTGCTTTTTAGAAAAATTCAATCGAAATTTCACTAATTTCGACAATAATGTATTTTCTGAGAATAGTCTTTCAGATTTTTATCAGACAGCTTTAGGTTACATATTCGTCTGACTCAAATATAATTTCCGACTGCAAAAAGCAACTATCAAAAAAACTTTTAACATTTTCAGCAATTTCTATTTCCTGTGAAACAGTAATTGTATCATCTATAGGGAAAAAATCCATATGTGTATTATAGTAAAGCCAGCCGTCCTCACTTTCAGCGAGAACTTTGTCATAGTCTTCATTATAATATATTTCAACTATATTTCCAGACATAAAATAAGTTTTTGCGGAATGCCCGTATATGCTATATTGGCTTTCCATAAGCAAAACTACATTTTTTGGTGTTTCATTTACTGTTATCCGGAATTGCATACTGAATCACTGCCTAATTTCAAAATCTTTTGTTATTCCTGTGCGAGAATCTCCTTGTAAAACTCCGCATAGTCCTTTCTCTTGTCGTTTGTGAACTGAATAGCTGTTCTCGGGTGCTGATTGAGAAGACCCGTCATGAGATACTGCAAATCATATCCCCACATAATGCCGTCTTCCCTTAACTTTGTCATATGCTCCTGAATGAACTGCAAAACAGGATAAATATTATACTTCGGATTTTTGAGGAAACCGAGGAGAAGTTCCATTGCACAGTTGCCTGCACCTCTGCCCATTCCCGAATATGTAGCGTCGAGCCAGTCCACGCCGTCACCTACAGCCTCTATTGTGTTCGCAAAAGCAAGCTGTTGATTGTTGTGTGCATGGATTCCGACCTTTTTTCCGTATTTTTGTGCCATTTCGCAGTACATATCCGCAACCCTTGCCATCTGCTCAGGATAGATAGAGCCGAAACTGTCGACGATATAGAAAACGTCAACGGGAGATTTTCCGAGAATATCGAGAGCAACTTTTATATCGCCCTCCTGTGCGTTTGAAATAGCCATGATATTACAGCTTACCTCATAGCCTTTTGCCTTTGCGTTTTCTATCATATCAACAGCCGAGGGAATCTGGTGAATATAAGTAGCCACACGGATTAAGTCAACAGGGCTTTCCGTTCTGTCATGCATATCCTCTTTGTAGTTGCAACGTCCGACATCAGCCATTACGGCAATTTTCAGGTCTGTATTGTTTTCGCCGACAATCGACCTTATATAATCATCATCGCAGAACTTGCACGGTCCGAATTTTTCAACGTCAAACATTTCCTTGTCTGCCTTGTATCCGAACTCCATATAGTCAACGCCAGCACGGAGATTTGCGTTATAGAGGTGCTTTACAAACTCGTCGGTAAAGCGGAACTCGTTACAGAGACCACCGTCACGGAGGGTAGCGTCAATGACCTTTATGTCAGGTCTGTAATCCATTAGCTTTGATATTTCTTTCATAAATACATTCCTTTCATTGTGCTTTATTGCTTTAAAGCAATTTAACATTATAAAGTATATCACAAAAAAATCCGTTTGTCAAGCCTGTTTTAACAATAAACTTCGGATTCACAGGAAAAAACTTTACATAACCCAAAAAATATGATATAATACCATTTGTAATTGATAATGCCATAATATTATTAATTCATAATTATTTACGGAGGTTTTCAATGAACACTTTTTTATTTATCACTGCTCTTGTTGTTTCCGTTGTTATTTCAGTTGTCTTCCTGACGGAAATAAAAGACCTCAGCACAGACAAAAAGCCCTCAAAGACCGTTGTAAATATACGGTGTATTGCAAGGGGAATGTCCGTCTTTATGGCAAGCGTGGGTATCACAGATATTTTCGGATTTATCGATTTCGGTATGTACTGCCATACATACGCATTCATGGGACTTATCTGTATTATATGCTATGTCCTGTGCGAAATCCACAGCCGTTCCAGACACGATATAATTCCATTTATTGTAAAAACAATTCTCATTGCCTTTGTCCTCGAAATGACAGTGTTTAATATTCCGTCATATCGTCTGTGGTTTGACGACTACCCTACAATAACGTATGAGGCGACACGTCAGATTATGAATAAAGGCGGAGTTTACAGGCGGTCGGACAATGATATAGCAGTTATGGACGGAAACGAGGTTGTTCTGTCTTTTCCGAATATCAACCGAAAAGTAAGCACTGTTTATGCTGACGTGGTATTTTCCGCATATACACGCTCCGCTGATTTATGGATTGACGCAAAAGACGAAACGCAGTCGCACGCATTCAGGGAGGACATAGCACACACTATAATTTCAAGGAAACAGGCTGGCTCGCAATATGTGCAATGCGAACTCTCTGGAAAAACAAGCGACCTTATTGTAAAAATAAGACCTGTAAACTACGGCACTGTGTACATAAAAAGCATAACTATAAATATGCCCGTGGCATTCGATATTTCATTGATTCGCTTTTTCCTTATTGTACTTCTGTCTGTCTTTATACACGCTTTTCTGAAAGAACGGCTTTTCCAGAAAAGCGTTGCTTCAAACTACAGATTCTGCCGTATATTCACTGTTTTGCTGACTGTTTCCGCTTGTGCGTGGGCTGTACTGGTGACAGATTACAGACTTGACGACAGAACATGGAAAGACGAGTTTAAGAAAAAATCAGGCAATCAGCTTACTCAACAGCTTGTTGACGCATTTATTGACGGACGTACTTATCTTGTTGAAGAACCTGACGAACTCCTCCTTAATTTTGACAATCCTTATGACAGACAGCACCGTGAGGCTGAATTAGACTATAAATGGACAGCTTCCTACAGCAACAACAGCGTATGGGACCATGTCTATTATAACGGAAAATTCTACTCCTACTACGGTATAGCCCCCGTTTTTCTGCTGTTTCTGCCGTATCATCTCATAACTGGCTATTATTTCCCTGACAATTTCGCCGTCCTTATATTTGCACTTATCGGAATAATCGGACTTTCCGTTCTGTTTATGAAATTCGTCCGTAAGTTCTTTCCCAATATTCCGACAGGACTGTTTATGATAAGTCTTATAATAATTCAGATGACAAGCGGTATATGGTACAGCATAGGACGACCGCTTTTTTACGAGATAGCAATGTCCGCCGGATTTGCTTTTATGACATGGGCTTTCTGTTTTCTCGTTTCCTCAAACGTCATCGGCGGTGGAAAAATTTCGCTCCCTAAAACAGCACTTTCTTCCCTATTCTTTGCCTTAGCCGTTCTCAGCCGTCCTACAATCGTTCTTTACTGCCTGTGTACTGCGGTTTTCATGATTTGTGCCGTGCCGAGATTCTCTCACGGAAAACAGAAAATGTTAAATAAAAAAAGCATTAAATTCCTTGCCTGTGCTTTTATTCCAATGGCAACGCTCGGTATAGTGCAGATGATTTACAATTATGTCCGATTTGATTCGCCATTTGAGTTCGGCATACAGTATTCACTCACAATAAATGACTTCAGGAATACAGAGTTTCACACAAATCTCTCGCTGATACCTTTCTATAATTATCTTTTCAACGTACCCGTGTTCTCAACGTCATATCCCTTTGTATCGGCAAATTTTCAGGGCATGAATGTAAACGGTTTCTTCTATAACGACTATGAATCGACCCATAACGTCTGCGGACTCTTTTTCCTTGCACTTCCCCTGTTCTTCTGGTTTTTATCAGGAAAAGCATTGAAGACAATCCCCGACAGACGTACAAAAATAAAAAATTCCCTTTATCTTGCATTTCCGTGCCTTATAATTCCGATAATAATTATATGCTCTGTATGGGAAAGCGGTTATTCTATCCGCTATATGACGGACTTTGCGTGGCAGATGCTGACGGGTGCTTTGGCGGTTATATTTTTCATTTACGTTAAAACCCAAAACCCGACAGTCAGAAAAATCATAAATATCTTTTTCTGCTTCTCGCTCGTCTGGACAATCTTTGTCAGCGGAATACAGACTTTAAATCAGACTTTCCGCTACTGCTGGGGGCATTACGACTATCCCGAAATAGCCTATGAAATCGAAAAACTACTTGTATTCTGGAAATAAAACAACGGAGAAAAAGCAATGAGTAAAATTTTTATTGTAGAAGATGAAGTTTCTATCCGTTCGGAGCTTGCCGAACTCCTCGCCAATTCAGGATACGAAACCGAATCCCTTACCGATTTTCAGCATTCTGCCGAAAACATTCTTAAATCCGATTCCGACCTGATACTATTGGACATTAATCTTCCGCACCTCAACGGCGAAATGCTCCTAAGGGAAATACGACGGAAAACCGATACTCCCGTTATAATGGTAACAAGCCGAACTTCCGAGACAGACGAAGTTATCTCCATGAGCTACGGAGCGGACGACTATATCACAAAGCCCTATAATCCGACAATTCTTCTCCTCAGAATCTCCGCTCTCCTGAAACGCTCTTCAAAAGAAAATATTAAAAATTTCTACAGAAATTTACAGGTAAATACCGCAAAGGGAAGTCTTACGGACAGTATAAATGAAATTATTTTAACAAAAAACGAGATGATTATTTTCCGCCTCCTCCTCGACAGACAAGGACAGATTGTATCACGTGACGACCTGATGACAGCTCTGTGGGACAACGAAGAGTATATCAACGACAACGCACTTACTGTAAATATCAGCCGTCTGCGTACAAAACTTGCGGAAATCGGCTGTGAAAATGCTATTGAAACGAGAAAAAAACAGGGGTATATATTAATATGAAGTTCGGAAAATTCCTTGCGGACAAAATTGCGGAAATTATCATTTCACTTATTGCATGGCTCATAATATGGAATTTTTTAGCCGTATTCCATATAGGCATATGGCAGATTTTTATTATAGGATTCACATATTTTTCGGCTGAAATTATAAAGATATTATGGGAATTTCTCAGAAAAAAACATTTCTATGATTCGCTGATTTCCGATTGTGAAAAACTCGACAGAAAATATCTGCTTTCCGCCATGACTGATTCTCCCGATTTTTACGAAGGACAGATTTTCAGCGAAGTCCTCTATTCAACGGACAAGTCCATGTGCGACCACGTAAACGCCTACAGACAGCAGACGAGAGAATTTCAGGAATATATAGAATTATGGGTGCATGAAGTAAAACTCCCTCTCTCCGCACTGATGATAATGTGCCACAATAATCCCGAAATAAGCGGAAAATATACACAGCAAATCCGCCGTATAGATGACTGTGTGGAAAACGTTATGTATTATGCGAGAGGCGAAAATGCCGAAAAAGACTATTTAATAAAAGAAATAACTTTAAAGTCCGCGTTTAATGCCTCTGCTGTGAAAAACCGTGCCGAACTCCAGCAACACAATGTAACGATAAAGACGGAAAATCTCAATTTAAAAGTCATGACCGACGGCAAGTGGCTTGAATATATAATCGGTCAGCTTATCGGCAACAGTCTGCGTTATTTTTCAGCGGAACGAGACCCCGAAATAAATATTTACGCTGTCGAAACCGACAAATCAGTTATATTCCATTTCCGTGACAACGGCATAGGCATACCTGAAACAGACCTGCCGTATATCTTTGAAAAGTCCTATACGGGCGTAAACGGTCACACACATACAAAGTCCACAGGCATGGGACTTTATATAATCCGCAACCTCTGCCGGAGTCTCGGACATGATATAAAAGCTGAGTCAGTACGTAATGTATACACTGATATTATTATAACTTTCGGTAAAAATAATTTTCTCCGTCCTGACTGACATTACAGAATTGTAATATTCCGTAACATTAAACACACGACAGATTTAAAAATCTGCTGTATAATAAAGCCATAACAAATCAACAGGAGGTCTGAAATGGAATTACTCAGAATACAGCAGATTGAAAAATACTATGGCAACAAGTCAAGCCTTACGAAAGCTATCGACGGTATATCGTTTTCGGTTGAAAAGGGTGAATTTGTCGCCATAATGGGTGCGTCAGGCAGCGGAAAGACTACCCTGTTAAACTGCATTTCCACTATCGACAAAGTTACGGCAGGACATATATTCCTCGAAAATACCGATATAACAACTCTCAGAGGAAAGGAACTGAATAAATTCAGGCGTGAAAAGCTGGGGTTTATATTTCAGGATTTTAACCTGCTTGATACCCTTACTGCTTATGAAAATATCGCCCTCGCACTTTCAATACAGAAAGTCAGTGCCGACGAAACAGACAAGGCAATAAAAAACGTCGCACGACAGCTTGATATAACGGGTGTACTGAATAAATACCCATATCAGATGTCAGGCGGACAGAAACAGCGTATAGCTTCGGCAAGGGCTATCGTCACAAATCCTAAACTCGTTCTTGCGGACGAACCGACAGGAGCATTAGACTCCAAATCTGCCAAAATGCTTCTTGAGCGTTTCTGCTATCTAAACAGAGAACATGACGCAACAATCATGATGGTTACTCACGACTCTTTTACAGCGAGTTATGCCTCACGTGTTATTTTCATAAAGGACGGCAGGATTTTTAACGAAATATGCCGTGGCAGTGATTCACGGAAACAGTTCTTTGATAAAATAATCGATGTGGTTACGCTTCTGGGAGGTGACGTGAACGATGCTCTTTAAACTCTCCGTAAGCAATATCCGCAGAAGTCTCCGTGACTATGCTATCTATTTTTTTACGCTGATTATAGGCGTTTCGGTTTTCTATGTCTTCAATGCCATAGGCGAACAGACGGCTTTTCTCAAAATCTCTGAAAATACCAGTTCAATGATTGAACTTCTTGACACAATGCTGTCGGGTGTAAGCGTTTTTGTCTCGTTCATTCTTGGTTTGCTTATTGTATATGCGAGCCGTTTTCTTATGAAACGCCGTAATAAAGAATTTGCCCTTTATCTTATTCTCGGCATGGGCAAGAGTAAAATTTCGGCTATACTTCTCATTGAAACTATAATAATAGGTTGTGGCTCTCTTCTGGTCGGACTTGCTGTCGGCGTCGGACTCTCACAGCTTATGAGTTCGCTTGTCGCAAATCTCTTTGAAGCCGATATGACAGAATATAAGTTCCTCATTTCAGGAAAAGCCATAGCAAAGACAGCCGTTTATTTCGGAATCATGTATCTTGTCGTAATGGTATTCAACAGTATAATGATTGGCAAATTAAAGCTCATAAGCCTTATGCAGTCGGGAAAAAAGTCCGAAAAACTCAAGCTGAAAAACCCTGCACTATGTATTGTTATTTTCCTTGCATCTGTCTCCGCACTCGGATATGCCTATTATAAAGTCGGCTGGGATACAACTCATCTCAGTCAGGAATTAATGGCTAAGATGATAGCCACGGGAGCGATAGCAACTTTTCTGATTTTCTGGTCTGTTTCGGGAATGCTTCTCCGTGTTGTCATGTCCATGAAAAAGACCTATTTCAGCGGTCTGAACAGCTTTACATTCAGGCAGATAAGCAGTAAAGTAAATACCACGGTAGCCTCAATGACCGTTATATGCCTTATGCTTTTTGTTACTATATGTACACTCTCCTCTGCCTTTTCAATAAGAAACTCCATGAATGCAAATATTGCAAGCCAATGCCCCGCCGACTTTGAACTTTATTATACAGAGCATGAAAATGACGGGCTGAAATATACGGATATTACTGAAAAATATAAAACTTACGGTTATGACATTACAGAAGACTTCAGCGAATACGTACACTTTCACAGTTATCTTGATGATAATTTTGTTTTCAGGGACAGTCTCGGAGAATACGTTGATGTTATTTCAGAACAGTATCCTTTTCTTGACATGACTTCTCAGGAAATAATAGTTAAATTAAGCGACTATAATAAACTCATGCAACTATATGACAGAGATACTTTTTCGCTCGGCGAGGACGAATTTATAATAGTGTGCGATTTTGCATCGATAAAGAAAATACGTGATGATTCAATTGAAGTCGGCACGGAACTTAATATAATGGGAAAAACTCTCCGCTCGAAATATGCCGATTGTCAGGACGGTTTTATAGATATATCTTCTCAGCATATAAATTCAGGTATATTTATTGTACCCGACAGTGCTGTTGATGAGGCATTTGCAGGAGCAGACTATTTTATAGGCAACTATCCCGACGGCACGAGAGATGACAAATCAGCCACGGAAAAAACTGTTGTTGATAAATATGACAATATGCTGAGGGCTTGGCGTGAAACCATTCCCAAAAATAAGTATTCAATCGGCTTGAATACAAAAATCACTATTGCAGAGGCAACAATAGGTCTCGGAGCTATCGTTACATTCCTCGGACTGTATATAGGACTTATTTTCCTGATTTCGTGTTCCGTAATCATAGCCCTGAAACAGCTTTCCGATACTGTCGACAGTATGCAGAAATACGAAATTCTCCGGAAAATAGGTGCAGAAGAAAAAGACATATCTAAATCTCTTTTCAGACAGACGGGAATATTTTTCCTGTTACCTTTAGTGCTTGCGTGCGTCCACTCGGTTTTCGGAATGAAATTTTCAAAAATTGTCCTTGAGGCTTTAGGCACGGAAAAAATGACAGAATCAATAATATTCTCCTCTGCAATAATTCTGCTTATTTACGGCGGTTATTTCCTGATAACCTATCTTTGCAGTAAATCAATAATAAGAGAACACAAGTAAAATATATTACGTTTTCCCCCGTATCCGACGGGGGAATTTTTTTCTTGATAAAGCCTGTTAAATGTGTTATAATTTTATAGAAACGGAGGGATTTTCATGTATGAAAACTGTACTCTCTGCCCTCGCAGGTGCGGAGTAAACAGGTATGAAAAAAGAGGATTCTGCAAAGCTGGTGCGGAGATTCTTTGTGCAAAAGCAACACTTCACCAATGGGAAGAGCCATGTATTTCCTATGAAAACGGTGCAGGAACGATATTTTTTTCGGGTTGCAGTCTGCACTGCTGTTTCTGTCAGAATAATATCATAAGCAACGAACTTCACGGAAAAATTCTCACAGTCCGTCAGCTCGCAGATGTTTTTCTGTCATTGCAGGAAAAGGGGGCTGATAATATCGAGCTTGTTACGCCGACCCACTTTGTCCCAGACATAATAAAGGCACTCGACCTT
Organism: uncultured Ruminococcus sp.; assembly: GCA_947176415.1. Classification (GTDB taxonomy): domain Bacteria; phylum Bacillota; class Clostridia; order Oscillospirales; family Ruminococcaceae; genus Ruminococcus. Next base: position 14,811 of record CAMWQJ010000017.1, on the reverse strand, counting down.
GTAAGACATCGCCTGACAGTCCCGATAATCTATAACACAGGCGGTTATGAACTCGCCGAAACTATACGACTGCTGAACGGCTATATAGATGTATATATGCCCGATATAAAATATTTTTCGCCCGAAATCTCCGCACGCTATTCAAATGCACGTGATTATTTTGAATATGCCTCGTCTGCCGTTCTCGAAATGGTCTCGCAGACTGGAAGTCCGCAGTATAACGCAAAAGGAGGACTTATAAAAGGAACTTTGATTCGCCACATGGTTATGCCCACGCACCGCCATGATTCGATTAAAATTATTGACTGGATAGCCGAAAATATCCCCTCACCGCTTGTCAGTATCATGAATCAGTACACGCCTTTCGACTTTATAGACGATAAATTCAGCGAAATAAAACGCCGTGTGACAAAAATGGAATACAACAGCGTTGTAAGGCACGCCACTAAACTCGGCATAGAGGGATTTACACAACAGCTCTCATCTGCCACGGAAAAATATGTACCGGATTTTTACTTTTCGGGTCTGTAATACAAGCTCTCCGAAACGCATATAATAAACAAAAATAATAAACGGAGATTGAAAATGAAAAAAATTTTTACTGTACTTTTCAGCGGAGTAATTCTCTTCACGCTTGTTTCAAAAAACAGTCCGACGCCTGAAATTTCGGCAGAAAACCATTACGAAATAACAGAAGAAATTTTTGAACAGAACCCTGACGGCTATCACAGGAATATCGCCCTGATTGCCTCGGCTCTCAGTGAGGCAAGCTATAACGGCTATGTGGAAGTCAACAGCACATATGAGGACTTTGGATTTGACGTTGAAAACGACGTCACGCTTTTCAGCTACAGCGGTGCGGAAAACAATGCCGACTACGACACAAACATTATAGACTATGAGGAAGACTCTCTCGCCTTTTCGGTTGCAACCCGTGAAATCGGCAAAAAACGCCTTCTTGCCGTCACGTTGCGTGGCACAAATCTCAACAGCACAAACGACATTATCCACGATATTTCAATTTTCGGCTCGCCGTTTTTCGAGGACAATTCCCCCACGGGCTTTCTGTCTTTTTTCAAAAAAGTTTCTGTCGGGTTAAGCCTTTATATCGGCGAACACCCTGAAATAGCCGAATCAGCGGAAGACGGCAGTCTGAAAATACTTATCACAGGGCATAGTCTCGGAGGTGCAGGCAGTAATCTTCTCGGAGCTTACCTCGACAGCCACGGAAACAACGATTACAGCGGATTTGACGGCAACAGTGCGGTGCAGTCCATGTACAGCGAAATTCTCGACATTCCGCAGGACGACATTTTCGTCTATACTTTTGCCTGTCCTAATGTTTATTACGGCGACCCGACAACAGCAGATTTTGATAATATAATTAACGTAATAAACGAAAGCGACCTTATTCCGCAAGTGCCGAGCGGTAGTAAATTCGGACAGTTCGTCTATTTTGACACGCAGGAGGAAAACGGTCTCATGGCACATTACGGCTATAAATATATGAACGCTGTTGACGTCGAAATCCCCGACGGTGTGCGGTATTACGGCGGTGGAATTGATGCAGTTCTGACGGACAGGACGTTCAGCGGTAACTCAGCGGAATATCATCAGGAAATCGCCGAAGTTGCAGTGGCTTTGAGTTCTGCTTCCTACAACGGTAGACGTGAGGCAGGCTATTATATAAATTCCGCCTACCGACAACTCGGCTTTAAATCGCAGAATATAGCGGTTTATGGCTATCCGTCGGAGGATTTTTCATTTTCGTTTGCAAACGGCAGTTTCGGCGGTATAACGCTTCTCGCCATAACTTTAAAAGGCAACAGCGGACAGAGCGACTTTTATTCGGAAATCAACTCCGACTTTGAACAGCCTTTCCGCAACGGCATGACCAACAGAAATTATTATAATTTTTACCTGACTGTCCGTGATACGCTCGCCGACTATCTCTCAGAACACAATGAAGTCGCCAAGGCTTGTGCAGAGGGAAAACTAAAAATTTTAATCAGCGGTCACAGCATAGGAGGTGCTGCCTCTCAGTTGCTCGCTTTGGACTTTAATTCGCCCGATTCTCCATTGAAAATCGCTCCTGAAGATGTTTTTGTATATACATTCGGCTGTCCATATGTTTTCGGAGAATATAACGATATTGAGTGCAGAAATATAATTAATATAATCAATGAAAACGATTTTGTAACTCTCATGCCGTTTGGAAAACGTCTCGGCAAGACATTTTCTTTTAATACAGGAGATTTCGGCAAAAAAAATTACGAGCCGAAAATTTACGCCGAAGCCGTGACGGACGGAGAGGTTAAAGACGGCTATTCGCCTTATCGGAAAATAACTGTCAATAACCCATATGCAGAAATTGAGGTGCTGAAAAACGGTGAGCTTATGGGAAAAAATGAAATTAAAACTTTTTCCGATGATACTCAACTGCATATATTTCTTCCGTCAGATGAGGACTATTCTGTCAGACTTTCAGGCGTACAGCAAGAAATTGTCGCACTCACCGCCGAAAGTTCCGAAACAGGCGAAAAAAGTAAAATCAGTTACGAAAATATCAGACTTTTCGATAATAAAGTCGTTGAGTACCGCATGGAAAAGAATAAAAATATTGACAAATGCGGTTTGTTTGTGCTTGACGAAAACGATAAACCCGTCTACATAATCGCCACGGACGGCACAGAAATGGAGTATAAAGAGAAATCCTCTGCCGAAACCAGACCTCTTGTTTTAGGCGGTATTTCGGCAATTGCCGTTGCAACGCTCGCCACGGCACTGGTTTTTTCCACAAAAAAGAAACACGACGAGAACTGACATCATTTCACGACTGCACCTTTCAGAAAAAGAATTTTATTATTTTTCAGTTCAATCCTTACCGCCTCGCCTGTTTTCACCTCAGACCGCACAATCATTTTCGCAAGTTCATTTTCAATAAGTTCCGTCACACGCCTTTTAATAGGTCTTGCTCCGTAGCGGTCTGTTTCCTTGGCATCTGCCACGGCTTCGACGACATCGGGCGAATAAATAAGTTCTATTCCGAGACTTCCCGCACGGATTTTAAGATTTTCGAGTGCTATATGGCTTATTTTCATTAAATCCTCGTGTCCGAGCGGTCTGAATACAACGACCTCATCGATTCTGTTAATAAATTCAGGCGTAAAATGCTCCCTCAGCCGTGAAATAACGTACTCTTCACTTGTCAGCTCGCCGTTTTCAGAAAATCCGACAGCGGATTTTCGGCTTGCATTTTCCGCCCCGACGTTTGAAGTCATTATTATAATGCAGTTTCTGAAACTCACTCTCCGCATTGTTGAGTCTGTCAGAATGCCGTCGTCGAGAATTTGCAGAAGTACATTAAGCACCTCGATGTCTGCTTTCTCTATCTCGTCAAAAAGCAGAAGAGAATATGGATTCCGCCTTACTCTCTCGCAAAGATTGTTAGGGTGTTCGTCATATCCGGCATAACCGGGGGGAGCTCCGATTAGCTTTGAAACGGAATGTTTTTCCATATATTCGGACATATCTATCCTTATGAGATTGTTTCCGGAGCTGTACATACAGTCGGCAAGAGCCTTAGCGAGTTCAGTTTTTCCGACCCCCGTCGAGCCTGTGAACAGAAAAGACGCTGTAGGTCTGTTGCCGTCACGGAGTCCCGACTTAGCACGGCATATTGCATTTGTCACCTTATTCACGGCGTAATCATGCCCGATAACCCTTTCCGAAAGCCTCATTTTAAGAAAATTTATCTCCTGTGCGTCCTTAACGCTTATCTTGTCAAGCGGAATGCCCGTTTTCATAGAAATAACAGAAATAATATCTTCCCTCTGCACACGAGGACGTACATTGCCGTTGATTATCTTCCGTATACCGCTAAGCCTGCACTTTGCGGTGTTCATATTTATATACTCAGTATCCTTTGAAATTGCCCCCGTCGTGTACCTTATTTTCGCACACGCACAAGCCTCATCAATAACATCAATCGCCTTGTCTGGCAGAAATCTTTCCGAAATATACCTTACCGACATATGCACGGACATCGAGATTATCTCGTCGTCAATCTCAACTCCGTGAAAAGTTTCATAATTATTTTTAAGCCCTTTTATAATATCAATGCAGTTTTCAATTGTCGGCTCGCTGACATTCACGGGCTGGAAACGCCTTTCAAGTGCGGAATCTTTTTCAATAGTCTTTCTGTACTCCTCAAAAGTGGTTGCACCGATTATCTGAAGTTCGCCCCTTGCAAGCTGTGGTTTCATGATATTTGACGCATCTATTGCACCTTCCGCCGCCCCTGCTCCGACTATCGTGTGTATTTCGTCAATAAATAAAATTATATTTCCGGCGTTCACCGCCTCGTCCAGACAAGCCTTTACACGCTCCTCAAAGTCTCCACGGTATTTCGCCCCCGAAAGCAGAGATGTAAAGTCCAGTGCAAAAATAAACTTGTTTTTTAGTGAATCAGGTACAAGATTCCGCACAAAAAGCTCCGCTACACCCTCAACAATAGCCGTTTTTCCAACTCCTGCCTCCCCGATAAGACAAGGATTATTTTTATTCCGCCGTGAAAGTACCTGCAAAACTCTTTCTATCTCGTCATGCCTGCCGATAAGCGGGTCGTTTTTTTTGATGACAGCCATATCGGTTAAATTTTTTCCGTACCTGAAAAGATTCGGCAGATTTGAAACTTTCGGCTTTATATATTCAAAAATTTCCTCCTGTATCTCCGCAGAATTTAAGATGTTAAGTCCTCCGCATATTCCCGTAAGATTTCCGCCTATTCTCTTCATTATGGTACACGCACTGCAAGACGGTTCTTTTATAATCGAGGCGAGAATGTGTTCCGTCGTCGCCTGACGTTTTTTGTCCGCTGCAGCTATGTCAAAAGCCCTTTCAAGAATTTTCGTCAACGCCATTGTAAAATATCGCTGATTAAGTATGGACGGCGTTCCCTGACCGACAATCCTTATAATTTCCCTTTTCATGAGTTCAGATGTAACGCCGTTTTCCGTCAGTATCTCGGAAGCCCCTGTAGTTCCGTCGTCCGTAATCGAAAGTATAAGATGTTCACTGCCGATATATGTGTGACCGAGTTCCGAAGCCAGACATACAGCCCCCTCAATTATCTTTACAGCTTTTTTTGTGAATTTGTCCGTATTTATCATAATACACCCTCCTGAAAAAATCCTGTCTATATTATGCCACTTATTCCGTGCGATAACGGTCGAAAACAGCAACACGGAAAAAATTTGTAACACTTTTTTTACGTCTGCATACTATGTACTATAAAGCGAAACAAAACGCTTTAAATACATTAATTTAAGGAGTTGTTCTTTATGTGTAATTGTTTTGAAGGCGGAAATAACTGCTGGTGCATTATTCTTCTTATAATCCTCTTCCTCGTTATCTGCGGTGGCTGTGGCAACAACAACAACAGCAACGACTGTGGTTGCAACAACAACGGCTGTGGCTGTGGCTGTTAATTCGCATAACACAAACAAAAAGGGGTCGCCGTAATGGCAACCCTTTTTTTTAAGCTATATCGGCAAAATCAACCGTTTTATTACGTCTGTTTGTGAGTATCGGCTGTCCATCACCCTTAACGCTCTCAGCCGTAACAGTCACCTTGGCAATACTTCCGTCCGACGGCACTGTGTACATAGTTTTCATAAGAACGTTTTCGAGAATAGCCCTCAGACCTCTTGCACCTGTTTTTTGTTCAATTGCCTTTTTCGCAATTTCAACAAGTGCGTCCTCCTGAATTTCAAGCTCTATATCGTCATACGCAAAAAGTTTTGTATACTGCCTTACGAGTGCATTTTTCGGCTCGGTCAGAATCTTGACAAGTGAATTTTCGTCCAGTTCTTCCAAAACGGAAATAACGGGCAGTCTTCCGACAAATTCAGGAACCATGCCGAATTTTACAAGGTCTTTCGGCACGACTTTTTTAAATATATTGTCCTGCATTTCAATATGCGGTTTAATCTCTCCGCCGAAACCTATAGGCGACTTGCCGATTCTCTTCTGTATCTGCTTTTCGAGACCGTCAAACGCACCACCGCATATAAAGAGAATATTTTTCGTATTAATCTGCAAAACCTCTTGAGTAGGGTGTTTTCTTCCGCCCTGCGGAGGAACATTCGAAACAGTACCCTCAATAATCTTGAGAAGTGCCTGCTGTACGCCCTCACCGCTGACATCACGGGTGAGAGAAGTATTTTCCGATTTTCTCGCTATCTTGTCTATCTCGTCGATATAAATAATACCCTTTTCGGCAGCCTTTATATCATAGTCAGCAGCCTGAATAAGTCTCAATAAAACATTTTCGACATCATCGCCGACATATCCTGCCTCGGTTATTGTTGTAGCGTCTGCAATCGCAAACGGCACGTTAAGCATTTTTGCAAGGGTCTGTGCAAGAAAAGTCTTTCCCACGCCCGTAGGACCTAACAGCAGAACATTGCTTTTCTGAAGTTCCACGCCGTCCATACTGTCATCGTCCTGACTCAGTATTCTTTTGTAGTGATTATAAACCGCAACGGCAAGCGAAATTTTGGCATCGTCCTGCCCTACAACGTAATCATCAAGAAATTTCTTTATTTCAACAGGCTTAGCAAGTGTCATTTCTGAACTGTCCTTTGTGTTTTCCCTTGTTGCCTTTTTCTTTGCCTTTGCAAGCTCAGGACCAAAAAGCATTTCATAGCAGTAGCAGACACATTCGTCACATATATTGGCGTTGCCTGCCGACATCATGGTCTGTACTCTGTTTTCGCCCTTACCGCAGAAATTGCACGATTTAAATTCAGCCATTCCGCAAAACCTACCTTTTTTCGATTACCTTGTCAATAAGACCATATTCAACTGCTTCCTGTGCCGTCATGTAATTGTCTCTTTCCGTGTCAAGCTGAATCTGTTCTATAGTCTTGCCCGTATTCTGTGCGAGCATTTCATTCATTTTCTGACGGGTTCTTACAAGGTGGTCTGTATGGATTTTTATATCGGTACACTGTCCGGAAAGTCCGCCACCGCCGATAAGGGGCTGATGAATGAGAATTTCGCTGTTAGGGAGTGCAAACCTCTTTCCCTTTGCTCCGCCCGCAAGCAGAAACGCACCCATTGACGCAGCCATGCCGATACAGATAGTTGATACATCGCACTTTATATACTGCATTGTGTCATAGATTGCCATGCCAGCGGTTATCGAGCCTCCTGGGCTGTTGATATAAAGCGAAATATCCTTTTCTGTATCCTGACTTTCAAGATAGAGAAGCTGTGCGACAACAACGCTCTGCGTAGCATCTGTCACCTGGTCTGAAAGCATAATGATTCTGTCGTTAAGAAGTCTCGAAAAAATGTCATAAGACCTCTCGCCTCTGCTTGTCTGTTCAACAACATAAGGTACAAAACTGCTCATTATTCATCGTCCTTTCTTCAGTAACGGTGCTGTCCCACCTGTGACGGCAGGACAACATATATTTTTTATTTCACTTATTCAGTAACGGCTGTTTCTTTGATAAGGTCAACAGCTTTCTGCACTTTAAGGTCTGTAAGATAGTCTTCCATAGGAATAAACCTCTTGATTGTCTCAACATCAACGCCGTTAGCATTTGCTACATCTGTGAGACCTGCATTGATTTCTTCCTCTGTAAGTTCAAAGTTTTCAATTTCAGCTATCTTTTCAAGTGCGAGACGGAGCTTTACTTCATTGACAGCCCTGTCCTTGTATGACTCTCTGAAGCTGTCCATGTTCATTCCTGTGTACTGGAAATACAGCTTTATGTCCATACCCTGCTGTTTTAACTGCTGTTCAAATGTACGTACAATAGTATCAATTCTTTGCTCAAACATACAGTTCGGAATAGGAGAATCAACCTTTTCGATAAGAGCGTTCATAAGTTCACTTTCAAAATCAGCGTCTGCCTGATTCTTTGCGGACTCTTCGAGCTTTGCTCTTATATCAGCCCTGTACTCTTCAACCGTATCAAACTCTGTTGCATCTTTTATAAGGTCGTCATTTATTTCAGGGAGTTCCTCATAGCTGATAGCCTTAATCTTCGTCTTGAAAACAGCTTCTTTTCCTGCATACTCTTCCATCTGATAATCTTCAGGGAAAGTAACAACAACGTCAAAGTCCTCGCCTATGCTGTGACCGACAATCTGGTCTTCAAATCCGGGGATAAACTGACCACTGCCGAGTACAAGCGGGTGGTCTTCGCCATTACCGCCCTCGAAAGCCTCTTCACCGAAAAAGCCCTCAAAGTCGATAGTAACTTCATCTTTCATCTGTGCCGGTCTGTCGTCAACCGAAACAATACGGGCATTCTTCTTTCTAATCATCTCAATCTGCTTGTCGATATCCTCGTCTGTAATTTCCTTTACAGTCTTTTTTGCTGTCATTCCCTTGTAACCTGAAATCTCGATATCAGGCTTTGTGATGCAGATTGCCTTGAGTTCAACGCCGTTTTCCTTGTCGATTGAAGTAACTTCAACAGACGGTCTGTCAACGAGTGCAAGGTCGAGACCCTTTACCGCACTGTCAATCTCAACGCCGATAAGGGAGTTTATAGCACCCTCATAAAATGCACCCTCGCCGAACTGCTTTTCTGCGAGCTTGCGTGAAACATGACCTTTTCTGAATCCTTTTATCTGGATATTCTTTTTCTGACGCTGATATTCTCTTTCAACAGCGTTCTCAAATTTCTGTGCATCGATGCTGATAACCAGCTCGGTAGTGTTTACATCTGTCTTTGTTGATGATTTTAAACTCATGATTTATATATCCTCCATTATTTATATAGCATACTTGGAATATTATACCACATTATTGAAAAAATTTCCACATATTCCGCATAGTTCTGCACTTTGCACAAATCACATTATTTTTTCGGGGATAAACTGTAGATAATCACCTGAAACAAGGTGAAAATTTATCCCGTCATAAGTGTTCTTTATTGCAAGCTCATGTGCAGAACGCCCGTGAATATGCCCGTAGTAGCAGTCCTTGATGTCGTAGCGGTAAAGTATATCCAGTATGTCATAATTAAAATTATTAGCGAAAACAGGCGGATAATGCAGAAAAACAATCGGCTTTAAATTTTCACTTATCGCTGATTTTATTGACGTTTCAAGACGCTGTACCTCTCTTTTGAGGACTTTTTCGTCCTGAGTTTCGCCCGAAATGCTGACCCAGCCTCTCGTTCCGCAAATGCCGTAATCTTCATATTTAAAATGATTGTTATGAAGAATTTTAATGCTTTTGCAGTTTTCCGCCTCAATAAAATCCTCCATTTTCTTTTTCGTCACCCACCAGTAGTCGTGATTGCCCTTGATAATTATTTTCTGCCCTTTGAGTTCCTCAATGAAATGAAAATCCTTTGTAGACTCTCTTAAGGACATTCCCCACGAAATATCGCCCGCAATAACTACAGTATCGTCATCTTTCACGAGGTCGGACCAGTTTTTTCTTATTCTCTCCTGATAGTTTTTCCAGCCGTTAAATACACTCATCGTTTTGGACGGATTGCCTAAGCAAAGGTGCAAATCGGCTATTGCAAACAGGCTCATCAGACACCGAGGGCATCAAGAACATACTGTTTCTGTTCTGATTTTTCTATAACATCATTGAATCTTTCAGGCTTGTTTTTAAGGTCTGCGAGTGCCGACGGAACAGCCATACCCGAAAGTTCATTCAGCTTGTCAATCATATCATACTCGTCAAGTTCAGACTTTCCGCCCTGTACAGCCTCTAAAACTGCCTCGCTGAATTTATAAGGACTTGCGGTCGAAGCGATAATAGTCTTTGTAGTATCGCCTGTTTCAGCCTTGTAATCCCTGTAAACCTTTACAGCAACAGCGGTGTGTGTGTCACAGGTATATGAATATTCATTGTAAATCTCGCTGATAGTCGCCTTTGTCTGCTCGTCGTCGCAGAATCCTGCACAGAACTCTTCCTTGAGTTTAGCCTTTATATCGTCGCTGACTTCATATCTGCCATTGGTTGCGAGCTTGCCGAACCATTCTTTTATAAGAATGTCGTTTTTGTCGGTAAGCAGATAAAGAAGTCTTTCAAGATTGCTTGAAATAAGAATATCCATAGACGGCGAAACTGTAGCATAAAAATGTCTGTTTCTGTCGTAAACGCCGGTATTTATAAAATCCGTCAGTACGTTGTTTATATTTGACGCACAAATCAGCTTGTTTACAGGCACACCCATATGCTTTGCATAGTATCCTGCAAGAATGTTTCCGAAATTTCCGGTAGGCACAACAATATTTATCTTGTCGCCGAGTTCAATTTCCCCGTCCTTCACGAGTTCAGCATAAGCCGAAACATAGTAGACAATCTGCGGAACGAGACGACCCCAGTTGATTGAGTTTGCACTTGAAAACATCATGCCGTTTTCATCAAGTTTTTTCTTGACGTTTTCGTCTGTAAAAATAGCCTTTACTCCGTTCTGACAGTCGTCAAAATTGCCCTTTATGGCACATACGCCGACGTTCTCGCCCTCCTGAGTTTTCATCTGCCTTTTCTGCATAGGACTTACACCGTCTTCGGGATAAAAAACCAGGATTGAAGTACCCTCAACGTCCTTGAATCCTTCGAGTGCAGCCTTGCCCGTATCGCCTGAAGTTGCCACAAGAATAACAATCTTCTTGTCAAGATTTATCTTTTTTGCAGAAGTTGTGAGGAAATACGGCAGAATCTGCAAAGCCATATCCTTGAAAGCACACGTCGGACCGTGCCATAATTCAAGCATATAAGTACCGTCAAATAGGTGTGCTATTTCCGCAATGCTCTTGGTTTCAAAATTTTTCGTGCTGTAGGCATTGTCAGTGCAGTAATGAATTTCAGCCTCTGTAAAGTCGGTAAGATACTTTGAAAAGATAAAAAATGCCCTGTCTGCGTAACTCATATTGCCGACTGCTTTTATTTCATCAAGCGAAATTTCGGGAATGCTTTCAGGCACAAAAAGTCCGCCCTCTGCTGAAATTCCCTGAGTAATAGCCTCAGCACTGCTTACTTTAACCGTGCTGTTTCTCGTGCTGTTGTAAAACATATATATCACCCTTAGAAAATGAAATTATAGCCCGTTGTATCATAGGCATTAAAAATATAGTCAATGCTGTTCACCGCACCGCCGTCAATTATAACCTCCGCAACATCAAACCTCGGTTGCAGTTCGGACGGATTTTTACAGCAGTAATCCGAAGCAGTTTTAATTATAAGACTCTTTTTGCGTTTATTTACAGCCTCAAACCCCGAAACCATGCTGTCGGGCTTGCGTGACTTGACTTCTACAAACGCTATATATTCATCGTTCTCGGCGATTATGTCAATCTCACCGCCACGGATTCGATAATTTCTTTTAACAATCCTGTAGCCGTTTTCAGCGAGATATTCACAAACTGCCTCTTCGCCGAGTTTTCCGATTTCACTTGCCGTCATTGTTTAACTTTTTCAGGAACGTCCGACGGTGGACTTCCGATATACCGTATTTTTCAAGCATTTCATAGTGAAGTTTTGTGCCGTAACCTTTATGCTTTTCAAAACAATACTGCGGATATTTTGCCGAAATATCTTTCATATACCTGTCACGAGAGACTTTGGCAAGCACCGAAGCGGAAGCAATCGAAGCCGAAATGGCATCGCCTTTTATCACAAAACGGCTTTCGCAGTCAAGTTTCGGAAGTCGGTTTCCGTCAATAAGTGCGAGGTCGGGTTTTACGCCAAGCCCCTCAACTGCCCTTTTCATTGCAAGCATAGTTGCCTGTAAAATATTCAGACTGTCTATCTCGTCAACCGAGGCGGTCGCCACGCAGTAATAGTCCGCCTTTTCGATAATCTCGTCATAGAGCTTTTCCCTGCGTGTTTCGGAAAGTTTCTTGCTGTCGTTGAGATAGTCGATAAGCAGACCGTCACTCAGCACCACCGCCGAGGCATAGACGTCTCCAGCGAGCGGACCTCTTCCAGCCTCATCAACTCCGCATATTATCGGATAGTCTTTTCTCAGCTGACTGTCATAGTCAAAAAGTTCCCTGTGCAGAATTATTCTTGACATTTTTCCACCTCTTTCGGAATTTCAAGCGTAATCCTTCCGAGTTTTGCACTCCTGAACTCATCAATAACAGTAATTGAAGCCCTTTCGGTGTTTACCTCTCCTCCTGAAATCATCATGCCACGCTTTCTGCCGATTTTCAGCAGTAAATCATAACCGCCCTCGCCGTCGTCATAAGTAATTTTATATCGTTCAGTAAGCGACTGCGGATAATTTTCTTTCATAAACACAAGCAGTTTCATGGCGAGAGTTTCAATGTCAAGAACATCATCACTCACCGCTCCCGTAAAAGCAAGCCTCACCGCAACACTCTGGTCGTCGAATTTAGGCCACAGCACCCCCGGCATATCGAGCAGTTCAACATTATTGTCAAGTTTCACCCACTGTTTCGTGCGTGTAACTCCTGGTCTGTCCTCCGCCTTAGCCCTTTTCGAGCCTGCGAGACAGTTTATAACGGACGACTTGCCGACGTTTGGTATACCGACAATCATAAGCCTTGTAACAGCCCCTGCCATGCCGTTCCGTTCACGTTTCTGAATAAGTTCCTTTAAAACTTTATTCTTCACGGTCGGAATAAAATTCTTCATACCCCTGCCCGATTTACAGTCAACCGCAATAGCCGTGACACCGATTCCCGAAAAATACTCAATCCATTTTTTCGTAATTTTCTCGTCTGCGAGGTCGCACTTATTAAGAAGTACAATTCTCGGCTTGCCGTTTGTCAGCCTGTCCATTTCGGGATTCCGACTGCTTAGTGGTATTCTTGCATCAACCACTTCCGCTACGGCGTCAACAAGTTTCAGGTTAGCAGTTATCAAACGGCAGGTTTTTGCCATATGCCCCGGAAACCATTGTATTTGTTTCATATCGATATTGTCCATGCAAAATCTCCTTTGCTACTCCACAGCTCCGAAATTCTCGGAGGGCGAGACACGTATAAGAACTTTACCCATTATGTTTTCGACGGGAACAAATCCTATTTCAGCTGAACGGCTGTCTTTTGACACCTGTCTGTTATCGCCCATGACAAAAACATGACCCTCAGGCACTTCAACGGGATATTGTCCTGTAAAAGCACCCTCGTCCATGTGGGTGAGACCTGTTATATAATTTTCGTCAAGCATAACACCGTCAACCCATACCGCACCACGTTCAAAGTCTATATAGATTTTCTGCCCCTCTGTTGCGATAATTCTTTTAACAAGAGTTTTCCTCAGACCTTTTTTTACAATCTTTTTTCCGTCCTCGCCGAGCGTAACGGCATCGCCTGCATAAATTATAACAATATCGCCGTTTTTCGCCGAATTATACCACGCTGTCGTTATCAGCCTGTCATCAGGGCGGAGCGTATCAAGCATAGACTCGCCGTTTACGGTTGCAATACGGAAAACATATGTAAAAAGCAATGTTATAACAAAAAGCGTTATAAACATCATTTCGACAAAAGAAAGACAGTCACCGATAATGATTTTTAAAATATTATTGTTCTTCATTGCTGTATTTGTAGGAATTTCCGAGATACCTGAACTTGCTTAACGGTGCATATCTTAGTAAAGCCTTTCCGTAAACCTGTTCCTTCTTTATAAGACCAATGTCGGGATTACGGCTGTCCGAAGAGCCGTTCCTGTTATCGCCCATTACAAAATAATAGCCCTCAGGAACAGTTATAGGATAGTCAAAATCACCCGCATTCCTCGTCCTTTCCCTTATATATGGCTCGTCAAGGACTTTGCCGTCAACAATAATATCCTGCGTTGCGGGATTGATTTTAACAGTCTGTCCGCCCTCGGCAATAACACGCTTTATTATGCACTCCTTGAGAGGCGAACCATCGATATTTTTTTCCACAATATCGCCGTTTTCGTCAAGCAGATAAGCCATATCATTATTTATAACAACAATATCCCCGTAAGAAAGACCGCCATAGACAGTAGTCATAAAAATTCTGTCGCCGTCCTGTAGTGTGTTTGTCATTGACTTGCCCACGACGTTTACGGGGTGCAGTAAATAAGTAAAAATCATAATTATCACAAACACCGTCACAAGCGTGGATTCAACGACTTCCGTGACATCACTGAGAAGTTTTTTTTCTGATTTGTCTGTGTTTTCTGTGTTTTTTTCTGTGTTTTCTTCCATAGTGACACCTCTTGTACTGACTGTCTCAAAAGACAAGCCACATAATATTAGCAAAAAAGGGACTCCAAGTCCCTTGCGAGTTCTGACGGGACAGGCAGAAAGAAAACTGCCTGACGCCAGTCATCAGCCCTCTCAGCGAATCTGTTCCTTAACCTTTGCAGCCTTGCCGACTCTGTCTCTGAGATAATAGAGCTTAGCACGGCGTACTTTACCGTGTCTGATAACTTCAACCTTATCAACGGCAGGTGAATGAACAGGGAAAACCCTTTCGATGCCACAGCCGTGCGAGATACGTCTTACCGTGAAAGTCTCGCTGATTCCGCCGTGCTTCTTTGCGATAACAGTACCCTCAAAAATCTGGATACGGCTTTTTTCACCCTCTTTAATCTGTACGTGAACCTTTACAGTATCACCAACTTCAAATTCAGGCTTGTTTTCCTTCATGCTTGACTCGCTGATTAACTTAAGTGCATTCATTTTTTAAATCCTCCTAAAATTTTTCGGATATTCTTGACCTGTTCAACAGGCAGAGGACTACCCGATTTTAATGTCTTTCGGCATTAACTCTCGTCTGCAAAAAAACAGACTGATTTCAAATGCTTTTATATCATAT
>CAMWQJ010000016.1 GCA_947176415.1 uncultured Ruminococcus sp. | reverse complement strand
CATATATATATTACTTTAATTAAGGAGATTTTAAAATTATGGACAATTTCGCAGAACAGTTAATCAAAAGAAATGAAACGTCAGCCGACAAAACAAAGCGTATTGCCGTTATCATCGGCGGAGTTATTTTAACGCTTATTTTGGTAGCAGTTGGATTTCTTTTTTCGGGTACAGCCTTTTCGCTTGGCGGATTCGTGCTTGCAGTCGTTGCCGGATATGGCACTTTTTTTATGGTGCAGTCAACCTATGTTGAGTATGAATATACTTTTACCAACGGCGAGCTTGACATTGACAAGATAGTTGCCAGAAAGAAACGTTCTTCACTGTTGAGCGTTGAGGTCAAGAAATTTACCGACTTTGGAAAATATGATGACAGTATGGAAGAGCCTGACGATATTACGGTTGTAATAAGTTCCGACAATATAGCCTCGCACGAATACTATGCGGACTTTCAGCACGAGGATTACGGAAAAACACGCCTTATCTTTGCTCCCGACGAACGTATTCTTGAAAATATCAAACATTTTCTGCCCGCACGTCTGAGAGTAAAATTTTAAGGGGGTGTACTTGATGATATTATATCGTCCTATAGGTGAAAAAGAATTGATTTTAATTGCTGATTCAGAATATGAATCATTTCCGCCACGTCTTTCAGGACAGCCGATTTTTTATCCTGTTCTTAATCAGAAGTATGCATCAGAAATTGCAAAAAAATGGAATACAAAGGATAAAAATTCTTGTTTCAGGGGGTATGTCACACGTTTTGAAGTTGACGACGATTATATCAGCCGATATAAAGTGCAGACTGTCGGTGCATCTTATCATCAGGAATTATGGATACCTGCTGAAGAACTTGACGAATTTAACAGGCATATAGTCGGAAAAATCGAGGTTGTTGAATTTTTTGGAAATTAAGGAGTGTTGAAAATATCATGCGTATAGTTACGCCACAGCAGATGAGAACTATTGAGGATAATTCCGAGAAATACGGAGTTTCTAAAAAAGTTCTTATGGAAAATGCAGGGCATAATCTTGCATTTGAAATTGATATGTATTGTATCAGAATATCAAGAGAATCCGACAGGAAAAGAACGGAAAGGAATGTTGTATTTCTGGCAGGGAGCGGAAATAACGGCGGTGACTGCTTTGTTTCCGCACGTCTGCTTGCGGAAAGAAGTTTCAGAAATATCACGGTTATTCTTTTCGGAAATCCGAAAGCAGAACTTGCAAAGGAAATGTTTGCCCGTATTCCGTCGGTAAGTGTGCGGATAACGGATATAAATGACAAAAATCTGAAATCATATATAGAAAGTGCGGACGTTCTTGTTGACGGAGTTTTCGGGACTGGTTTTCACGGTGTACTTGACAAGAGTATTGCCGATATTTTCAGTATAGGGACAAAGGCTTATAAAATAGCGGTGGACGTTCCGAGCGGTGCGGATTGCAGGAATGGCGGAGTTGCGGACGGAACTTTCAGGGCAGACATGACGCTTGCTTTAGGCTGTCTTAAAACAGGCATGACACAATATCCGCTGAGAGAGTATTGCGGTAAAATAAATGTCATGGATATAAATATTCCCGAAAAAGCCTTTTGTCTGTCCGAAGACGAAAGGATATATTCGCTTGTCGGTTACGGCACACACCCCGTTATAAAACACTATGGAAACGATATAACTTTTATCAATAATAATTACGTCCTGAATAATGACACAAATAAAAACCGCCCTGTGTTTAAAGGACAGCCTGATAATTTTCCGCCCGTACGCCGTGCGGATTCTCATAAAGGAGACTTCGGAAAAGTTCTTATTATTGCAGGAAGTTCTTCAATGCGTGGAGCAGGTGCATTGTCGGTACTGGGTGCATTGAAAAGCGGTGCGGGACTTGTGAGACTTATGTCAGCGGAAAAATGTATAGATACTGTATCGGTACTTGCTCCTGAGGCGACTTTTGCGGAAATCAGGTGCAACAATAAAGGCTTTATGCTTTTTGACAGCGAGACTCTCTCTGCTGAAATGAAGCGTGCCGATGTGGTTGTTATCGGTTGCGGAATGGGAGTTACTGACAATACAAGAAAAATGACGGAATTTGTCGTTGAAAATGCGGAAATTCCTGTAATTATCGATGCAGACGGAATAAACTGCATTGCTTCGGACATAGATATTTTACTGAAGAAAAAGACAGACATTATTATTACTCCGCACGTCGGCGAAATGGCAAGGCTTGTAAAAAAATCCGTCTCGGAGATAAACGGCAACCGCTTTGAAACGGCTGAAAGTCTCGCAGAAAAATACAATATAACCGTTGTTCTCAAGGGTGCTGGAACGGTAATAGCCGACAACAAACGTACTTCCGTAAACTGTACAGGCAATCCAGGCATGAGCCGTGGCGGTAGCGGAGACGTTCTTTCGGGAATAATCGGCTCGCTCGTCGGTCAGGGCTATAATGCTTTTGAGTCGGCTTGTGCAGGTGTTTACATTCACGGACTGGCAGGCGATATTGCACGTGAAAAATATGGCGTGTTTTCAATGTTGCCGAGGGATATTATAAGCTGTCTGTCGGATTCGTTCGGAAAAATAAACAAAAGCATTAAATAAAACAGGTTCGGCTGTCCGACCGTAAGGAAGTATAAAGTCTTGAAAAATATACAGATTGGAGAAAATATTTATGAAAAGACTTTTTGCATTTGCGGTTGCAGTTATGACGGCTATTATTTTTGTATCATGTTCAACACCGCTTAAAAGCGAAACTTCACGGAAAAACGGTCTTGCCTGTGCATTTCAGTCAATGGTTGATATAACGATTGACAATCTTAACGCCAACGGCACAGTTAAGCGTTTCGGGGACGGAGTGTGGGATATTGAATTTGAAACGCCTAACACACTCAGCGGTGTAAAGCTTATGTTCAACGGCGGAAGTGTTGAAGCGTCTTACAAGGGACTTGATTTTTCCGTACCGCAGTCGGCTTTGCCTGTCAAGTCAATGATGCTGAATCTAATAGAAGCAGTTGACACGAATGCACGGCTTGAAACCCTTAAAGGCACAGAGGACGGCGATAAACTCAATGTTAGCGGTACTCTTGAGGGCGGAGACTACATAATGTGTGTTACGAAAGACGGCAGAATCTCATCTTTTGAAATGGAAAACAACAAGCTGAAGATTTTGTTTTCTGATATTATTGAAATAGAGTCACCAACGAAGCAGGAAACGACAGTAACAGTAATTGAGGAAACAACCGCAGAACAGCCGACGGAAGAGGTAACTTCAATTACAGGTGAAACCGCTGAAACTGCTGAAGAAAATGCCGAGGAGGCTGTGGATTTGTCGGCGGAAGATGCGGAAGAAACTATGGAAACCGCAGAAGAAGTAATCTATGAAGAAATATATGCAGAAGAAGAATATTGATTTTAAGGCGGATTGAAAAAAATCCGCCGTTGCTTTTTATTCCGTCATATTTTCACGGCAATAAAAATTAAATATTTACATTTCCGCCGAAAAGTGTTATACTGATAATAGATATTTATTCGGGGGGAATGTTTTTTGTTTGCAAAAGTTATGAGTTTTGGCATTATGGGAATAAATGCTTTTCCTGTTGATGTGGAAGCGGATATGAGCCGTGGCGGTCCGCAGTTTGATATTGTGGGACTTCCCGACACGGCGGTAAAAGAAAGCCGTGAACGTGTAAAGTCGGCATTCAGGGCGTGCGATATGAAATTTCCTGTTGCGTCGCTGATGATAAATCTTGCACCAGCCGATATGAAAAAAACGGGCTCGGTTCATGATATGGCTGTTTTTATGGCGATACTCAGGGTATGCCAGCTGATAGACCTTTCAACAGACGGCTGTGCGTTTGTCGGTGAAATATCATTTAACGGCGATATAAGGGAGATAAAAGGCGTTCTTCCTATGGTTATAAAGGCAAAGGAACTCGGGCTTGAATCCGTGTTTGTGCCGTACGGAAATTCACGTGAAGCGTCCGTTATTGACGGGGTGAATATATATCCCGTAAAATCGGCGGAGGAGCTTATAATGCACTTCCGTTATCAGCAGATGATTAAACCGTGTAAAAGATACATACCGTCTGGATTTTCATATGACGGCTATCCTGATTTTGCAGACGTAAAGGGTCAGCAGTCGGCGAAAAAGGCACTTGAAATAGCAGTTGCGGGCGGACATAATGTACTGCTTGTCGGCACGCCTGGCTGTGGCAAAAGTATGCTTGCAAAAAGAGTGCCGTCAATTCTGCCACCGCTTACGTTCAGGGAATCACTCGAAACGACAAAAATTCATTCAGTTATGGGATTAGTCGGAGAAGATGAGCCAATAATAGTAAAAAGACCTTTTCAGTCTCCGCATCATACCGCCTCGGCTATAGGACTTGTGGGCGGTGGAAGCAATCCGCAACCGGGGCAGATTTCACTGGCACATAACGGTGTATTGTTTCTTGACGAAATAGCAGAGTTCAGCCGTAAGACCCTTGAAATTCTCCGTCAGCCACTTGAGGACGGGAAGATTACAATATCACGTGTAAACGGCATTTGCACATATCCATGTGACTTTATCCTGATAGGTGCAATGAATCCTTGTCCGTGCGGTTATTACGGACACCCTAAAAAGCCTTGTACGTGTACACGGAAGAAAGTTATAGACTACAAAAACAGGATTTCAGGACCTGTTGCGGAACGTTTTGATTTGCAGGTTGACGTTGCACCGCTTGACTTCGGCGAACTGACTTCGGAAGATTCACATGAAGAGACTTCAGCAGAAATAAGAAAAAGGGTTATTTCGGCAAGGGAAATACAAAAGGAACGTTTCAGGAATACCGGAATAAAGTGCAATGCACTTATAACGACAGATAAAATGGACAGATTCTGCCATCTTGACGAAGAGTCCAACAGATTTATTCAGATGATTTTTGACAGAATGCGTTTCAGTGCAAGGATTTATGACAAGCTGAGACTTGTGGCAAGGACTGTTGCAGACCTTGAGGGGAGCGAAAATATCACGATAAAGCATATTTCAACGGCTTTTCAGTACAGGTCGCTTGACAGGAATTTTGAAGATAAAAAATAAAATAACAAGGAGAACAAAATGAAATCGGCTTTTAAAAATTTATCAGGAAACAAGCACAGTGTTGATATAGGACTTCTTTTCGCCGTTCTTGTCTGCTCTGTAATAAGCACGCTGTTGATTTATTCAATAAGCAAAAGCGGTATAAGCGAAACGGAGGGAGTAGGGGACAGTTACTGGCAGACTCAGCTTTTTTCAACCATTTTAGGCGTGGGCGTTGCAATTCTTCTTTCTTTTGTAGATTACCGAAAATTAGTCCGCCTGTGGTTTATTTATACGCCGATAGCCCTTGCACTCGTCGCACTTACGTTTACATCTCTCGGCTATCAGAGAGACGGAGCAGACGATAAGGCATGGCTGAGGCTGGGAAGTTTTCAGTTTCAGCCCTCGGAGATTCTGAAAATTGTCTTTGTACTTACTTTTTCCTATCATCTTTCAAGGGACGAAGAGGACATGAATAAGCCCTTTCACATGATTCTGCTTTGTATTCATGGCGTTATACCAATCGGAATAGTGGGTTTACAGGGCGATTACGGTACGGCTATTGTATTTGCAGGAATGTTTCTTTTTATGATTTGCTCAGCGAAAATATCATGGAAATATCTTGTAACAGCACCTTTTGTTATTGCAGGCGGTGTACTGGCGATGTGGTTTTTTGCACTCAGCGATTTTCACAAAAAAAGAATACTTATTCTCTTTCACCCAGGTACAGACCCCGACTATATCGAATATCAACAGGACTTGGGACTGAAGGCTCTTGAATCCGGAGGAGTATTCGGAAAAGGTCTCTTCGGACTTTCAGATGACTATATGTATGTTCCCGAAATCCACAATGACTTTATATTTACATTTGCGGGACAGGTTTTCGGATTTGTCGGTTCTGTCGGTATACTGATAATTCTTGCATATATATGCCTTAAAGTCTTTGCGGACAGCCATATAACAAGGGACAGGCTCGGAAAATTTATCTGTATAGGGTCTTTCGGAATGCTTTTCATGCACTGCGTCATGAATATAGGAATGGTGCTGAAAGCAGCCCCCGTTATCGGTGTACCTCTGCCGTTCATGAGTGCAGGTGGTACGGCTATGGTAAGTATGTATGCAGTAATAGGAATAGTCCTCAGCACGTACAGCCACAGGGCCGTTGTCTATAATGTTTTTTATGACGACAATGAAGACTGATTAAAAAAACTCTCCGCCTTTCTGTTACTTTGAGTCTGGGTTATTCTCATTAACAGATTACGGCGGTTTTTTATCGAAATCACGTTTTTTAATATAATCTTCTTGACTTTATTGTTATGAGATGTTATAATTTAAAATAATAAAAACTTTAAAGGTTGATGTTTATGAATATAGCAGTAAGAAAAATTATATTACTTAAATGGTTATTTCTGCCTGTTATTATATTTGTACGCCTGATAGTTATTCATACTGAAAGACTGGTTTTCAGTGTTCCTTTTTGTAATATATTCTGCTTTTATGAAAATCAATTGTTATTCGATAAGAAAAGAAACACTATTGTAGACTGTAAGATGCGAATGAATAATTAAATCTTTTCTGCAAATATACTTTGCAGAAAGGAGGGGTCTTATGTTTGAACAGGACTATATTATGCGTCAGATTCAGGAGATATTAAAGGTACTTGTCAAGGTATTATTTAATGTTGATTCTGAAACTATATCGTCGTCATTAATAAAGGACATTCAGACAAGGGAAACGGCAGATGATTTGTTAAGAAAAACAGACAGTGGAAACATTAATGAAGCGGAGAACGAACTTTCCGAACTTATAGAAAACAGAACACTTGACAATCTTTTAGTCGGAATTGTATTTTATTCATATCTGAATGAAAAAGATGATGACTATCTGGAAAGAAACGGTTTCAGCCGTGACGAAGTTGAAGATGGTATAAAGAATTTGCTTTCAGCTTATGGACTGGAAGATATAGGTCGTATTTTTTACAATTGACAGTTACTTATAATGCACTTTTGACATGAAAGGGAATGTTTAATGGAGTTTAAGGAAGTAAGACATGATAAAAGGTTATATATAAAACTGCTTTTACTGGCAGACGAGCAGGAAGATATGATTGACAATTATCTTGATAAAGGCACTATGTATATACTTGACGATAACGGAGTAAAAGCCGTATGCGTGATTACTGATGAGGGAAATTCCGTACTTGAGATAAAAAATATTGCTGTATTGCCAGAATATCAGCGTATGGGATACGGAAGAAAGATTATTGAATTTATTGAAAACAAATTCAGTAAAGTTTATGACATTTTAAAAGTCGGTACAGGAGACAGCCCATTGACAGTTCCTTTTTATGAAAAGTGCGGTTTTAGAAAAACTTATACCGTGAAAAATTTTTTTACCGAAAATTATAATCACGAAATTTTTGAGTGCGGAAAAAAATTGACGGATATGGTTTACTTTGAAAAAACAATTTGAAAAAATCCCCCGTCTTTTTGGAGACGGGGGACAAGTATTATTATTCAATCTGTTTTGCAAGAAACTGTGCGGATGCATTTATAAGGCTTTTCTGCAAATCGCTTGCCTCGGTGTTTTTGTCGGTGCTGAGAAATGCAACAGCCCCCGAAACATCACCGGCGGTTATTATCGGGATAACTGCTATTGCAGTTCTCTCCACTCCCTCAGCAGGATAAAAGTTGTTAGTTTCGCCGTTATGGCAGAAAAACTGCCCTCTGTTCTCCATGAGTTCCTCAAGCTGTCCCGTAACACGTCTTTCCGCAAATTCCTTTTTCGGTACTCCCGAAGTAGCAACAACATGGTCTTTATCGAAAATCACAACGGGACAGCCTGCTATTTTGTACATTATGTCCGCAACGTAGACGGCGTTTTCGCTCATCTCACTTATTGCGGAGTATTTCTTGAAAATAACCTCGCCGTCGCTGTTGGTATATATTTCAAGAGGGTCTCCCTCACGAATACGCATAGTGCGTCTTATTTCCTTTGGAATGACAACACGACCGAGGTCATCAATCCGTCTGACAATTCCTGTAGCCTTCATATATATTCCTCCATGATAATTTTTTTGGATTGTGAGAATATTATTTGCCGTATTTTTTCATTTATTCCTTAAAAGTTTTCCGCCCTTATGAAAAAATAATCCGAAAAAGTGTTGACTATTTTCAAGAAATAGGGTATTATATAATAGGTAAAATGAAATCGTCTACGGAACAGGAGATATATTAAATGTCTTATAAAAGAAAAATAATATTAATAATTATCGGACTTATAATGACAGTAGTCTCTGTGGCTGTGGCTTTTTACTTCTCAACCGCTGTTGTCAACAGTTCGCAGTATTCCATATGGGGAGTTGATGTCTCCAATTATCAGGGGCTTGTTGACTGGGAAAAACTTGAAAATCAGGGTGTCAGATTTGCTTTTATAAAGGCAACGGAGGGCAGCGGACACGTTGACGAGTCGGCAAGGAGAAATATAAAGAATGCACGCAAGACTGATATAAAAATTTCGGCTTATCATTTTTTCAGTTTTGACAGTGCAGGTGAAACTCAGGCTTCAAACTTTATTTCTGTAGTGGGTGCAGACGAAATTAATATGCCTCCTGTTGTTGATATAGAATATTATGCGGACAAGAAGTCCAACAAACCGAGCCGTGAGGAAGCGGAAAAAATTCTCAGTCCGTTGCTTGAAAACCTTGAGGAATATTATGGAGTGAAGCCGATTATATATACTACTGTTCCCGTATATCTCAGGTATGTGAGGAAAAATTTCGGCGACTATCCGCTGTGGATTCGCTGTGTAAACGGTGAGCCTGACCTTATCAACTGGAAATTCTGGCAGTATTCGGATAAAGGTATGCTCGACGGCTATAACGGCGAGGAAAAATATATTGATTTAAACATCTATAACGGCTCTGCGGAGCAGTTTGAGATTGAGTTTAAATAACTTTATTTAACAGGAGAGATGATTTAATCATGAAACGGAACAATGAAAAGACACGTCTTATGACGCTCACGGGTATGCTTATGGCACTGACGACCGTTGCAACTATGGTTATACAGATTCCCACGCCCACAAAGGGCTATGTAAATCTCGGCGATACTGTAGTAAATCTTTCGGCGTGGATTCTCGGCGGAACTTACGGGGCAGTGGCTGGCGGTATCGGTTCGGCACTGGCGGATATAATGTCAGGATATGCCATTTATGCACCTGCAACCCTAATTATAAAGGCACTTATGGCTTTTGTATGTTTTAAGGTTTATACTATATGTTCGGGAAAATTTAATTCCCTTGCATCAAGGATTATTTCCGTTATTGTTTCGGAAGTTATAATGATTGTCGGATATGCATTGTTTGCAGGTGTTTTTTACGGCTCTGTACAGACGGCTGTTCTCGGCATTCCCGAAAATGCAGTACAGGGAATTATAGGAGCGTCTGTTTCCGTTGTACTTTATGAATGTGTGATAAAGAGGGCAGTGGGGCTGAGAAATAAATAAAGTATATTGTGTCCGTAAAGGCGGACAGAAAATAAATATCAGGAGGTATTTTTTTATGAAATACTACATAGGAATCGACCTCGGCGGTACGAACATCGTAGCAGGTGTTGTTGACGAGGAATACAACATCATAGCAAAGGCAAACACAAAGACAAATTGTCCACGTCCTGAAAAGGAAATTGCCGATGATATGGCAAAAATGGCTATTCAGGCAGTCAGAAACGCAAACCTTGATATGAGTGATATTGAGTGGATAGGAATAGGCACTCCCGGTATCGCAAACAGTGAAACAGGCATTATTGAACGTGCAAGCAATCTCGGATTCAAGAATACTCCCATGGTAAAGTACATTCAGGAAACTATTGATAAGCCTGTATTCATTGAAAACGATGCAAACGCTGCTGCTTATGGTGAATATGTGGCAGGTGCTGCAAAGGGTGCAAGGAATGCCGTTTGTATAACTCTCGGAACAGGTGTAGGAGCAGGTGTTGTAATCGACGGAAAGATTTACTCAGGCTCGAATTTTGCAGGTGCTGAAATCGGTCATACTGTTGTACAGGTTGATGGAGCGCAGTGTTCATGCGGACGAAAGGGATGTTTTGAGGCATATTCTTCTGCAACGGGTCTTATCAGAATGACAAGGGAAGCTATGGCGGAATGTCCCGACAGCATTATGAATAAAATGGCTGAGGAGCGTGGAAAGGTTACGGCACGCACTTCTTTTGACGCTATGAGAGCAGGTGACAATCCGGCAAAGGTTGTTGTTGACAAGTATATAAAGTATCTCGCAGCGGGCATAACAAACACTATAAATATATTCCAGCCTGATGTGCTTTGCATAGGTGGTGGCGTGTGCAATGAAGGCGACCCTCTTCTTCTTCCTGTAAAGGAACTTGTAAAGCAGGAAGTATTTACACGTGACTCCGAAAAGAACACTGATATTGTCATTGCAAAACTCGGCAATGATGCAGGAATTATCGGAGCTGCATTCCTCGGACGTGCAGGCAAGTAATTTTTAAAAAAATATAATTATTCGGCTGATTGTATAAATTTCCTGTGCGGATTTTGTGCATTCAGCCGATTTTTTCTGCCGTCTGCAACAATCTATCAGTTTTTTCACACTTATCTTGTGAATCGATTCAAAAAGGAGGGATTCGGAATGAATGATTTCTCCGCAGACGTAAAACTTGCGAAAAAGGGCAGTACAGAGGCGTTTTCAAGGCTTTATGCAAAGGTCTACAGGGATTTATACCACATTGCGTTATATAATTTAAGAAATACACATGATGCCTGCGACGTTGTAAGCGATACGGTGCTTGACGCTTTCTGCTCAATTGAAAAACTACGTCAGCCTGAAAAATTCAGAAACTGGATAATGGCTATTCTTTCTGCAAAGATAAAGCAGAAACAAAGGGATTATTTCAATATCACAAAGGAAATTGACGATGATTTTCCCGAAATTGATAATTTTGACTATGACTCGGTGGAACTGAAAGAGGCACTCGGCAGGCTTGACAGCCAGTCAAGGCTTATACTCTCGATGTCGGTACTCGGCGGATATACAAGCGAAGAGATTTCGGAAGTATGCGAAATGAAGTCGTCGACGGTGCGGTCAAAACTTTCAAGAATAAAGGAAAAACTACGTCTTGAACTTACGTGAAAGGAGAGTTTTTTATGAATAATAACAACGAAAAAATCAGAAAGGCTCTTGAAACAGAAGAAGTGCCTGAAGAATTAAGTCCTGAAAACATAAAGACAATGCTTGACAAGAAGTCCCACACGGAAAAACGCCGTAAAATAAGCGTTGCAGGGAGGATTTCCGCTGTTGCTGCTGCCTGTGCGGTTATTGTCGGAGGTACTATTGTATATAAGTCTGTGAATCCTAAAAACTGTCCTGACAGATTAGTTGAAACAAGTGAAAATTCTGTAAAGGACAAAGAAAGTACGGCAGACGAAGAAACGATGAAACTGGCAAAGACAGGAAGTTATATGACGGGTGCGGAAAGTTACGAGCAGGTCTATAAACTTTTCAAAGGGGCATATGACAAGCAGTCCCGCAGACGTTATACAAATAATATTAAATCTGCGGACAATGCGGACGGGGCAATGATTTTAGAAGAAGCCTATGATGAAGATGTTTATGATGATATAGAAACGGCGGAGGCTGTAAACGAGGCTGTATATGAAGACGTAGCAAGCGCAGATATAGCATATACAGGAAATACAGCGGAAAACAATTATTCCGAGACCTATAATCAGGAAGAAAACGTCCTTGAGGCTGATATTGCAAAAACAGACGGCAGGAATATTTATTATCTTCACAACGGCTATGACGAGAACTATAATTCAGTGCCTGAAATAAACGTTGCGACCGCTGACAACGGTAATTTTACAAATTACGGAAAAATTTTTATAAAAGATGATGTCAGCGGTTGTTTAGGTGATGATTTTAAAGAAAATATATATGTGCAGGATATGTATTTATATAACGGTATGCTGGCGGTTATCGGCAGTGCGGACGGCTGGGACAGTGATTACAATAACTATAAAAATGTTTGTTTCGTGACTTTCTACACAGCGGACGAGAGTCCGCAGAATTTAGGGACTTACTATCAGGAGGGAAATTACAGCGATGTAAGAATAAGTCCTGATGGATATATGTATCTCATAACTTCATATATGGCGGATTTTTATGGCATAGACAGTTATGAGGAAACAGAAAGCTATATACCGTCATGCAGTTCTGACGGAGAATTTAAATGTCTGCCGGCGGATTGTATTCTTCTGCCTGAAGAAAATGCAGATATAAATTCACTCTGCTACTCGGTTATAGGAAGTATAGACCTTACGGAAAAGGGGAATTTTTCGGAAGTCGAGACAAAGGCACTTGCTGGGTATACAGGTGAAATTTACTGTTCAGGGGATAATCTTTATACGGCATTCGGATATGACGATACAGAAATTACACGCATAGCAATATCACAGGGATTTATTTCGCCTGAAGCGTCGGGAACGGTTGACGGACGTATTAACGACCAGTTTTCCATGAGTGAGTACGGCGGATATTTCAGGATTGCCACCACAAAAGATGAGTATGAAGAAACGTATCATAGTTATTACGGCGACGACGATAAGCCGAGTTTATGGGAAAGAATCGGCGACGGCATAACAGGAAATTCGAGAGGGTATTATTCTCAGGAACGCACAAAGAGAGACAACAGGGTTTATGTTCTTGATATGGATATGAATATTGTCGGAAGTGTTGCGGACTTTGGTATTGACGAGACAATAAAGTCTGTAAAGTTTGACGGCGAAACGGCTTATGTTGTGACATATGAACAGACAGACCCGTTATTTGCAATAGACCTCAGCGACCCGACAAATCCTGTTATACTTGACGAATTTAAGATACTCGGTTACAGTACCTATATGCAGGAATGGACGGACGGACGTTTGCTTGGATTCGGCGTGAGTGCTGACGAAAACGGCAGAGAAACCGGCATAAAGCTCACTATGTTTGATAATTCAGACCCATATAATTTAAAAGCCGTTGCTACTTACACATTGGACAGAAACGACGATGAAAACTGGATTTACTCCGAGGCTGTATGGGAAAGAAAAGCACTTCTTATTGCTCCTGAAAAGAATTTAATCGCCGTGCCTGTTGTTGAAGAACATTATAGTTATGATGATGACGTATTTTCAGGTACAAGCAATACAAAATATATGTTCTTTTCATTCGTGGACGGCGAATTTTTACTAAACGGCGAGACGGGCAGTGCCGAAAATATGGACAAATATTCATACAATTTTAACAGGGCGGTATATATAGGCGACTACGTTTATATCCTCAAGAATGATGAGTTTGTTTCCGTTGAAATGAAAAATTTTGATGAGGTACAAAGAATTTATTTTGAGAACGCCTCGACTTTTGAATATATCGAGCCTGAAACGGAAGAAGTAACTGAACCTGAAACGGAAGAAGTAACTGAACCTGAAACGGAAGAAGTAACTGAACCTGATACAGAGGAAGAAATAATTGAATCTGAAACAGAAGAAGAAACAACTGAACCTGAAACAGAGGAAATAAAAGACAAAAATATTACCGCTAAGGAGCAGGAGAACGGGCAGGCGGTTATCGGCTGTGAAGTTCTTAAAATAAATGACGGTAGCATACTTTGCCGTGAACTTAATACGGAAAGCGAATATGTTATATCACTGAAAGATGTTTCCGACTCGGAAGATGCTGAAAATCTGAGTATCGGGGACGAGGTTAAAATAACTTTTGACGGAGATATAGCCGAAACTTATCCTATGCAGATAAACCATGTCTATAAAATAGAAATAACTTTAAAGAGCGAATAATAAAAAAGACCGTTTAGGCGGTCTTTTTTGTTGACTTTTTTACTATGATATGATAAAATATTATTAAAGTAAATTGATATATAAGGATAATATTATGACAAAAGAAGAATATGTTAAAACAGCAGAGCCGAATGATATTACTGTATGTGAAGAATGCGGAAGTTTATTTATAAAATCGGCTATGAGAGGTCTTTGTGCGGAGTGTGCCAGTATATTATATGGTTATACGGCTTGCGGACACACTTTCAGAGACGGAAGGTGTATAAAATGCGGTTATGACGGAAGTACAAACAAATATTTGCAGTCCCTGAAACACAAAGGAGGGTAATATGTATTTATTAAGTTATCTTATTGAAAATTATATCTATAACAGAAAACATTTCAACAAGCGTGTCAATTATCTGTATCTTTCGGGGTGGGTGGAAAATATGCTTGATTCTGGTTATAAATCTCCGTCACTGGAAAATTTCAGCAGGGAGTGTTATCCTGAAAATTCTGTTGTTATGTTTGAAAAAATCATTAATGAACTCAATTTGCTACATTATGCAGGATTTTCGGAAATAAATGAAGATTTTCTTTATTATGTTTCCGCCAAAGAGTACATAAAAGGCTGTTATGAGTCTGCAACGGAATTTCTTTACTATAAAGAGTATATGGCTGAAATGCTTGGTTTTCCGCATAAAATAGAGTATTCCGCCGTTACAGACTGTTACTATGCAGGCGGAATGCTTTCACACGAACTTGAAAATTTTTCTATTGATTTTCTTGAAAAGAATATGCTGATAAATTAAAAAACAATGAGAGTCGGATTTTACTCCGGCTCTCACTGTTTATAGGGTGGTTTATATGAAATTAGAAGACAGCATTATCATTATTGTCCTGATTAAAATGCTTTTCATGTCTGTCATGCATTTCAGGACGCTCGGAGAAATCAAAATCTCCGTCCCTGTTCATACCGCCGTGCATTCTTCCGCTGAATCCACCGCCCATAGCCGACTGTTTACCGACAAATGATATAACACTTTCAGCCGTGAAACTTCCCGACTCCGTGCCGTCATTGTTGTAACCACCGTTTTCATAAAGACCGTGGTATTCTGATTCTGAAGATGTACCGCCTGTATACAGGGTATAAGTTTCGCCCTGTAAAATATCAGGCGTACTTATAATTATATTATCAAAGCTTTTCTTTGTAAGAAAGCTGATTATTTCTTTACCGGAACTATCAGTAAGCGTAACTGTAGTGTTACTGCTGAATGTTTCGTCAAAAGTTGCCGAAACACTGTACTGTGTTGAATTTTCGGAGGGTGATTCAGCCATTCCCGACATACCCACCGCAACAAGTTTTCCGCCTGTCACGACTATTTCGCCGTTGCTGTCAAGTGAACCGTTTCCGCCATTTTCACAGCCGTCAATAATAACAGTTCCACCGTTTATATAGATATCGCCGTTTGAATCGAGACCGTCACCTGATGCATTAACATAAACCGTACCGCCGTTTATATTTACTGAGAGACTTTCGGAATAAACGCCCATACCTGACTGAGAAGTTACACCGTCGCTTGCATTGAAGCCATCGTCGGACGAATTTACTTCAACCGTACCGTCATTAACGCTGATAACAGAAGCCTCAAGCCCCTCATAGCATTCCTCAATATTGACAGCACCGCCGTTTATATCTATGGCTGAATTGGCGTGAATACCTTTTCCGCCCGCACTTATGCCAATTATACCGCCTGATATATTGACATCTTTATTGCTGTGGATTGCATCGTCTGCGGAATCCATGTCAAAAGTACCGCCGAAAATATTTATTTCCGTATCGGCTTTTATGCCCTTTGTGCTTGCTTTTTCCGATGTACTTTCTGTTTCGGTTGTTTCACTTAAAGCTGTCTGCATGACGTTGTCAGGATTGAATTTTTCGTTCTGCATTGGCGGAATTTCGCTGAAATCATCAGGCATTTCGGGACGGTTTTTAAAGTCAAAATCTCCGCCAAAATCCTTTTCAAAATCCCTGTCGAAGCCCTTGCCGAAACCCTTGAAATCGTCGCTGTGAGTTTTTGTGGAGTTTGCACTTCCTCCACCTGAAACGAGGTTAAATTCACCGCCGTTGGCAGTAAAATACGTCTGTGACTGAATGCAGTCACCGTCCGACGTGATATTGAAAACACCGCCCTCCGCATAAATAAAACCAAGCGAGGAATCCTCAATATTTGTGGATTTTATACCGTTTTTCCCTGCCGTGAGATTAAGAACGCCGTCCGAAACAGCCACATAGTCCTTGCCTTTTATAGCGTTGCCAGCCGTGTCGACCGTAATATTACCGCCTGTTATTACGATGTCGTCTTTTGAATGAATGCCGTCATTGTAGCTTGCGGATATAATAAGTTCGCCGTTGCCGTTTAACGTAAGGCTGTCCTTGCTGAATATTACAGCGTCTTGTGTATTGTTTTCATCATTTTCCAAACCGTCGGAAAGAGTGTTTTTGCTTCCGTCGGCGAGCGTTATAAAAGTCTTGTCGGCACTGATTATATTTATAGCCGAAGAACTGTTGCTGTTTATAGTAGCATTATCAAGCACAAGCTGTACTTTTGCCTTGTCCGCATCAACAACAATCTGTCCGTTGTCAAGAGTACCGCTTATCCGATAGATTCCCTCCTGAGTTATCGTAACGCAGGAATTTTCCGCCGTTGCACCGCTTCCGCTTATGCTCGCCGAATCGCTGTTAAGACTGATTTCCGCCGTTACGCCGTCATATTTGGGATTAAGGTCTCTGTCCGAAAAAAACTCACTTTCCGATGTTTTCTTTACGGACAAAGACTCCGCAGTCGGATTTTTTTCCGTCGGGTTTTCGGCTGTTTCTGCCGTTCCGTCATCTTCCGTTGAAACTGTAGTTACTTCCTCGTTTGCTGTTCTTGCGGAATCAGTTGAATTTTTTTTCTCACTGCACGCTGTTGCCATAACGGCAAAAGCCATAGCAGTTGTAAAAATACGGTTCATAAAATCACTCATATAATCACCTTTTCTGTTCCCAATTCCGTTGTTGATTTTCTTTTGTTTTTCTTTCTATGATTGTATTATATCCCGCAGATATGTAAATTGTGTGAAATTTATCTGAATAACTGAAAAAATTTCGCATACCCGAATCATAATAATTATTAATTTTTTCTGCAAAATCTGACAAATTCCCTTACCGAGTCGGTGCAGTTTGCGAGGAGATTTATTTCAGCCGTATCGGAATTATAATCCAGACCATGAATAAGCATGGGAATATCCCTGCCGAAAGTTTTCTTTATAAATCCCGAAGAATGCAGATGCTGAACTATATCGGCGAGAAGTTCGGTAAAATCCTTTGTAATTTCTGCATACTTTTCACTGTCGGAACTGTCTGCATTCTCATCATAGTGATGACCTGTGCTTATAATCCACTGCCTTACAATCCTCGCCGTATCGTCAGTGCCGAAAATAAGTTCATCATTTTGCAACCAGTAAATGTAATTCCAGCGAGCGTCCTGTTTGTTGTCGGCAAGAGAAATGCTGTTTTCGTACTCAGATTCCGTATTATATCCCAGTATAACAGTAGGCTTACAGGGATTATCTTCATCATCATAGACAAAAAGCGAAATCGCATATATATCAGGCTCTTCCCATGAAGATATTGTGTCCTCAATAAGTACCGAAATAAGCCCTTTTATGTCCTCCGTGCTGACCTTTACGTCATACCTGTCATTAAGTGTATCTTCCTCGGAAGCATTTTTCAGCTCCTCAACGCACTTTATAAGCTGACCGATATTGACTATACAGGCACACGAAACATCGTCTCCGCTTCCGTTTGAAGTAATCTCGGGAAGTATTTTTATAATATATTCTTTGGTTTCCTCAAATCCCGTTTCCGCAAATCTTATGGCTATTTCCCTGTATAAATCATAGAGCTGTTCGTCACTCCAGCATGATTTGTCTATTCCGTCTGTGCCGAGAAATACGGCAGGCGGAACGGAGTCTTTTTCAAAATAGCAGAATCTCGCAAGGTTGTTTACATTATCCTGACACATGGAAGATGTGAAATTTCCTTGGCAGAAAGGGTCGTCGGGTATGGGCGAATAAGCCGAGCCGTCTTCGGCAACGATAACGCACTTGCCGTCGCCAATCTGCATACCAAAAGCAAATTCACGGCACACAACGAAAAATTCAAGGGTTGTGCCATAAGCCATAAGAAAATTCCCGTCCTCATAATAAGGACGATAACAGGCGAGTTCACCCGAAAGTCTGTCCAGTTCTTCAGCGGTAAACGGATTGCTTATATAATCATCTGCTATTTTGTCATACCAGAGTGAGACGATATTCCGCCAGAGCAGTGCAAAAATCTTATTTCTCTTGTATTCGTTGCGGAGGATAGATTCTTCGCCGTCGAGAATATCCATGATTTCTTCCGTACACCGCAAAGCCGACTCGATTGCAAACTTCGCTCCCTTGTCCGTGCGGATATACTGCGGACTTCCGTGACCGTCCGCCACAGAAACAAACGAGTATTTTTCATTACTTACCGCCATTGAATAATCCTGACAGACTATGCCTTTTTCTACATGAAACGCGCCTATATTGGTATGGGAAAAGGAAGAATAATTATTCATAATATATCATTCTCCTTTCATTAATATTATATAAAAATTCTACCATAAATAAATATGATTGTCAATAATTTAATTCTCCCTCCGGAATATAATCATAGTTCTGCGTATCGCCGACGGGTATATCCGAAGTTTCGGGAATAATTTCGTCTGTTGTGATTTCGCTGTCAGGATTGAAAACGGGTATTGTATTCATGCAGAGCCACTGACACCATGTTTCATAATATTTTGCAAGAACGTGTACGCCGTCGCTTGTGCATTCAGCCATGAGACTTCCGGTTGAAGCGTCATCAAATATCTGATTAACGTC
Source organism: uncultured Ruminococcus sp. (assembly GCA_947176415.1). GTDB lineage: Bacteria > Bacillota > Clostridia > Oscillospirales > Ruminococcaceae > Ruminococcus. The sequence continues at coordinate 7,393 of CAMWQJ010000016.1, read as the reverse complement.
GAGATAAAAGACAGTCTTACCGTCGGCAAGCTGTGCTGTTGACTCGTTTACGGCATTTATAGCTGTATTATTTACCAAATCCCCCTCCGTTTCTCTGTACTGCGAAACATGAAGATTTGCGAGTATATATATAATTGCATTCGGTTGTGACTGCTTTACGTATTCAATAAAATTCCTGTAAAGTTCGGACGTATACTGAAAATCGTTTCCGAGTTCATTTATGCCGAGCATTATATATACTTTTCCGTACTGGTTGGAATTAAGTTTGTCATAGACAGTTATACCGCTTTCGTCGTATTCATATTCGAGCTTGTATGTGGCAAGTCCCACGCTACAAAAATAGCTTGCATTCGGGAGCGTGCCGTAATCACGTATGCCAACTGTACGTGAGTCGCCTATAAAAAGTGCGTCATCAAAATAAGACGGGTCGCTTTCAACAAAATCGGGCGGGGGAGGTTCGGTTGTAACTTCTTCTGTAGCAATCTCCGTAACCGTCTCCGTTAAAATCTCAGTTTCGGGCATTTCTGTAGTAGTTTCTTCCTCATTATCGTTTTTTTTCAAGTCAATAACAGGTGGTTTTTTTGCTGATGCCGGCTCAACGTCCCTACTGCTTTTCCAAATCTGACGGAAAATAAGAGGCGAGGCAACAAGGCACGTAACAAGCAACAGAACAGTATATAAACATTGTTTGAATTTATTCATTTTTTATCTCCCTTGCAATCAGAATCTGAAATACATAAACGGGTCGCTCATACCCTTGTACATACAGTAGACAGCTCCCCAGAAAACAGCGAGCAGAAGAATCGCACACAGCGGTGTTTTCTTGTATTTTTCATAGAGTTTCTGCGGAAATCTCAGCGTAAATATTATACCTGCGAGAAAGAATTTCCAGTATATTTTCAGGTATTTTATATAGTCTCCGTCAAGTATATTTCCCTTTTCCTGCGGAATGAATGGAAAAAGCCTTTTAAAATATATGCCGAGTTCATGAAAATCAGTAACGGCAAATATAAGCCATGTTATCGGTATAATAAGAATCATATAGCAGTGACCGATGGGTTTATATTTGTTTAAATATTTGCCCGTAAGGAATTTTTCGGTTATTATAAGGATAAACAGCACCAGTCCCCACAGAACGAAATTCCAGCTTGCACCGTGCCACAGACCTGTAAAAAGCCATACGGCAAGGGTATTTAGTATCATTCTCGGCACGCCTTTGCGGTTTCCGCCTAGCGGAATGTATATGTATTCCCTGAACCACGAGCCGAGAGTTATGTGCCAGCGTCTCCAGAATTCAGTCATGGTAAGCGACAGATACGGATAGTCAAAGTTTCTTGGCAAATCAAAGCCCATGAGTTTTCCGAGACCGACAGCCATTAACGAATAACCGCAGAAATCAAAATAAAGCTGGAATGAATATGCAATAATGCCCAGCCATGCAAGCGGTGCGGAAATACTCTCATATCCAATCATGGAAATATCGTTCCACAGTCCTGAAAGCTGATTTGCGATAAGAACTTTATAGCCGAGACCGATAGTAAAAGTTTTAAGTCCGTCCTCGACTTTCAGAATATGATGACGGCGTTCTTCAAGCTGTTTGGCTACCGTCTGATATGTAACGATAGGTCCTGCGATAAGTTGCGGAAACATACTTATATATGCTCCGTAATTTATAACGTTTTTTTCGGCATCGGCCTTTCCCATGTATACATCAATAATATATGAAACATTCTGAAAAGTATAAAAACTTATTCCTATGGGAAGTATTATATCCTTAACAGGCAACTTTGAATGAAGAAGTGCGTTGAGATTTCCGAAAGCGAATCCCGTATACTTGAAAAAAAGCAGCCACCAGAAGTTAAATATTATACCGATTACAAGCCATAACCGCTTTTTTTTCGGGTAAGCCTCTATGAACTGTGCAACAATAAAATTAAAAAGAACTGTCAGCAGAAAGAGTATTATATATACAGGACTCTTTACACCCATTCCATAAAATACGACACTGCACACAAAAATAACTGTATTCTTGTATTTAGGCGGAGCGAATCCGTAAAACAACAAAAATACAGGAAGGAATATAAACAGAAATTCCAGACTGCTGAAAACCATTTTACCACCCTTTGCTTTTTTTCATTATAATCTTTATAATAATATTCTACACGTTATTTCAGAAAAAGTCAACAATTTTCGGATTTTGTACCGATTTGTAATAATTAGACATGAATATACAGGAAACAGAGTCAAAAACAACCTGCCGTAAAGAACGACAGGTTATAAAATCAAGATATTTATTCAATGCCTGCCTGCTGTTTGGAAGCCGTGAGAGTGTTTTTCATAAGCATTGAAATTGTCATAGGACCTACACCGCCAGGGACAGGGGTTATGTAGGAGGCTTTCTTTTCAGCCGATTCAAAGTCAACATCACCGCAGAGTTTTCCGTTTTCGTCACGGTTCATGCCCACGTCAATAACAACTGCACCCTCCTTAACCATATCGCCTGTTATGAATTTTGCACGTCCTATAGCAACAACAAGTATATCCGCACTTAGACATATTTCCTTGAGATTCTTTGTCTTTGAATGGCATATTGTAACTGTGCCGTTTTTCTGTAGCAGAAGCATAGCCTGTGGCTTTCCTACTATATTGCTCCTGCCGATTACAACACACTGCTTGCCCGTAATATCCGTGCAAGTACTTTCGATAAGTCGCATAACGCCCGCCGGTGTGCATGGAAGGAAAGAATAATTTCCAATCATTATGCGTCCTACATTTACAGGGTGGAATGCGTCAACGTCCTTTTCCGGAGAAATAGCGTTGATAACTGCTGTTTCGTCTATGTGTTTCGGCAACGGCAACTGCACAAGTATGCCGTTTACCCTGTCGTCACGGTTAAGAACGTCCACAAGGTCGAGAAGCTGTTCCTGTGTTGTGTTTTCATCGAGTGCATATTCAAACGACTGGAAGCCGACTTCCTCGCAAGCCTTTTTCTTGTTGTTTACATAAACTCTTGACGCAGGATTATTTCCCACGATAACAACAGCGAGACCTACTTTGAGTCCTTTTTCTTCCCTGAGACGTGCCGTATCTTCGGCAACTTCTCTTTTCACGGTTGCCGAAACTTCTTTTCCGTTGATAATCTGTGCCATTTTATTTCTCCTCCTGATTTTCTTCCGATGATGTAATATTGTCATCATCTGTTATTGATTTGTATTCTTCTTCCGTCTCTGTCTCAGCTGTCCGTCTGCGTTTAAGCTCGTCAAGCCACGCCATGCACTCTTCCGTATTGCAGTAAAGCGTGTATTTTTCGGGATTCCGTCTTACTGAGAAAAACATAACAGTCTGCACAATAACCGAAACAACGCATATTACAAGTGACAACATCTGCGAGAATCTTATATTTCCACTCATGAGACTGTCTGTGCGGAGACCCTCAACAACAAATCTTTCCGCACCGTACCAAGCCATGTACATGAGTAATATCTGTCCGTCATACTTACGGCGTTTTGAGTAAAGCGAAATAAGCAGAAATCCGAGCAGACACCACACCGATTCATACAGGAAACAAGGGTGAACGGGTTTGAGATAGTCCATAGTTTCACACAGGGAACTGCTCTCTAGTATAGTACGCCGAATTTCACCGCCTGTCATGCCCAGAATATTGTCCGTATTCGTGCCGAATGCCTCCTGATTGACGAAATTCCCCCATCGTCCGATACCCTGACCGATAAGAAATCCGAGCGAGCATATGTCGAGCATGGGCAGAAATTTTATCCTGCGGACTTTGCAGGCTATCAGTCCGACAGAAATTGCACCGATAAGTCCGCCATATATGGCAAGTCCGCCGTTGCGTGTATTTATAATTGACATCAAATCGCCTTTATAGCTGTCCCACCTAAGAATTACGTAATAAGCCCTTGCCCCGACTATTCCGCCGAGAACTCCGCATATTATCGCATCAATCGCACTTTCCGAATCTATCCCGAATTTCTTCATTCTCGGCATTACATAAACCATTGCAAGCACGAGACCGAAAGTTATAATCAGCCCGTACCACTGTATGTCAATGCCGAACACTGTAAAAGCCGTCGGATTTATGTGAAAAGTCCAGCCAAGTTCTGGAAACTGTATTTCAAATGGGTCTGTTATCGACGGAGCGTCAAGCATTTTCTCCGTCCTCCACAACAGACATAACGAGCCTGTCGGACTTCAGGTCACTGCGGATATACTCAATAACCTTTCCGCTCGTCATTTCCGAAACAACGTCCACAATATCATACGGCTGTGTTTCGGACATATAGGCACTAATCATCATGCCTGCAACAGCACCGACGTTATTCATTCCCCTTACTATCTCGCCGTACATGACTTTTTTAGCCCTCTGGAAATCTTTTTCCGCTATTCCCTCCTCTGCCATTCTCTTAACTTCTCCGATTATCGAATCACGCACTTTTTCGGGCTGTTCTGATTCTCCCGAAAAAATAACGGAAAAATAACCGTCGCCGTTGAATACCTCCGAACAGAACGTGGAATTTATAACGCCCTCTTTTAACAGTCTCTGATACATATCAGACGAGGGGTCTGTGATAAGACCGGAAGCAATTCCAAGTGCAATGCTTTTTGTAAGTCGTTCCCTGCCGTCGCAAGCCATGCACTTGTAACCTATATTGAATATCGGCGTTCCTACAGGCTGTTTTTCGTAAATTTCAGTTTTGACTATTCCGTCAGGCTCTTCGGGAAAAACAGTTTCAAGTCCCTTGTCCTCGCATGGTTTAAGATACTCGTCGCATATGTCAAGAACTTCATCAGCATTTATATTTCCTGCTATGGCAAGCACCATATTGTTAAGATTATAGAAAGTATTATAGCACTTGTAAAGCAAGTCCGCATCTATCTGTGCTATACTCTCAACCGTTCCCGCAATATCAATCTTTACGGGGTGATTGTGGTACATACAGCGGAGCATATTAAAAAGCACTCTCCATTCGGGATTGTCATTTGTCATCTGTATTTCCTGTCCGATAATCCCCTGCTCCTTGTCAACGTTTTCTTTAGTAAAATAGGGTTTCTGCACAAAGTCAAGCAGAATTTTCAACGACTCTTGATAATTCTTCGAGCAACTGAAAAGGTAACACGTTCTGTCAAAAGACGTGTACGCATTGCCGTTTGCACCCGTCTTTGCATAGAGTTCAAAAACATCACAGTCTTCATTTTCAAACAGCTTGTGTTCAAGGAAGTGTGCTATACCCTCGGGAACGGTTGTGTACTCCTTGTCATCTCGCATTTTAAACATGGTATTTACTGAGCCGTATTTTGTACCAAAAAGTGCCTCTGTAGTGCTGAAACCTTTCATTTCGCAGATATATATGTCAAGTCCGCTGTCGTGCTTTACATGAATGCAACTGTCGCCTGTACGCTGACTTCTGAGAATATCTTTCTTCATTTTGTCTGCTCCTCCTTATTATACATTATATATATGCTGTCAAGACTGAATGACTTCGCCGTTTTTATAATATCTTTCTTTGTGAGACTGCAATATTTTGCAAATCTCTCCGACGGCGTTTCGGTTTTACCCTCGCAGTGACAGTCAAAGAACCATGCCGAATAAGAAGACGGTGTGTCGCCTGTTGCAGTAAGTGAATTGTCAATCGAAAGCAATGCACTCGCCATTTCCTCATCAGTTATATTGCCGTTCTTTATCTCATCAAGCTGATGCAGAATTTCGGCTTTTGTTTTTTCGATATTCTTCTTTTCAACGCCAACGTCTATCATCATTGCACCCTTTGTTGCAATGATTCTGCTTGCACAGTAATAACAAAGGCTCATTTTTTCCCTGACGTTCATGAACAGCTTTGATACAGGCGTTTCACCTAAAATCATGTTTAGCATTTTAAGAGAATACTTGTCCTGACAATCTGTCTTGAAAGTCATAACCATTTTGCACTGTCTTACGTCAAATTCTTCCGTTTCGGTCAGCGTCTCTGCCTTGATGGGACTTGGATTCCTGTAGGAAACTTCCTCCGCATTGCGTTCAACAGCTGAAAAATTCTCCCTGAACATCTCAAGAACGGCATTATTCTCTTCGGGTGCTACATAGTCTATCTCGATAACGGCGTTTTTCAGGAGATTAATATAAGCCGTATAAGCCGATTCAGCCGTAACAGCCTCTGCCGATTCTCTCGTGCCGTAACTCTTGCACTGTGCCGGCTCGCCCCTGAAAGCTATTTCTATAGCTTTGTCTATTGCATAGCTTCTTTTGTTGTTTATATCCGAATCTATGCGGTCGATAAGTTCTTTTCTTGCTATCGAAAAAGTCTCTCCGTCAAATTTTCCGTTATCGGCATTCGGATTAAAAATACAGTCCCTTACAATCGAAAGCATTTCACCTTCTATGTCCTCGCCGTCAATGGCATATTTATTCAGAAGCCATGAAGAAACTATGCCGATAATCTGAATATCGCCCATTTTGCTTGAAAACGAGTTTACGGAAGCACCGTAAAGAGACGTTATTTTTTCGTTAAATTCCGCAAAAGTCCTTATATTGCCGTTTGAATAGGTCGCCGTATCAACTCCGACAAGATTAGCCGACGCTGTATCGGGCGAAAGTTTTGTAAGGAATCTCACCCTGAGACTTGCGGTTTTGAATTTTTCGTCAATAACGGAAGTGAATCCGATATTTCCATAAATTTCCGTTCTGTTATATTTCATTGCCTTAACACTCCTATCAATTATTATTCTTATCTTGTCATTTTACATTATACTATTATATACAGTTTTTGTCAAGACAAACATTTAAAGTCACAGGGCTTCCGCATGAAAAATTCTCCTTTCCTAAGACAGCAGTTATTGTAACTGATTTGTAATCTATTACAGAGAAAGAACGTAATCAGGACATTTAATGTGACTATACCGTCCTCTATTGTAATTATCAAGAAAATGGAGTATAATAGAGATGGGTGATGGAAATGGGAGTAAAGCAAAAAATTAAGGATATGTTGAATAAATGTCGTTATTGAAGTATCGTTAGCAACAGCTCGCAGAAAAATTGGAGAATAACTATAAATTTTATGAAAAGTTGCCATATTTCACTTATTTTGAGAATTTTTCAATGATTTAGCAATTTGATATGTACATTAATGGAGTTATCAATTATTTATTAAAATAATATAAAACATTAATTGTTAAAATATATATCCACTGAAACATAATAATATAGCCGAACATACAAATTTTCCGCTTATGCATTCTTTGATCACTTTGCAATAGCGACGAGTATATCGACTTTCTTTTGCAGAATCGACCAAAAAGTATTTATCTGCAAATTCCGTAGTAATAGTGTCTAGTGGACTGTACCGATGAAAAATATCAAAATAAAGCTTGATTTACCAATAGT
>CAMWQJ010000015.1 GCA_947176415.1 uncultured Ruminococcus sp. | reverse complement strand
TCGGCTGGGATTATATCGGCTGTTCGTACTCTTTCACCTGATTTGATTTTTTGTGATGAAATATCGTAAATTGCCGATTCACAGGAGATTGCGTAGGCATGGGGAAGCGGTGTCAGATTTGTTGCAACCGTTCATGCGGAGAATTTCAGCGGACTTATGAAATGTAAAAACATTAAACCATTGATTGAGTCAAAAGTTTTTGAGTACGCTGTTTTTCTGGAGGGAAGCGATTTCCCTGGTAAAATCCGTGAAATACGGAGGATTGGAAATGCTTTTTAGAATTTTTTCGGCAGTGATTTTTGCGGTTGCGGGTGCGGTTACCGGACTGGCTTTTTCGGAAAAATTAAAGTCCGAGCTTGAGATATGTCGTAATATCAGGGAAATCCTTATGACTTCGGCAATGCTTATACGTTGTCGGGCGGTGGACGTTTACACGCTATGTGCGGAACTGCGTGAAAACTTACAGTTGAATAAATTAACTTTTTTGCAGGAAATTCCTGAAAGTTATATGCAGGGAGATGATTTTCATGAAATATGGAAAAACGCCGTAAATTCGCAGAAAAATATTCCCCGTGAGGAGAAGAGAATTTTGTGCGATTTCGGGGAAATGCTCGGTCGCAGTGACATAGAGGGGCAGACGGATTCTATCGGCACGCTTGCGGAATCCGCTGAAATACTGGAAAAAAAGCGGTGTCAGATATATTTACAGAAAGGAAAACTCTATCGGAGCGTGGGAATGCTTTTCGGGGTAATGGTCGGAATACTGGTAATTTAGCACGAAAGGGTGTTGGCAATGGACATTGATTTGATTTTCAAAATCGCAGGAACAGGGATAATAATTGCAGTGCTTAACCTCGTGCTGAAACGTGCGGAGCGTGAAGAACAGGCAATGATGACCACACTGGCAGGGCTGATTGTGGTGTTACTTGTGATTGTGGACGAAATCGGCGACCTGTTTGAAAAAGTAAAAACGGTATTCGGGTTATGGTAGAAAGCTGTTTTTCGGTAGCGGTTTTCTGCGTGATTTCGGCAGTTCTTGCGGTTCTTCTCCGTCAGCACTGCCACGAGCAGTCACTTATGGTAGCACTCGGAGCTTGTACGGCGGTTGTGGTGGCGTTCATGGCTTTTCTCGAACCTCTGATAATTCAGGTAGGAGAGATATTTTCACAGGCAGGAATATCAGACAGCTATATTTCGCTGATTTTCAAGGCAACGGCAATCTGTTTCATAACGCAGATAACGTGCGAAATATGCCGTGACAGCGGAGAAAACGCCATTGCCTCGACTGCGGAGATGTGGGGACGTGGAGCTATCATATTCATGAGTCTGCCTGTCCTCAAGGCACTTCTCGAAAAAATAAATGAAATTATATGAAAAGAATAGTATTTATATTTGTTTTATCGGCTATAATGCTGATTATAAGCTGTCCGTTGTTTGTTTCGGCGGTTGACGGCACGGTCAGCGAGTCGGAAATAGGTCAGCAGATTGATGACATACTGTCTGACTATGACATCGGCTACAGCTATGAGGAAATGAGTGGTCTGTCGCTTGGCGGACTGGCTCAAATGGTGAAAAATTCCGTCATGGCACGCCTTTCCGCCCCTCTGAAAGTTTTCCGCACATTAATTATAGTGGTACTTTTCACGGCGGTTACGAAAAGTGCGGGGGAAAGTATTTTTTCGGAGACTTCCTCAGGGCTTTATAATATGATTTGCGTTATAACGGCGGTGACAGTCATAATGCCACAGCTTCTGGCGGTTTACGGCGATGCACTTTCGGCGATGGAGCGTGGCGGAGGGTTTATTGTTATATTCGTTCCTGTTTTCACGGCGGTGACGATTGCAACGGGCGGTATAACGACTGCCGGCATATACAATATGCTCGTTCTCGGGGCTTCGGAACTCATTGTTGAACTGTCTGAACACTTCCTCGTGCCTGTTCTCAGCGTTACTGCCGTGCTGGCGGTGTCGGGAAGCGTTTTTCCCAGTGTTTCACTTGAAAGTATAGTCGGACTTCTCAGAAAAGTTATAACATGGAGTATGACTGTCGCCATGACTCTTTTCACGGGTTTTGTCTCGATGAAATGCACTCTCGGCGGAAAAGCTGACGGGGTGGCAACAAAAACGGCACGTTTTCTTATTTCGGGGGCAGTTCCTGTTGTAGGGGGTGCGGTTTCAGACGCATATGCAACGGTAAAAAGCAGTTTTGACGTAATTCAGGGAACTATCGGAACGGCAGGAGTTGTTGCAATAATTTTAATAATGCTTCCGCCTGTTCTGGAAATTCTGATATTCCGTGCTGTCATGTGGACAGGCACAGCCCTTGCGGAGCTTTTTTCAGCCGGAACACTCGTGAAACTGATGAAGGGAATAGACGGCGGACTTGCCATAGCACAAAGCGTGCTTGCCTGTTATTCGGTGATTTTCATTCTCTGTACGGGAATATTGATGAAATGTATGACATAGGAGGAAAAAATGGAAGATTTCAGAAATGCAGTCATGGCGGTGTGTATCGTCTCGGCAGGCGTGTGTATGATTGAAAGTGCGGTGGCAGGAACTAAACTGAAAAATCAGATGAAATTTCTGCTTAACCTAACTATTATTACTGTCCTGACTGCTTCATTCACAAAGGGCGGTATTTCGTTTGAAATGCCTGAACTGCCTCATTTTGACAGTTCGGAATACAATATCTCGCAAGAGCTTTATGCCGAGGAAATGAGACAACAGACGGCTGAAAATATTTCACGGGTGCTTGCCGAACAGATTACGGCGGAGGGGATAAAGTGCGGTAAAATTGAAACGGAAGTTAATATTTCAGAGGATAACAGCATATTTATTAGTAGGGTGACAATCAGTGCGGATAATTTCGGAAGAGCGGAGGAAATAATAAAAAGCAGTCTCGGCGACGGCACGGAGGTAATCAATGGGGATAGCTGAGAAATTCCGTAATCTTCCGAAAGACAAACGCCTGCTTGTTCTGGTTACCGCTCTGGGAACGGTCGGACTTCTGCTTATAATGCTTTCAGCGGTTGTCCCTGAAAAGAAAAGTACGGACAGTGAGGAACACAACAGAGTTACAGAAAATATAAATTCTGAAAACTACAGGGCGGAGACGGAAAAAAGGCTTGAAAATTTTCTTGAAAGCATAGACGGTGCGGGCGATGTGAGGGTTTACCTTACTGTTGCAACCGACGAAAGATTTATCTATGCGACGGAGGGGAAAAAAAGTACAGCCGAAAACAAGACGGAGGAGGAGCGGAAATATGTGATGATTGGCGGAGGAAGCGAGAAGTCGGCACTTGTCGAGACAGTACAGCCACCAGCCATAACGGGTGCGGTCGTTGCGTGCAGTGGCTACGACAGCCCGTCAGTACAGGAGCAGATTTACAAGGCGGTATCTACTGCACTGGGAATCCCTACAGGGAAAGTATATGTTACAAAACTGAAACAGTAAAGGAGAAAAACTATGAAAAAGCCATCAATAATAATCGGCAAGAAACAGATAATAATGACCTGTCTTACACTTATGCTTGCAATAGCGGTGTACATAAACTATGCCACAGCACCGAAACTTACAAACGAACCCGATACAAAGACTGTTACGGCAGAAAACGACACAGTCAGTTACGGAGAAACGGAGTTTGTGAATGCAAATAGTGACACGGCGGAGTTTACAGGCTCGGACTATTTCGCACAGGCGAGACTTGACAAAATGAATAACAGAGACACAGCAGTGCAGACTTTGCAGTCAATAATCGGCGGTGGAGATGTTACGGAAGATGAAATGGTAATGAATGCACTTGATGCCGTCGAGGTCTCAAAGCTGATAGAGTCGGAAGGAACGATAGAATCGCTTGTAAAGGCACAAGGTTTTGAGGACTGCGTGGCTTATCTTGACGGCGAAACGGCAAAGGTCGTAATCAAGACCGAGGGTCTCGACAAGGCACAGGTTGCTTCCGTAAAGGAAATAATTCTTGACGAAACAGATGTTCCGGCAGAAAATATCAGAATTTTTGAAGTAAAGTAGTTGTACAAACTGAAATTTTTTGGTATAATATATAGTAAGGCGTGACAGACTTAAAAGTTAAAAAAGATACTTATATGAACGGAGGTAAAAAATGGAGGTCGTTAAGGAAAATTTAAACAGCAGGCTGAAAGTTTCAGATGATGTTATAATCACCGTCACAAGACTTGCCACGCTCGACGTTAAAGGCGTTGCGGGTCTTGACGGCGAGATAAACAGGCTGAGTAAAATAAGCCGTAATCCGCCGATAACTGTCGGCATGGTCGGAGATGTTGCTTCAATAGATGTGAGGATAAAGGTGAAAGGCACAGAAAAAGTGCGGAATATTGCAGAAAATGTGCAGAATGCCGTGAAAGAAAACGTGCAGAATATGACAGGTCTTACGGTTGCAAAAGTGAATGTAACGGTAAACGGAGCAGTTTTTGAATAAAGGAGAATTTTAAATGACAAGACGTGAAATAAGAGATAACGCTTTTAAACTTATATTTGAACAGAGTATCCGTGGCGACGATATAGAGGAACTCTATGAGACGGCGGAAGAGGTTGACGAGATAACTGTTGACGATGACGTGAAAAAAATTGTTGAGGGAACTATTTCTCACAGTGAGGAAATTGACGGAATTATTTCCGGCTACAGCAAGTCAAGAAGTATTTCGAGGATTTCAAAGGTTAATCTCGCCATACTCCGCATTGCAATCTACGAGGCACTGCATGACGACAGAACGCCCGTTAATGTTGCGATAAGCGAGGCGGTAAGGCTTGCGGAAGTCTATACTTATGCTGAGGATATTTCTTTTATAAACGGCGTTCTGGGAAGTTTTTCAAGAGACCTCGGCAGGAAAGAGGCGGAAAATGCCTGATTTTCTCGGAATCGATACAAGCAATTACACTACGTCCGTGGCGGTGTACAGGAGTGAGGAAAACAGGATTTTTCAGTCAAAAAAACTGCTCCCCGTACGTGAGGGCGAACTGGGTTTAAGACAGAGTGACGCAGTTTTTCACCACACAAGACAGTTGCCTGAAATTATAGAAAGTGTTTATTCTTTTGATTTTTCCGAAAAGCTGGGTGCGGTATCTGCGTCGGTACGCCCACGAAACATTGAGGGGTCTTATATGCCGTGTTTTCTTTGCGGTGAGGGGCTTGCTCGTTCGGTTTCGGCGATTGAAAAAGTGCCTTTTTTCGCCACTTCTCATCAGGTGGGGCATATCCTCGCAGGGCTTTATTCGGCGGACAGGCTCGGACTTGTTCATGAAAAATTCATAGCTTTTCATGCAAGCGGTGGCACGACTGATTGTCTGCTTTGCGAACCAGACAGCGAAAATATTTTAAAAATATCTGAAACAGGCACGTCCCTTGATTTAAAGGCAGGACAGGTTATAGACCGTGTGGGACTTATGCTGGGACTGAAATTCCCGTGCGGTGCGGAGCTTGAAAAAATCGCCTGTAAATCAGGGAAAAATTTCAGGATAAAAGCTGTTATGAAAGGCAGTAACTGTTGTCTTTCGGGTCTTGAAAACAAGTGCCGGAAAATGATTGACGACGGCGAAAGTCCCGAAGATACGGCAAAATACTGCCTTGACTTTATCGCCGAAACTGTTATTTCAATGACTGCTGTGGCGGTTGATAATTACGGCAGTTTACCGCTTGTTTTCGTCGGCGGAGTCATGGCGGACAGGATTATCAGGGAAAAAATTATTTCCCGATTCGGAAAAGCGGATTTCGCCGAGCCTGAGTTTTCATGTGACAATGCAAGCGGTGTTGCGATATATGGCTGTTTAAAGAGTAATGAATTTAAAAAATAAAGGAAAATAACATGACTGATTTTGAAAATAAATTTAATGAATATATAAAATTTACGTAAGAAAGTCTCACGTCTTACAACGTGCAGACAGCTGAAAATAAACCGCAGAAAAATTTAATTAAAGCTATGAATTATTCGCTTTCGGCTGGCGGAAAACGTATTCGTCCCGTGCTTGTGTATGCGTTCTGCGAAGCACTCGGCGGTGACTGGCACAAGGCAAAATCTATGGCGTGTGCCATTGAAATGGTACATACTTTTTCTTTGATTCACGACGATTTGCCGTCAATGGACAACGACGATTTCAGGCGTGGAAAGCCGTCATGCCACAAGGCTTTCGGTGAAGATATGGCGATTCTCGCAGGCGATGCACTTTCGGTACTGCCTTTTGAGATTATAGCTGATGATGTCTGTCTTTCAGACGGACAGAAAGTCCGCATAGTTTCGGAACTGGCGAAGGCTGTCGGCAGAAACGGCATGATAGGCGGACAGGTTATTGATATGGAGAATGAACGCCGAAACGATGTTGATGAAAAAAATCTCCGAAATATGTATCGTTGCAAAACAGGACAGCTGATAGCCGTGTCATGCGTTATGGGCTGTATATGTGCAGGTGCTGACGACGAGATTTTAAAAACCGCTTCGGAATACGGTTTCAGGCTCGGTCTTGCTTTTCAGATTGTTGATGATATTCTTGATGTTATTGGAAATTCTGAGGAACTCGGAAAGCCTGTCGGCAGTGACAGGGAGGAAAACAAAACTACTTTTGTAACGCTTTACGGAGTCGAAAAGGCACAGCAGATAGCCGATTCCGTGACGGCTGAGGCACTGGAATGTCTTTTGAAAATTCCGCACAGTGATTTTCTTGTCAGACTTACTGAAATGTTGCTTAAAAGAAAAAATTAATGAAAAGGAGTAGCGGAGATTTTCCGCATTATATAAAATGAATGAATACGAAAAATCAGATACGGAAATCAGGCTGGCGGATTTAAATCTTCCTTCTGACCTTAAAACGCTTTCACTTAGGCAGTGCGAAATGCTTTGTGACGAAATAAGAGAAATGCTTATTTCAACAGTTTCCAACAACGGCGGACATCTTGCTTCAAATCTCGGCGTTGTGGAGCTGACGGTTGCCATTCACAGAAATTTCAGCTCGCCTGCCGACAAAATCGTCTGGGACGTTGGTCATCAGACCTATGTGCATAAGATTCTGACAGGACGTGCCGACAGGTTTTCCACAATCCGTCAGGAAAACGGAATAGCAGGATTTCCAAAGCCTGAAGAGTCCGAACATGATGTTTTTATAAGCGGTCACAGCAGTACGTCCGTATCCGTGGCGTACGGAATTGCCGAGGGTATGAGACTTCAGGGAAAAGACAACTATGCGGTTGCAGTTATCGGAGATGGGGCAATGACGGGAGGAATGTTCTACGAGGCAATGAACAATGCGGGAAAAGACAAAAACAGCAATATGATTGTCATTGTAAACGACAATGATATGTCGATTTCAAAAAATGTCGGCTCGCTCGCAAAATATCTTACCGACCTCAGCAACTCGAAGCAGTATATTTCAACTAAAAGAAATGTGGAGGACAGACTTAATTCTATTCCAGTGCTTGGCAGACCTGTGGCGAGGAGCATTAAAAATACAAAAGATGCCGTAAAATACCGTATTTTAGACCAAAGCACCATGTTTGAAAATATGGGATTTGAATATCTCGGACCTGTAAACGGACATAATCTTCCCGAACTCGAGAGAGTTATAAAGAGGGCGAAAAATATTCACAAGCCCGTTGTTATCCACATCAAAACAAAAAAGGGAAAAGGCTATGAACCGGCTGAAAAAAATCCGGGGGAGTATCACGGAATATCGAAATTTGATATTCTGACGGGTAATCCCGAAGTTTCGGCGGATAAGTGTTATTCAACGGTTTTCGGAAGGGAACTTGTCAGGCTTGCGGAAAAAGATGACAGGATTTGTGCCGTGACAGCTGCCATGAAATACGGCACTGGTTTACAGTTTTTCAGTCGGCGTTTTCCTGAAAGATTCTATGATGTCGGAATAGCCGAACAGCACGCCGTTACGTTCTGCGGTGGACTTGCTTCAATGGGATTTATTCCCGTTTTTGCCGTTTATTCGAGTTTCCTGCAACGTTCATACGACCAGCTTATACATGATGTTTCTATAGGAAAACTTCACGTTGTACTCGGCATAGACCGTGCAGGAGTGGTCGGCGAGGACGGTGAAACTCATCAGGGAATTTTTGATGTGCCTATGCTTTCGGCAATACCCGATGCCGTTATCTACTCGCCGTCGTCGTATGAGGAAATGAAAATCTGTATGCGAAAGGCTCTCTACACAAATAAGGGGCTTACTGCTATACGCTATCCAAGAGGGGCGGAAGAAGTTGATTTTAACCGAAACTATCTCAGCACGGAATATATATTCATGCGTGACGGTCGGAGCGATATTCTCATAATAGCTTACGGCAGACTATACAATGAGGCTTACAAGGCAAGGGATATACTCAACGGAGAAAATATAAAGTGTGATTTATTAAAACTTACTAAAATATATCCTGTAAACCGTGATATATTTTCCGAAATAAAGGACTATAAATATATATTTTTCTTTGAAGAAATCATAAGTTCAGGGAGTATTTCCGAGAAAATCGGTTGCGGACTTTCGGAGAGGAGTTATTCGGGACATTACAGCCGTGTGGCTGTCGGAGGATATGTAAAGCAGGCTTCTGTCGGGTCGTCGCTTGAAAAACTCGGCTTGACGTGCGGAAAAATGGCGGAATATATCCGCAAGAGGTGCATTGAAAATGGCAAGGCTTGATGCGGAACTTGTCGCACGTGGAATAGCGAGGAGCAGGGAACGTGCAAAAGAAATGATTAAATCGGGGTGTATAACTGTAAATTCCGTGACGGCAAAAAAAGTTTCGGCAGAGGTAAGCGAAAAAGACATTATAGAGTCCTCGGAAAGTGAAATTTATGTAGGTCGTGGAGCTTTGAAGATAAAAAAGGCTTATGAGGTTTTCGGATTGAGTTTTTCGGGAAAAATATGCCTTGATATAGGTGCGTCCACAGGTGGATTCACTGATTTTATGCTTGAAAAAGGAGCGGAAAAAGTCTGGGCGGTTGATGTGGGACAAAATCAACTGGCGGAAAAATTACGCAGAGACAGACGGGTTATCAGTCTTGAAAAAACCGATATAAGAAATGTTACGGCAGAAACGCTCGGCGGTAAGGCGGACTTTATATCGGCAGATGTTTCTTTTATTTCCCTGAAAAATATTCTTCCTAAAATTTCCGAACTGCTTTCCGACGGTGCGGAGGCTGTTGTACTTATAAAACCGCAGTTTGAGGCGGGCAGAAAGGACATCGGCAAGCATGGCATAGTAAAGGACAGAAAAGTCCACGAGCGAGTTATTACGGAGATTGACACTTTTATACACTCTGTCGGTCTGACTGCTGTTGACTATACATTTTCGCCGATAAAAGGCGGAAGCGGTAACATCGAATATCTCGCACATCTTCGGAAAATTTCGGCAACGCCTGTTGTGCGTGACTTTAAACAGCTTGTGGAAAATTCATTCAGTAAACTAAAGGAGAAGTCTGATGAAAGTAGCATTATACCCTAATTTTCAGAAAAAAAATGCTCTTAAATGTGCAAGAGAGACGTGTGATGTTCTTGAAAAAATCGGCATTGAAGTCTGTGTAAGCGGAGCGTTTAGAAAAGATTTTGCCGACAAGCCTTTTGTCAGATTTGAAGATATATCAGAATCGGCAAAAAGTGCGGATTTTGTAATTGCAATAGGCGGTGACGGCACAATTCTGAGGTGTTCAAAGCTACTTATCGGCACGGATACAAAAATGCTCGGCATAAATACGGGAACGCTGGGCTTTATGGCAGGTCTGGAGGCAGACCAGCTTGACAGGCTCGAAATGCTGAGAACGGGGGAATATGAGATTTCCGACCGCATGACTCTTGATGTCGTTTGCAATGACAACGGCGAAAAGGTGACATATACCGCCCTGAATGAAATTTCCGCACGTTCAGGGAGTTTCAGGATTTGTGATTTTGAAGTCTGCTCGGACGGCTATCTTGTCGGAAAATACCGTGCCGACGGTGTTCTTTTCAGCACTCCGTCGGGGTCTACGGCTTATGCACTGTCCGCCGGCGGTCCTGTTATCGAGCCTGATTTGGAGTGCATAGAGATGACACAGATTTGTCCGCATTCGCTTTTTTCAAGAACAACGCTTTTTTCTGCGTGCCGTAAACTCAAACTCACGAGCCGTACCAAAAAGGGCGAATATATGGTTATAAGTGTGGACGGAGACCTTCATATACAGCTGAAACGGAACGAATCCGTTGAGATATGCAGAGGCAGACACAACATAAAATTTGTTAATCTTATCGGAAATTCTTTTCACGAGTCACTCTGCACAAAACTTTGCAAGCCGATTAAATAGGGGGATTAGCCATGAAAAATCACAGACACGAGCTTATACTTGAAATAATAGAGAGCCGACCTGTACCAACACAGGAGGTACTTGCCGAACTTCTCGCAAAAAAAGGCATAAAGACTACACAGGCGACACTCTCACGTGATATACAGCATCTGTCACTTGTAAAACAGCATGACGCAGACGGCAATTACAGGTACACACTTCCGAAAGAGGCGGAAACGGAAAAAAGTCTTTTTGCGGAGGCAGTTATTTCAGTTGATTATGCAATGAATACAATTGTCCTGAAATGCCGTGCAGGCATGGCACAGGGAACTTGTGTGGCTATAGATTCGGCAAACCATGAGGGAGTTGTCGGCACAATTGCAGGTGACGACACGATTTTTATACTTGTACGCAGTGAGGCGGATGCAAAGAAACTTACAAAAAAATTCAAGAGCGAAATTTTCTACAGGAGGTAATCTAACGGAATATGCTGAGGGAAATTTATATAAAAAACCTTGCTGTTATAAAGGAAGCAGTCATACCGCTTGCGGAAAATCTTAACATATTTACAGGCGAAACAGGTGCGGGAAAGTCGATACTTATAAACGGAATAAACGCAGTCCTCGGACAGCGTGTTACTAAAGATATAGTCCGCACGGGTTGTGACAGGGCAGTCATAACCGCACTTTTTACCGATTTGACGGCAGATATTTCATTAAGACTTGACGAACTCGGGATATCACATGAAAATGATGAAATAACGCTTACACGTGAGATAAGCAGGGACGGACGGAGCGTTGCAAGAATAAATCAGCGTACAGCCTCGGCAACGCTTTTGAAGGAAATAGGCGGACTTCTTATAAATATTCATGGACAGCACGATAATCAGATTTTACTTGACAGCGAGTGTCATATGAATATTCTTGACGACTTCGGCACAGATTTTAATATACTTGAAAGTTATCGGCATGCTTTCCGTGAACTTCAGCAGACGGCAAAAAAACTTAATGAAATAAAAAAATCAGAACATACACGCATGGAACGCAGGCAATATCTAAACGGAATCATTGAGGATATAGGCGAGCTGGAGCTTGATGAGAATGAGGACGATATTATCGAAAAAGAATACGAAACGGCAAAAAATGCGGAAAAAGCGATAATAGCGATAAAAAATGCGATTGAGTGTATTTCAGGTGAGGGAAATTCCGCCGATATGGTAGCAACTGCCGAGAATGAAATTTTACGGTATACCGCTATGAATGACAGTCTGAATGCAATTTCTGAGAGACTTTCCGCCGTCGAGATAGAACTTTCCGATATTTCGACAGAGCTTGAAAATTCCGCCGATAAAATAGAACTCGACGGGCAAAGGCTTGAATATCTCGGAAAAAGACTTAATTCAATAAATAAACTTAAAAGAAAGTATGCACTTGACTGCTCGGGGCTTGTAAGACTTTATAACGATGCATGCACGGAAATAATAAATCTTGAAAGTTCTTCCTCGGAGATTCAGGAATTAACCGAAAAAAAGGAAAATCTTCTGCATATTGTAACCGAAAGGGCGAGAGAATTGTTTGAATGCCGTGAAAAAGCGGGGCGGATTTTTGCGGAACGTGTTACGGCAGAGCTTGAGTTTTTAAATATGCCCGACGTTGTTATTTCGGTCAGTCTCGAAATGGGCAAACTCACTATGAACGGCATGGACAGCGTGGAATTTCTGATTTCCGCAAACAAGGGCGAAATTCCTAAACCGATTTCAAAGATAGCCTCAGGTGGTGAACTTTCAAGGATTATGCTTGCACTGAAAAGTATAATTGCTGAAAAAGACAGCATTCCTACAATGATTTTTGACGAGATAGATACAGGAGTAAGCGGACGGACTGCCCAGAAAATCGGCATAAAACTTAAAGAAATAAGCCGTCATCATCAGGTTATATGTGTTACTCATCTGTCGCAGATTGCTGTTATGGCGGACAATCATCTTATGATTGAAAAAAAGACGGTCGGTGAGCGTACGGAAACGAGCGTTACACAGCTTGACGGGGACGGACGTGTTGCAGAAATTGCGAGAATCATGGGCGGTGAAAATCCAAGCGTTTTAATGCTCGATACCGCACGTGAAGAGCTTGAAAAATACAGGACGGAGTGATTATTTTGAAAATTTATTCAACAAGGCACGGACAGACGGAATTTAACAGACAGGATATAATACTCGGCACAACTGATACGGAATTAAATCCTCTCGGACTTCGGCAGGCGGAAAACCTGGCAGAACAGGTTAAAACGCTTGACATAGATATAATAATTTCTTCGCCTATGAAAAGGGCGTTGCAGACGGCAAAGGCTGTTGCGGAGAAAAACAGTCTTGAAATTATAACGGATAGCCGTCTGAGAGAGTGGGACTATGGCGACTATGAGGCAAAAACGAGATTTGCGGAGGGTTTCGCCGAAAATAAGAAAAATTTCGGTGTGAGAATGGGAAAAAATGGCGAGTCGCTTTTACAGCTGTCACACAGGGTTTATTCCGCACTTGATGATATTATAAAGAATTACAGCGGAAAAAACGTTCTGACGGTAAGTCACGGCGGTGTATGCCGTGTGATTGAAACTTATTTCCATGATATGACAACGGCGGAGTTTGAAAACTGGTTTATGGGGAATTGTCAGATTATATGCTATGAATATCATATTTAAAATCAGGCAGGGAGGCATATTATGAAAATAGGTGTTGACTATTATCCTGAACAGTGGGACGGCTCGCTGTGGAGAAAAGATGCGGAGCTTATGCTGAGAACGGGCGTTAAAATTGTACGCATAGCCGACTGTGCGTGGTCACGCATTGAAGTCAGCGACGGTGAATTTGACTTCGGCTGGCTTGATGATATAGTAAATATTTTTGAAAATTACGGCCTTGAGATAATATTCTGTGTGCCGACAAGCTGTCCGCCCCTGTGGCTCTATGAATCGTACCCCGAAATATTGAAGGTCGGTGCAGACGGAAAACGTGTTCAGACGGGCATCAGAAGTCACAGGTGTATAAATTCGCCTGTTTTTCTTGCATATGCGAAGAGGCTGGCGGAAAATCTCGTGCGACGTTACGGACACAGACCCTCCGTTATTGCGTGGCAGATTGACAATGAACTTGAAGCCTATCAATGCACCTGCGATGTATGCAGAAATAAATTCAGGGACTGGCTTATCGACAAGCATGAGACTTTAGAAAATATAAACAACGCATTCGGCACGAGTGTATGGAGCGGAGAATACAGCGATATTTCGCAGATAAATCCGCCTAACGCCTATCCACTTCAATTGCAGAATCCTGCACTGTGCCTTGAATACACGAGGTTTTCCGCTGACTGTACTTCCGAATATGTAAAGGAAATTGCCCTTGCCATACGCCGTGAAGTGCCTAAGACAAAAGTAACGACAAATACGTGGGTCTGCGGAAATGCTCCCGATTATTATAAACTTTTTGACAACCTCGATTTTGTTTCCTATGATAACTACCCGTCACTGAACAACTCCGAAAGAAACAATCCAAGTTATTCCCACTCTTTCTGGCTCGACCTCATGCGTGGTATAAAGGACGAAAATTTCTGGATTACCGAACAGTTAAGCGGAATTGTCGGGGGCTGGCAACCGATGTCGCCGTCCCCTAAACCCGGAATGATTATGGGCTATGCACTTCAGGCGTTTGCACACGGTGCGGAGACAGTTATTCACTTCAGGTGGCGGACGGCTCTTAAAGGTGCAGAAATGTTTCTCCACGGTCTCATAGACCACAGCAACGTACCGTCAAGACGTTTTTTCGAGTTTTCGGAACTCTGCAAAACTGCCTCAAGACTAAACGATTTAGTGTCGTCAAGGGTGGTTTCTGATATAGCGTTGCTTTATTCGCCTGACTGTTATAACGCTCTCAGAATACAGCCACAGACGGAAAATTTTGACTACATGGAACAGCTGAAATATTTTCACACAGCTTTTGCAAGATACGGTGCAAATATAGATGTCATTTCTGCCGAGGCGGATTTATCGGCTTACAAGCTCGTTGTCGCACCGTCTTTATTTGTCGGCAACAGGACGGTCTCGGAAAATATTTACAGGTTTGTCATAAACGGCGGAACGGTCGTTCTCACGGCTCGTAGCGGAGTTAAAGACAGCAATAACAACTGCATTATGGAGGCTCTGCCGACCGTTTATACTCAGCTGATAGGGGCGGAGGTTACGGAATACGACCCGACGGGCTGTGAGAGTCAGACGATTACGGACTTTGCAGGAAATATATACAAGTGCCGTGAATGGTGCGATATTATGAAACTCACGACCGCAAAAGTATATGCGGAGTACGGAGAAAATTTTTACAGATGCTGTCCTGCTGTAACAATGAACAGATATTGTAATGGCACTGCTTATTACGTCGGCACGGTTGCCGATATGGATTTTTACGAGAGTTTCGCAGGAAATTTAATGGTACAGGCAAAAATTCCACGTCTCAAAGGACTTCCGAAAGGCGTTGAGGTAATCACGAGAAAAAGCGGAATTAATGAGTATATATTTTTCTTCAACAACTCCGAAGAAACCGTCATGATTAACCTTCCTAAAGTTATGTACAGCCTTATCGATTCGAGGGGCAAGGACGTTATCAGGCTTATACCGTTTGATGTGGATATTGTGAGAAAGTAGGCGGAATATGAAGATAGTTTTACAGCGTGTAACGTCGGCGGAAGTGGCTGTTGACGGAAAAATATGCGGAAAAATCGGCAAGGGTTTTTTGATTCTCTTCGGGGTCGGAAAAGGCGATACTGAAAAAGACTGTGAACGGCTCGCAGACAAGATAATTAATTTAAGAATTTTTTCGGACGAAAACGGCAGGATAAATCTTTCGCTGAAAGATGTCGGCGGTTCAATTCTCGTCGTTCCGCAGTTTACGCTCTATGCCGACTGCCGAAAAGGCAACCGCCCGAATTTCATGCAGGCGGGAAGTCCCGACGAAGCCAACAAGCTTTTTGAGTATTTCGCCGGATATTGCGAAAAAAAAGGACAGCACACGGAAAGAGGGATTTTTGGTGCTGATATGAAAGTTTCTCTTCTTAACGACGGACCTTTTACCGTTATACTTGAATAATTTAAAAAAAAACGCTTAAAATCGCCTTATCTGCCAATACTGCATATGAGGTGATTTTTTATGCGAAGAAAAACAGAAATAAGAATAATTATACTTGTGGCGGTTTTTTTTCTGATTTTCACGGGACTTTGTCTGAATTATTACAAAATAGCCGTGAGCCGTGAACACGTCAGAACGGCACGGAATAACGCACAGTTTACGGTTATTGCAGGAAATACCGAGGGGACAATTTACGACAGAAACCTGGAACCTATTGTAAATTCTGAAAAAAAGCTCATTGCGGTGGCGTTGCCGTCTTTTCTCGACAGGAACACAACAGCGGAATTTGCGGAAAACAAAGAAGAATTTCTTGAAAATTATGACAAGGGTCTGCCGTTTACTTTCGAGTGCAAGCCTAATACTCCCGACTCGGACGGTCTTACGGTTTTTGAAATTCCGCAGAGATACGCCGAAAATCAGTCGGCACAGCACGTTGTCGGCTATCTTTCACAGGGCGAGGGCGTGGCAGGAATTGAGTATGCTTATGATAAAATACTGCGTAACGATTACGGCGAAAACAGCGTTACGTATACGACGGACGGATTCGGACAGATACTTATCGGCGACGGGCGGAAAATTATTCGCAGTCAGGCGGAAAAAAGCGGTGTTGTCTCGACGATAGACATCGATATACAGCGGATTTGCGAGGAAAGCGGAAAAAATATTGACAAGGGTGCAATAGTTGTTGCAGACGTGAAAAACGGCGATATACTGGCAATGGCGAGTTTTCCGACCTATTCGCCCGAAAAACTGGAGGAGGCTATGGAGGACAAAAGAAGTCCGCTGATAAACCGTGCCTTATATTCGTACAGTGTCGGCTCTGTTTTCAAACTTGTTACATCTGCACAGGCTATCGACGAAAATTTCGGCGGATATGTCTATAAATGCACGGGGCAGGAAGATGTAAACGGTAAAAATTTTAACTGTCATAAAACCGACGGGCATGGTCTCCAGACTCTATCTCAGGCTATCACAAATTCATGCAACACCTATTTTATAAACCTCAGCAGAAGTCTCAACGTTAAAAATTTCCGTGAACTTGCTTTTAATCTCGGTTTCGGTCGTGAAATACATCTCTGTTCGGGAATGACGGCTTCCGCAGGTGTTCTGCCGACGGTAAAGGAACTTATGATTCCTGCCGAGCTTGCCAATTTTTCTTTTGGACAGGGAAAACTTTCCGCAACGCCTTTGCAGATTACGCAACTTACGTGTGCCATAGCAAACAAGGGGAAAATGCCTGTGTTACGCATAATAAGCGGAATGACGGCGGACGGTGAAGAGGTACTCGGCGAAAAAATTTCACGGCACTCGCAGGTGCTTGAAAAAGAAACGGCGGAAATATTAAAAGATATGATGATTTCGGCTGTCGAGGAAAACGAAAGTTCAAACGCACGGAGCAGTTTAGTAAAAGTTGGTGCAAAGACTTCAACCGCACAGACGGGTCGCACGGACAAAAAAGGCGAGGAATTTTGTCACGCATGGATAACGGGGTTTTTTCCTGCCGATAATCCGCAGTATGCCATTACTGTTTTAGTTGAGGACGGCGGTTACGGCAATGACGTTTCCGCACCTGTTTTCCGTGAAATAGCCGAAAAAATATCACAGAAATAAAAAAATACAGCAGTTTTTGCGGACTGCTGTACATTATAAATCAATCTAAAAAATCAGTGACTAACTCAAAAATTATTTCTATCAGGTCGAAAATATCATCAAGCTGAAAAAGACTTTGTTTTTTATTTTTCTTTTTCTTTTTAACTTTCTTTTCTTTGACTTTCATATAGCCACCTCAGTCAAATTTTTCAACGTCAAAATCAGGCGGAGCGTCGATTTCGTCAGAAATATACTTGCCGTTTTTCTTTCGCTGTTTAATGCACTCAGTAAGCAGATACTCTATCTGTCCGTTCACCGAGCGGAAATCATCTTCCGCCCATGCTGAAATATCCTTGTACAGCTTTTCGGACAATCGGAGCGGAATTTGTTTTTTCTGTGCCATATCAGTAAAGACTTCCCGAATTTACAACGGGCTGTGCGTCATGGTTTCCGCAGAGAACGACAAGCAGATTAGAAACCATAACGGCTTTGCGTTCTTCGTCGAGGTCAACAACTCCGCTTTCGCTGAGACGTTCAAGTGCCATTTCAACCATGCCTACAGCACCGTCAACAATCATTTTTCTTGCGTCGATAACGGCAGAAGCCTGCTGTCTTTGGAGCATAGCCATTGCAATTTCGGGTGCATATGCGAGATATGTAATTCTCGCCTCCACTATTTCAAGACCTGCATTTAACACTTTCTGCTGTATTTCGTCACGGATTCGCTGTGCAACTACTTCGCTCGAGCCTCTTAAACTTCCTTCGTCGGCTATTCCGTCGCCTGTTGTGTCAACATTCTTTGCTACGTCATACGGATAAAGGCGGACAATATTTCTCAGTGCCGTATCGCATTGCAGTGAGAGATATTCCTTGTAATTGTCCACGTCAAAAACAGCCTTTGCAGTGTCAGTGACTTTCCAAGTGACAGCTATGCCTATTTCAATAGGATTGCCGAGACAGTCATTTATTTTCTGACGGTTGTTGTTGAGAGTCATAATTTTGAGAGAAATTTTCTTGCTTGCTATTTCAATCTGTCCGTTTGCGGAAATAACAGAAGAAACAGAATCCTTGCCCACGTCGTCACTCTGGCGGAGTTTGGTTTTAGCGGCGGGATTTACGGCAACACAGAACGGGTTTACCCAGAAAAAGCCGTCACCCTTTAAAGTGCCGTGATACTTGCCGAAAAGAGTAAGCACAAGTGCTTCCTGTGGCTGAAGAATTTTAAGTCCAAGAAAGGGAATCCAGCCTAAACCAAGCCATATACTTCCTAAAGATGTCAACAGCGGAGCAGATAATATTATGCCGATTACTAAAAGTGCAGCGGCGAGCAGATACAGAAAAATCCACAGCATAAGCATGCCTGCTCCGTTCGGATTTTTTGCTAAAATTTTTTCTTTCATGATAGTTTTTCCTTTCTGAGAAATGTTTTTCTGACGTATGATATTATTATGATATCATATTGATTTGCATTTGTCAAGTACTTTTTCACAATTATCTGAAAATATTCCAAAATTATTGACATTTGCCGAAAATCATACTATAATATACTTGTCAATGTAAATTATCAAAGGAGAGAATGTTTATGAAGTCAATCGGTCTTAATGAACTCCGTGAAAAATATCTTTCATTTTTCGAGGGTAAAAATCATACAAGAATGGCGAGTGCGTCGCTTGTTCCACAGGGTGATAAAAGTCTTCTGCTTATAAATTCAGGCATGGCACCCCTTAAAAAATACTTTCTCGGACAGGCTGTACCGCCGAATAAGAGAGTAACCACCTGTCAGAAGTGCATAAGAACTCCCGATATCGAGAGCGTTGGAAAAACCGCACGCCACGGCACTTATTTTGAAATGCTCGGAAATTTTTCTTTCGGGGACTATTTCAAAAATGAGGCTATTGAGTGGGCATGGGAATTTCTTACGGAAACACTTGAAATTCCGTCCGACAGACTTTGGATTACTATTTTTGAGAGTGACGACGAAGCGGAGCAGATTTGGGAAAACAAAATAGGCATTCCGCACGATAGGATAATCCGTCTCGGAAAAAAGGATAATTTCTGGGAACACGGCTCAGGACCTTGCGGACCTTGCTCAGAAATCCATTTTGACCGTGTAGGCGGAGGAAGAAAACTTGACCGTGCAGGTTTTGAGGCAGAGGGCGAAAAGGACAATATCATCGAGATATGGAATCTTGTTTTCAGTCAGTTTGACAGCGACGGCAATGGAAATTACGCTGAAATGAAGAGCAAAAACATTGATACGGGTATGGGACTTGAGAGACTCGCCTGTGTTATGCAGGGCGTTGACAATATCTTTGAAGTTGATACGGTTCAGAATATTATGAAACACGTTTCGGAGTTTGCTGGCGTTAATTACAAGGAAAACGAAAAGACCGACGTATCGTTGCGAGTTATTACCGACCACATAAGAAGTACTGTTTTCATGGTCGGCGACGGGATTATGCCGTCCAACGAGGGCAGGGGATATGTTCTCCGCCGACTTCTCAGACGTGCATCACGTCACGGCAGACTTTTAGGCATAACAACACCCTTTCTTTGCGAAGTTGCAGACACGGTGATAAACGAAAATGCCAACGCTTATCCTGAACTTGCCGAGAAGAGAGACTATATAAAGAAGATTATCGGAGTAGAAGAGGAGGCTTTTGCAAAGACTATTGACAAGGGGTCGGAACTTCTCGCACAGTTTACCGAAAAACTTGATGCTGAAAACAAGAATGTTCTTTCAGGCGACGACGCTTTTAAACTCTCCGATACTTATGGTTTCCCAATTGATTTGACTGTGGAAATATGCGAAGAAAAGGGAATTTCCATAGATACGGAGCGTTTTAAGGAACTCGTAAAGGAACAGCGTGCAAAGGCAAAGGCAGACCATCTCGCAAAAGCAGGCTCGTCGTGGGCGGATAACAGTATAAAAGTTGAAGTGCCTGAAACTGTTTTTACAGGATACGAGAGTTTCAGCGAGAGTGACTGTATTATACTCGCTGTATATAAAGACGGCGTGGAGGTTGAGACAGCTGTTGAGGGCGATAATGTTGTTATCGTGCTTGACAAAACGCCGTTTTATGCGGAGAGTGGCGGACAGGTCGGCGACACTGGCGTTATTTCGACCGATTCAGACAGCGTTTCAGTACTTGATACAATCAAGTCCGAGGGGCATTTTATGCACATTTCAGAAGTTATAACAGGCAGTATATCAAAGGGCATGAACGTCAGGGCGGTTATTGATTCAGACCGCAGACGTGCGATTATGCGAAATCACACTTCCGCACATCTTCTTCAGTACGCATTAAGGCAGATTCTCGGCGACCATGTTCATCAGGCAGGACAGCTTGTAAATGAAAAGGCGTGCCGTTTTGACTTCAACCATTTCAGTGCGATGACGGACGAGGAAATTTCTGCGGTTGAAAATTTTGTAAATGGTGAAATCTTTAAATCAATTCCCGTGACAATGGTTGAAATGCCGATTGAAGAGGCAAAAAAACTCGGTGCTATGGCACTTTTCGGCGAAAAGTACGGCGATACGGTAAGGGTTGTTACTGCTGGAGATTCAGTTGAATTTTGTGGCGGTACACATATTTCAGACACTGCACAAATCGGACTTTTCCGCATAATATCGGAAAGTTCTGTTGCTTCGGGTATAAGGCGTATTGAGGCGGTGACAGGCGACGGAGTTCTTGAATTGCTCAATTCCTACAGAAATACTATACTTAAATCCGCAAAGGCTCTTAAACTCGCAAATGTAAATGAACTTCCCGAAAAGTGTGCCTCTGTTTTTGCCGAAAACAAGGAAAAAGACAGAAAACTTGAAAGTCTCGGACAGCAGATTGCAAACGCCAAAATTGTCTCAATTTTTGATAATGCAAAGGAAATCAACGGCGTTAAGCTCGTTTCCGCAAGAATGGACGGCTCTGCACCCGACGCACTCCGCAAACTCGGTGACAGCGTAAAGGACAAGGACGAGCCTGTTATTGCACTTTTTGCCGGAATTACAGGCGAAAAAGGCACTCTTTATTGCGTATGTACAAAAAGTGCGGTTGCAAAGGGGGCTGACGCAGGAAAAATTGTGCGTGAAATTTCTGCTCTCACGGGCGGAAAAGGCGGTGGAAAACGTGACAGTGCAATGGCAGGAATCGGCGATATTTCAAAGACTGATTCTGCACTGGGCGAGTTTGTTTCCGTTGCAGGCGGATTTGTAAAATAATTTTAAAGGAGCTGTAAAATATGGATTGTTTATTCTGTAAAATAATTAATGGAGAGATTCCGAGTAAAAAGGTTTATGAGAACGATTTTGTCTTTGCTTTCAAGGATATTGCACCGATTGCACCTGTCCACGACCTTGTTATTCCAAAAATGCACATATGCTGTGCAAATGCTGTAAATGCCGATAATTCGGAATATGTCGCTAAAATCTTCGAGGCGATACCAAAGGTTGCCGAGGCTGAGGGCATAGAAAGTTACCGTGTTATCAGCAACTGCGGAGACGATGCGGGACAGACGGTAAAGCATTTGCATTTTCACGTTTTGGGCGGTGTGAAAATGGGTTGGGGTGCTGATTCTCTCGGAAAAACGGAGTGAGGTGCTGAAAGTGGAGACTTACAAAATAACCATTGCGGGACTGGAGCGTGAACTAATGCTCTGCCCGCTTGATGACAGGGTGTCAATAGGGGCGTTCATAATGTTTTCCGACGTTGAACTGACCGTTGCGTGTGCGGAAGAACTTCTCAAAAAATGCGGAGATTTCGACGTTATTTTAACGGCGGAGTCAAAGGGAATCCCTCTCGCCTATGAGATGTCGAGACAGTGTGGAAAACCGTATGTTGTCGCACGGAAATCGGTGAAACTCTACATGAAAAAACCGCTGTCAGTCTCGGTGAAGTCGATAACGACCGCAAACGTGCAAACGCTCTATTTATCACAGGAAAAGGCGGAAATTCTCAGTGGAAAGCGTATACTTGTCGTTGACGACGTTGTAAGCACTGGAGAATCTTTTTCCGCACTCGGAAAACTCGCCGAAGAGGCCGGCGGAAAGGTTTCCACATATTCTGCCGTTCTTGCTGAGGGCGATTCCGCTGAACGTGATGACATAGTTTTTCTCGAAAAACTGCCTCTTTTCTTTAAATAAGCCGATATGAAGCGAAAAATGATTGCAGTTGCCACAGCGTATTTGTCGGGATTGTTTTTCGCTTCCTTTTTTACAGGTGCGAAAAGTTTTGTCGTGCCGTTGGGATTTTTCATGATTTTTTTAATTATTGGCATAAGTAAAAAGTTTTCCGCAAACGACTTTGCGGTTGTGATTGTATCGTTTACAGTTGCTTTTTCTACAAATAGTATATATACACGCTACGTCTATGAAAATATAGTATCATATAACGGAATAAACGGCAGTTTTTCGGGAATAATAACCGATTATGACGTATACGACGGCGACAAAGCAAACTATATAATCAAAGGTAAGATAAACAATCGTCGGACAGCAAAAATCTCTGTATTCTGCGATAATATCGGTGCGGATTACGGCGACGGCGTAAATATAGAAAACTGTACTTTTAGTATAATTAAAGGCGACTATCTCTTTGACAGTAAAAGTTATTACAAATCGCAGAGGGTTTTTCTGAACGCTGAAAAGTGCGGAAATATAACTCTTGAAAAACGGGATTCCCATAAAATTAGAAATTTTCTTGCGAATTACAAGGCGAAAATAATATCGGATTTCCGTATAAAACTCGGCGACGAATGCGGAGGGATTCTTTCGGGAATGGTGTTCGGTGAAAAGGGGTTTATCGGCGATAATCTGAAAAATTCCCTGTACCGCACGGGAATCGGTCACGTTATGGCGGTTTCGGGACTTCATATTTCTGTAATGGCTTTTGCGATGATGTCAGTTCTTAACTTTTTAAAAATAAATAAATTCTTATGTTTTGTACTTGTAAATATTTTAATGATTGCTATGACCGTTATGGCGGACTGTCCCGTGTCGGCTATCCGTGCGGTCATAATGCTTGATATGTCCTTTTCGGCACGCCTTTTTCTGCGTCAGAACGACACTTTTAACTCGCTCGCCATTGCCGTTCTGCTGATTTGCCTTGAAAATCCCTACGTTATTTACAGCTCGGGCTTTTGGCTTTCGGTGTCGGGAACTTTCGGTATTGGCGTTTTTGCTCCGTATATGGTAAAAAATATTGACGATAGTACATATTTCGGAAAACTTCTGAAACTTTTTCTCGCAATGCTCTGCACAACCCTTGCGGTGATGCCTGTCAGCATGATGTATTTCAGCGAAATATCGCTGATTTCTCCGTTTTCAAATATGCTTATCATACCGCTTTGCTCGGTCTGCATGATTCTTGGAATGCTCTACACGGTGACATTCGGACTTCTGCCCGTTCTGCAATCGGCAGGCGGAATAATTAAAATAATTATTTTTATCTCGGAAAAAATTTCAGAGTCAGAATTTTGCAGTATTTCAGTAAAAAACGGCATTTCTGCAAAAATCGCAGTTATCTGTATGTTCGGAGTTATGCTGGTGAAAGTCTGCCTCGAAAACCGCAGAATTACGGCTTTTGCGGTTGCTTTTTCGGTTTCCTCAACGTTTATGGCATCGTCTTTTCTGAGAAATGCACAGCGGAAAATTTTCACGGTTGCGGTTCTGGGCAGTGGGACAAATGCCGTTTCAGTGGTGTCGTACAGGGGCGAGAATTATATTTTCGACCTCAGCGGTCACTATAAAAGTGCGGAATATGCGGAAAAATACGTTGCGGAAAACGGTATCAGGGCAGTTGATTTTATATCGCTTGAAAAAAATGCCAACGCCCTCTACTCTGCGTATAAGGAAAAATTCGCTTTCAGGGAGGTAAGAGAGTGGTACACAGCCCACGATATTTCTGGATTTTCCGGCGGTAATTCTGTGATTTTCGGAACGGACGGCTATCTGATTGAAAACAGCCGTTATAAAATAAGGTATGCGGACAGAACGCTTGATATTGTACACGGCGATTCCGAAATGATGATTTCGTCTGCAAAAGGCGGTATTTCGGAAAAAAATGCACTTTCCGTATATTATGGAAACATTCCTGAAAAGTCTGATATGATATGCGACGGAAAAAGTATTTATCTTGACAATAAAAGCAATATTTTTTATCAATACTCGGGAATGAATAATTTTATTGTGGAAATTTCTGACGACGGGACTTTTAAAATAAAAAATCTGAAATGAGGGATTCTATGTCGTTGGTTGATTCAAAGACAATAGTTAAAAATCTTAAAAATGGCAAAATTGATAATATTTATTATCTTTACGGGCAGAACGTGACAGGGGTTGAGGAGCTTACAAGGAAGATTATTAACATGGCGGTCGGCGAAAATGCGGATTTTGCACTTACACGTCTAAGCGGAAAAAAGCTCGATTTTTCGGAATTTTACGACACTTTGCAAATGATGCCTATGATGTCAGACTACAACTGTATACTCGTGAATGACTACAACTGCGAAAAGCCGAGGGAGGAAATGCACGGGCAAACGGCGGATTCGTTAAATAAAAAACTTATTGAAACGCTGAAAGAAGTACCGCCACAGACTGTTATAATTTTTAATGTGACTGGCTTTGAAGTAAAATCGAAAAAAGGTAAAATAACTGACAAAAATAAAAAACTTGCGGATTTTGTCGCAAAAAACGGCACGGTCTGCGAAATGGCTGTGCCGACTCCACAGGAAATGGTTAAGACTATAGTTGCGGAGGTGAAACGTCAGAATTGCAGTATATCGGCGGAAAATGCCCGTGAACTTGCCGAAATGTGCCTTTGCGACACATTGACGGTAGGAAATGAAATTGACAAGCTGTGTGCCTACGTCAACGGCGGTGAAATAACGGGTGAAACGCTCCGAATGCTCGTCCACAGGCAGAGCAGTGTGACAGTTTTCAACCTCGCCGACGCTGTTTCGGCTTTCAACAGGCATCAGGCTTTTGACGCACTCGGCGAGCTGATGACTGACAAAAGCAACCGTGGGAGCGTTCTGGCGAATATAACTAACTCTTTTCTCGACCTCTACCGTGCCTCGTGTGCGAAAAAATCGGGAAAAAGCACGGCGGACGTTGCAAAGGACTATTCTTACGTATGGGATTTCAAGGTGAAAAACGCATTCCGAAACTCTTCACGCATGACAACTTCACGCATACGGGAGTGCATAAAAATTCTGCGTGACACGGCTGTAATTCTCAATTCTACGGCGGTTGACGAAAAAACAGTGCTTGAACAGGCTTTAACAAAAATGCTTATGACTAAATGACGGGGGAGTCCGATGATAAAAATTGATGAGGCAATAATAGTTGAGGGAAAATACGACAAGATAAAAATTTCGTCCGTGATTGATGCGGTGATAATCGTTACCGACGGTTTCAGGATTTTCAGGAATGCCGAAAAACTGGAACTGATACGCCATTATGCCCGAAAAACAGGCGTAATTATACTTACGGACAGCGACAGTGCGGGGCGGAAAATCAGGGGCTATATAAAGGGGGCAGTGCAGGAGGGTAAAATAATTAACGTTTATATCCCCGATGTTTTCGGCAAGGAAAAACGCAAGGAAAAGCCCTCGGCAGAGGGAAAACTCGGAGTTGAGGGAATAGACGTTAAAACGATTCTTTCGGCTTTTAAAAATTCCGGCGTGAACGCTTCTGAAAGTCAGAAAACACCCGATATAACGAAGTTTACGCTTTATGAACTCGGTCTCAGCGGAGGAAACGGCAGTAAAAAACTCCGTGAAAAATTGCAGAAATATCTTGCACTTCCGTCGCTGATGTCGGCGGACGCACTCGTTGAAGTGCTTAACACCATGACCGACAGCAAGGGTCTTGCGGAGTATGTGGCGGAAATCAGGGAGAACGGCGATGTTGTATAGCAGTCTGATTTTTATATATGGCTTTTTTCCGCCGTCTCTGTTGATTTACCGTATTTTTTCCGAAAAATTGAGAAAAACCGTACTTTTTGCACTGAGTATGATTTTTTGTCTGCTCTGTAGTCCTGAGATGCTTGTCTTTCTGATTTTTTTCACGTTTGTGAATTATGTGGTCGGACTTTTTACAGGTGCATTCCGTCGTAAAAAGCTATTGTCAACGCTTTGTCTCTTTATCGGAGTTGCTTTTGACTTGGTTATGTTTTTTACTTTCCGCACGGAAAAATTTATTTTTCTCAAAGAACGCCTTCGCATTCCCGATGAGATTTTCCCGATATACTTTTCTTTTATAACGCTGTCGGCTTTAGGATACCTTATTGACATATACAAAAAACGTATACGTGCGGAGGGGAATTTTATAAATTTCGGACTCTATATCATGATGTTTTCAAAATTTTTTATCGTCATAAGGTACAGCAGTTTCAGGAAAATGCTCGACGGTCTCAGCTGTGATAATTCACAAATGGGAAAAGGACTGAAAATTTTTGTCAGGGGACTTGTCAGAAAAGTTATCTTCGCTGACTCTCTGTATATGCTCTACATTGCTGTTAAAAGTATTAACGTTCTGGAAATGTCAGTGGCGAATGCGTGGCTCGGCATGACTGCCTACGTTTTGTGCCTTTACTTTACGTTGTCGGGCTTGACGGAAATGAGTACGGGCATAAGCTGTTGCTTTGGAATGGAGTTTCCGCCGTGTTTCAATTATCCTGTTTTTAGCACAAAAATCCGCACTTTCGTCTCAAAATGGCACATTCAGGTTTTGCAGTGGTTTCGGCGTTGTCTCCTCAAACCACTTTGCGACCTCAGCAAAAATCGTCTTTGTCACCGCCTCGCCTACATTCTGACATGGTGTGCGATTGGAACGTGGTACAGGACGGACGTAAACGGTCTGATATTCGGCGGATTACTGGGATTTTTTCTTATGGAGGAGAAATTTTTGTGTCGTCTCAGACTGCTGAAAGCCACGGGAATAATTTATACTTGCATGGCAATACTGATGTTTGCGGTGCTGATTTCAGGCGATGATATTTCCTGTTCGTTCCGCTACATTCTCGCCATGCTCGGCGGAAACGGGGTTTTCGCCGATTCCATGACGCTTTATCTTCTCAGGTGCTACGGGGTGATTTTAATGGCGGGTGTGTTTTTTTCGTCCATGATTTTCCGAAATATCGCCGTCCGTTGCGGAAAAACGGTTGCGGACATAATTTCCCCCGTGCTTACGGTAGTTTTTCTTGCGGTCTGCACGGCTCTGATTTCCGGTAGCGGTCATTCTGCGGTACTTATCTTGAATTTTTAGGAGGGTAGCAGTGAAAATAACTGAACTTTCAAATCGCCTGACAGCTGTTTTCGTGATTGCCTTCATACTGTTTTTCGGAGTTCTCACCCTCTCGGAATACGGCGAAAAAGATTTTCCCGAAATATCGGCAAAAACTATTTTAAACGGCTCTTTCGGAAAAGTGCTTGAATCTTATATGACTGAAAACTTCGCTTTCCGAGACCGCTGGCTGTCCGCAAAGGCTGACATTGAAGCTGACATGGGCGAAAAAATAGTTGACGGTGTTTACATAAGCGACGGAAGAATGCTCGGCACAGAGGGGGCAAGGCGTGATATATCGCTGAAAAATGCGGAAAACGTAAATAAATTTGCGGATAATTACAAGGGTACAGTTTATTTTACAGCCGTGCCGACTTCTTCGGGGGTTTATGCGGAACTTCTTCCTGATTATCTGCTGTCAAATCCCGAAAAATCGCAGATAGCAACGCTTTATGACGGACTTGCGGACGGTATAAGGAAAATTGACACATATAATATTCTGAAGATGATGAACGAGAGCTATATTTACTATCGGACGGACACGGGGCTGACAAGTTACGGTGCGTATTACGTCTACAGGGCGGTTATTCAGAAACTCGGCTTTCTGCCGTCCTCGTACAGCAAATACACGATAAGTCACGTGAAAAGCGATTTCCGTGGAAACCTCTATAAACGCTGTTTTTACGACGGAACAAAGCCCGATATACTGGACATTTACAGCTATTCGGGCGGTGCGGAGATAACGGACTGCACAGTCTGCACGGACAGCGGAGTGACTTACAAAAAGCAACCTGACAACATGGATTTTTCTGAAAGCGACGATATATATAATATGTATCTCGGCGAGGGGAATCCTTTTGTTAAAATAAATACGTCGGTAAATAATCAGAAAAAACTTCTTGTGATAAAAGACAGCACGGCAGATTGTCTGATACCGTTTCTGATTCAGCACTACAGCGAAATAGCTGTGATTTACCCCGAATATTCGGAAAAAAACATGAGTTTTTTTGTAGACCCCGATAATTATGAACAGATACTTTTTCTGTTCGGGATTGACAGCATGAGCAATGAAAATCTGCTTGAAATGATAAACAAATAGAAAGGAATGTGATTTTTTATGAGAGCATTGGTGACAGGTGCGACTTCTGGAATAGGGCGATGTATAGCCGAAAATCTTCACAACCGTGGCTGGAAACTTGTCCTTACGGGGCGGAATGAAAAGATTCTCAGGGAGATGCAAAGGGACTTCGGAAACGGTACATTGATTATCAGGGCGGAACTCTCGGACAGGGCGGAAGTTTTAAAGGTATACGACTTCTGCAAGGGCGTTAAAATCGATATGCTCGTCAATAATGCAGGTTACGGAATTTTCGGGGAGTTCGGGCAGACCGACCTTGACGACGAGCTTAAAATGATTGATGTGAATGTTACCGCCGTTCACATTCTGACGAAACTTTTTCTGCGTGATTTCAGAAAACGCAACAGGGGCTATATTCTCAATGTTGCGTCGGTTGCGGGATTTATGACAGGTCCGATGCTGTCGTCCTACTATGCCTCAAAAAATTACGTTGTGCGACTGTCTCTTGCGGTGGCGGAGGAACTCAGGCACGAAAAGTCCCGTGTGAAAATAACGGTGCTATGCCCCGGACCTGTTGACACGAATTTTAACAACAGGGCAGGAGTAAAATTCAGTATGCCACCGACAAAACCCGAATACGTGGCGGAATACGCACTTAAATGCCTGTTCAGCGGAAAAGTCCTCGCACTGCCGACACTTGCCGTTAAACTGTCGGTTTTCGGTCGGCATTTTCTGCCTGACAGACTTGTGACGGCTGTGGTTTACAGAATACAGAAAGCAAAAGAAAAATGAGGGACATAAGCTATCGTGTCGCACTCGGCGGAATTGTGACGGCTCTTTGTATCGGTGCGATGTTTTTTGCGGGAATCATTCCGGCACTTTATCTTGTTCTGCCCATGATTGCAGGCGTTTTCATGATGATAATTGCCACGGAAATAAGTATCGGCTGGGCGTTTTTAACATATATGGCGGTTAGTATCCTTTCTTTTTTTGTCACATTTGACAAAGAAGCGTCGCTTATTTTCATAATGCTTTTCGGTCACTATCCTGTTATAAGGTTTTATCTTAAAAAAATTAACGTGCGTTTTTTGCGGTATACCATTAAATTTCTGATTTTCAACCTGTGTGCCGTTGCGTATTTTTATATGACTGTCTATGTTTTCGGACTCGACCAGATGCTTGACGAAATGGGCGAGCTTGGCAGATATGGAAGCTATATAATGCTTTTTCTCTGCAACGTGATTTTTGTGCTGTATGACATAAATCTTGACTTGTGTTATAATATTTACAAAATCAGGCTTATGCCGAAATTAAGGCGTAAAAAATAAGACTGTGCATATTTATGTGCAGTCTTTTGTTGCGTACAGATAACTTTTTAGTGAAAACACATAATTATATAACATTAAATAAACTTTTTTTATAGTAAATAACGAAAATAAAAATCAACCGTTGACATTTTTATTAAGTTAGTTTATACTA
>CAMWQJ010000014.1 GCA_947176415.1 uncultured Ruminococcus sp. | reverse complement strand
TCATACGGCTTTTTGTAGGGGACGGACTCAAAGTCGGGAATATCGTCGCAGATGTTTTTTTCTGCTGTTTTGCGTCTGATTTCGGACATAATTTTTTCGGTGTTTACAGAATTTTCCATGGGCTTTTTCCTTTCTTAAAAAATATAATGAACAGAATTTCTCATATTATATCATATTTGACAAAATATGTCAAGAATAACGCACAATCACGTGAAAATATAAGTCTTGACAAAATTGTCACCTATGGTATATAATAGTATGGGCAATATTTTTAATATAAGGAGGGGACGATTTGTTTAAATATTTAAAAAGAGATATTCGGCTTATAAAGGAACGTGACCCTGCGGCACGGAGTTTCTTTGAAATATTGTTGACTTATCCCAGTCTTGTGGCTGTGAGGAACTACCGCATAGCCCACTGGTTTTATAAAAAGAAGATGTTTACGACAGCACGCATTATTTCTCAGCATACCAGACGGAAAACAGGAATAGAAATACACCCCGGTGCGAAAATAGGAAAGGGACTTTTCATTGACCACGGTATGGGCGTTGTTATCGGCGAAACTGCCGTTATCGGTGACAACTGCCTTATATATCAGGGCGTGACGCTCGGCGGTACGGGTAAGGACAAAGGCAAACGCCACCCTACTCTCGGGCATAACGTTCTTGTGGGAGCGGGTGCAAAAGTCCTCGGTCCGTTCAAGGTAGGAAACAATGTAAAAATAGCTGCCAACGCTGTCGTGCTGAATGCAATTCCCGATAACTGCACAGCTGTCGGTGTGCCGGCGAGGGTTGTAAGGAAAAACGGACAGAAAATCTGCCCCGATGTTATAAAGGAGATAGACCAGATTCACATTCCCGACCCTGTATCGCTTGAATTATGCCGTCTGAGTACGGAACTTGAAAGTCTTAAAAAAGAAGTTTCGGAAATAAAGAAATAATACAGCCGTGCCGATGAGTTTTTTTATCGGCACGCATACAAAATATAGGTGTGAAAAAATGAAAAGGAGTTTAAAAAGATGTCTGTATTTTTTAATTTCGGACTTGAATACATACGTTTCCGTGAAAGGCAGATTGAGGGAATAATCAATTATATGCAGTTTGATTTGAAGATGGACAGAGAGGAATTTTCAATGCCTCCCGAGAGGCTTACACTCAGCTACGGAGTATCCGACAAGACAAGGCGGATACGTGCTTCAATTCTCGAGTGGAGCAGTTTTCACAGCGGAAGTTTTTTTGACGACACCGACGACTACAACGACATTGAGATAATTATTTCAATCGACGGTAAATTTTTTACTGCAAAGGGCGTTAAAAGTATTTTTTCGGGAACTGTTTCGGAAATAGAGTTTCCGCATGGTTTTCCTGACGAGAGATATTCATGGGACTGGTACGAACAGCTCGCCTATCAGGCTGGCGGACTGCTTACAAACGAAAAAATGCGTGCGGAGTTTGCAAGGCTTGAAAAGGAAAAGGACGGAAGATTCAATCTTTTTGAGTACGAAAAAGAAGTACTCAGAAAATATCAGAAAATATAATCAGA
This sequence comes from uncultured Ruminococcus sp., assembly GCA_947176415.1. Classification (GTDB taxonomy): domain Bacteria; phylum Bacillota; class Clostridia; order Oscillospirales; family Ruminococcaceae; genus Ruminococcus. The sequence continues at coordinate 29,143 of CAMWQJ010000014.1, read as the reverse complement.
GGAGAGAAATACAATGCAGTTATATAATTCACTTTCACATAAAAAAGAGGAATTTATTCCGCATACAGAGGGAAAAGCGAGCATTTACACCTGCGGACCTACTGTCTATCATTATGCACACATAGGCAATCTGCGTACATACATCATGGAAGATATTCTTGAAAAATATCTGCGTTTCACAGGGCTTGACGTAAAGCGTGTAATGAATATAACCGACGTGGGACATCTCACAAGTGACGGCGATACGGGCGATGACAAGATGCTGAATGGTGCAAGACGTGAACACAAGACAGTAATGCAGATAGCGAAATTTTATACGGAGGCTTTTTTCAACGACTGCAAAAAACTTAATATAAAAATGCCTGACGTTGTAGAGCCTGCAACTTCATGTATAGACGACTTTATAAAAGTAATAAGTTCGCTGATTGAAAAAGGCTATGCCTATGAGGCGGGCGGAAATATTTATTTCGACACATCAAAACTTAAAAAGTATTATGTTTTCAACGACTTCAGGGAGGAAGATTTGGCTGTCGGTGTACGTGAAGGCGTTGAAGAAGACGGCAACAAACGCAACAAGGCGGATTTTGTACTTTGGTTTACGAAGTCTAAATTTGATTCACAGGAACTTAAATGGGAAAGTCCGTGGGGTATTGGCTACCCTGGGTGGCATATAGAATGCTCGTGCATAAGCATGAAAAATCTTGGTGAATACCTTGATATACACTGCGGAGGAATTGACAATGCTTTTCCGCACCACACAAACGAGATTGCACAGAGTGAAGCCTATCTGGGTCACGAATGGTGCAACTATTGGTTTCACGTTCACCACCTCAACACTAACAGCGGAAAGATGAGCAAGTCAAAAGGCGAGTTTCTGACGGTTTCGCTTCTGGAGGAAAAAGGCTATAATCCGATTGTTTACCGTTATTTCTGCCTGTTATCGCATTACAGAAAATCTCTTGTTTTTGACTGGGATAATCTGAATAATGCCGTTACTTCGTATGAAAAGCTTATTGAAAAGATAGTACCGCTTGTTTCGGAAAATTCGGGAGAAACTGACAGTAAAGCCTATGAAATGCTTATGAAAAACTTTGCGGACGCTCTCGACAATGATTTAAACACTTCACTTGCGGTTACGGCTGTTTATGATGTTATTAAGGCTGATACAAACGCCGTTACAAAACTTGCACTTATCAGGAAATTTGATGAAGTGCTGGGACTTGATTTGATAGAAAATGCAATTAAAAAAGCCAACGAGTCCGAAAATGATACTATTCCGGAAGAAGTGCTTAAACTTGTTGAAGAACGTCAGAATGCACGTAAGGAAAAGAATTTCACGCTTGCGGACGAAATACGCAGTAAAATCACCTCACTCGGCTATGAAGTGCGTGAAACACGTCAGGGTACGGAGATAAAGAAAATATGAATTTAAGAAAGGCAGTGCAGACCGATATTGATATTATTGTTGAAATGTACAGAAGTGTAACGGGTCTGAATCATTCTCTATGGACGGCAGATTATCCCACACGTCAGAATGCTTTGTCGGATTTCAGAAGCGGAAATCTTTATGTATTGGAAAATAATAATATTATAATCGGGGCTTGTTCTGTGGAATCGGAAAGTGTATTTAAAAATACTGACTTCTGGAAAATCAATAACGGTACACAGTGTGAAATTTCAAGGATAGTTATTTCACCAGAATATCAGGGAAACGGATATGCTAAAATAATGGTCGGAAAACTTATTGAAAAGCTAGGGGAAAACGGCTGTAAATCCGTTCATCTCTATGTGGTCAAAAGTAATATTCCTGCTGTTGAAACGTATAAAAATCTGAATTTTGACTTTTCGGGGGAATGCAGTATGTTTGGACATGAATATTTTGCTATGGAATACATTGTAAACGGGAAAGAGGATTAAAATGGCAAGGCTTTATCCGCTTTTCAGTTCAAGCAAGGGAAATGCGACTTTTATAGGAACTGAAAAGGGTGGAATACTCATAGACTGCGGAGTGAGTTTTAAAAAACTCTCCTCCGCACTCGAAATAAACAGACTGCCATTGTCGGCTGTACAGGCTGTTTTTATAACGCACGAACACAGCGACCATGTTTCAGGGCTTAAAATGCTTACGAAAAAAACGGGAGTGCCTGTATATGCAAAAAGCCGTACACTCCGCAGACTGTTCGACGAAAGTATGATTTCGGCGGAATCGCCTGTTATCGATATGAGGGGAAAAATAGCCTGTGCCGATATGGAAATAAGCTGTTTTGAGACTTCACATGACGCAATACAGCCGTGCGGATACAAGATACATACAGCGGACGATAAATATTGTGCCGTCTGTACTGATACGGGCTGTATTACTTCTGAAACAGACAAGGCACTGACAGGGTGCAGAATGGTTTTGATTGAGTCGAATTATGACGAAAATATGCTGAAAAACGGCAGATATCCGCTTTATCTGAAAGAACGAATCCTATCAGATACGGGACATCTTTCAAATAATGACTGTGCTTTTCAGATTGGAAAACTTATTGAAAAAGGCACGCTTTATTTTCTTCTTGGACATCTCAGTCAGGACAACAACACGCCGTATATTGCGGACTCTACAGTTGAAAAAAGCCTTTCCGCATACAGACGGAACAAGGATTATTTAATGGGAGTAGCACCTGTTGAGACAAAGGGAGGAGCGGTTATTTTCTGATGACGATAAATTTAATAGTTATAGGAAAACTCAAGGAAGACTATTTAAAAAAAGCCTGTGCAGAGTACGTCAAGAGACTTTCACGCTACTGCACCTTTGAACTTCATGAACTTGACGAGTATAAATTAAGCGAAAATCCGTCCGCAAAGGAAATTGAAACGGCACTGCGTAAAGAGGCAGTCAATATAAAAAAGTACGTAAAAGGAATGATAATTCCGATGTGTATCGAGGGAACACAGATTGACAGCGTTAAATTTTCCGAAAAAATTTCCTCGGCAGGTGTAAGCGGTTTCAGCACGGTTACTTTCATAATCGGAAGTTCTTTCGGACTTGCCCCCGAAATAAAGTCAATGGGAAATTTCAGACTTTCAATGTCGGAAATGACTTTTCCGCACCAGCTTGCAAGAGTAATGCTTCTTGAACAGATTTACAGAGCTTTTCAGATTGCGGAAGGCGGAAAGTATCATAAATAAAAACTTTACACGGGAGCAGGAAATGAAAAAATTTATATCATTCCTTCTGATATGTTTAATGTTGTTATCTGTATTGACATCATGCGGTAAACCAGACCTTGAGGGACGGTGGATACTTTGCAATGCAGACGGGGAAGAACTTAATTTCAAGATAAAATTCAAAGACGACGGAACAATAAGATGCGACCATAAAAACGGTGAGTATAAATTTGTTGACGGTGATACCGTTGAAATTAAATTTGACGGTAAAGAATATAAATGCGATTTTGAAATTATTGACAAAGACAGAAGAATTATTTATCTCGGCGAATTTTCGGATAAGATATACGGACGGAAACTGGAAGCACAGGCGTGTTTTCTGGTTAACGCCGTAAATTCAGTTCTGAAAGACATGGAAGATAAGGATATAAAGTATATCAGGGACGCACTTATATGCTCCGACAGCAGTAAAAATGTTAATGCTGTTCCTGAGAATGCAGATGAGGATTTTGACTTTATTGATAATTTAGAAGTTTTTTTCCCAGATATAAGGGACTATGAATTTATATTATACATAGACGGTTATTATAATAATTGCAGTAAAACAGCGGTTAAATCGGGAAATTCAATGGGTACTTATTATTTAAGTGAATTTGAAGGTATGAGTTTTGACGAAATCTGCGAGATACTTAAAAAGAATATAGAATTTTATGAGGAACTTACAAGCAAAACAGAATAACGCTGTAAGTCAGTACACGTAAAGAAACGAAAGGAGGAACAACATATGAATGAAGAATTATACAGAGCGGAGATTTATTCCCTGAGCCGTGAGATACAGAGGCTTAACAGGCAGATTGACGAGGGGATAAAAAAGAACGCACCCGACAAATTGAATCCCTTTGAAAATCCGACTGATTATCCTGATTTCAGCGGTGACTATTCTGATATAATGCCAGAAATCAATGCTCCTGACTGTATTGTGCCGTTAGACCCTGCACCTATGGAAAAGCACAGATTAAAGCGTTTTTATTCCGTCGGTGGCTGGTGTGTTCTTGCACAGTTCGTATTGAGTAATATTCTTATGTATGTTCTTATGGTTGTTATAAGAATGATTATTCAGTCAGAAAGCAACGGTGTAAACGTTAATACAATTTACTATTATATGGAAAGTACGTCTGTATTTGCAGGGCTGAATATGCTTATATATATGTTTGCAAATATTGGCTTTGGTTTTCTTGGACTTAAAATGGCACATATTCCGAAAAAACTGCTTGTCCGCACCCGTAATTTCGACTTTATAAAAGCTATTGCATATTGTATGATAGCCGTATTTATATGGACGGTTTCGGTTTTTGCCTCGGCAGGAATAAACGATATTTTCGTCCGTTACGGCTATACAACAGATGTCATGGGTATGGATAATATAGCACAAAGCGGTATCGGCTTTGCGGTGATGATGATTTATCAGTGTGTTGTTGCTCCGATTACGGAAGAGATTTTTTTCCGTGGAATGCTTTTAAGGGTCTTTTCACGTGCAAACCAGCGTTTTGCAGTCTTTGCATCAGCTTTTTTCTTCGGTATCGGACATCATAATCTGCCACAGTTTGTACTTGCTTTTTTAATAGGAATTTTCCTCGCCCACATAACATTGAAGCATAATTCAATAATTCCTGCCGTGATAGTGCATATTTTTATAAATTCCATGTCAAATGCAATAAGCCTTGCCGATATGAATTTAGGAGCAGGAGCTATTGTATACGTTGAATCAGCAGTATTTGCTGTTGCCGTCGGCGGAATACCATTGTTGCTGAAGTTCAGAGAGACAAACAAACTTCCCTCAACAACTCCGCCACAGAGCAGACGGGGAATAGCAGTGGCGAAAAAGTCGGTTATATTTGTTATTTCCGTTGTGGTACAGGTATTATATACGGTTTATCTTATATATTCAATGTGAATATTCCATAAAAAAGGACGGTGAAAAAAGTACCGTCCTTTTTTTTGTGTGTCAGTCCTGTCTGTGATATATAATCGGTCTCAGCTGTATGCCGTTCATAGCGGAAACAACGGCTTTTGGTATCATTGAAAATTCCGCTACCAGTGAGGCAGGTTTTTTTGTACAGTCGTCCTGCAACATCGGCACAAAGTAATAATTCTTGCGGTTGAAGAGTCCGCCTATATTTTTTGCAGAACCCATTAACGAATCATTGGAGGCAATCGCCAGAAGTACAGGCTTTCCGCCACGGAGATGAGATTTTACAGCCATTGTAACCGCAGTGTCCGTTATGCTGTTGGCGAGCTTTGAGGCGGTATTTGAAGTACACGGAGCGACTAGCATTATATCAGTCATATTTTCAGGTCCTATGGGTTCAGCGTTGGCAATCGTCATTATAACGTCTTTTCCGCATATATCGGCTAATTTTTTTATATTTTCCTCTGCCGTGCCGAAACGTGTTGATATGGAAGAGGCATTTTCCGACATTACGGGTATGAGTTCTGCTCCCATATTTTTCAATATTTCCGCCTGTTCAAAGCATCTGGAAAAAGTACAGAAAGAGCCTGTAACGGCAAATCCTATACGCAGACCTTTTAAAAGTTCGCTCATCTGTCATCACCACTTTCCGAAAGAATATTAATAATCGTTTCTGCTATAAATTCCCCTGAGGTTATGGGAGCTGTTTTCCCTGGGATTCCCAAAGCCCACACAACTTTTTTTCCGAGTTCCGAAGCTGACTCGAAATCTATTCCCCCCGGTTTCGACGCAAGGTCTATAAAAAGCGTTTCACTGCCGAATTTCTGGAGTAAGTCCCTGTCAAAAATCATTTCAGGAACTGTATTGAACACAAGCGGAAAATCGGTATCCATTTTGTCGGTACATACGGACTTTATTCCGATAATACGTGCTTTTGCCGTGCCTTTTGCATTTCTGACGGAAGCGGTTATGTCAGCTCCGAATCCCTTTAAAATTTCCGCAAGAGCTGTGCCGATTCTTCCCAGACCGACTATCAGGACTCTGAGTCCGTTAAGAGTCACGGGAATTTCATTTATCGCTATTGCAACAGCTCCCTCGGCGGTTGGTATGGCATTTTTAAGGCTTAACTCTTCACGTTCCATGTAATCGGTTATTTCAAATCCTTCAAAGGCTTTTTCAAGTTTCCTGTCCGATTTTCCTGCAAATATAACCGCATCGTCTTTTAACAGTCTTTTAATTTTTTCGGGTTTAAGTCCGTTTTCTGAAAAAGGTGCTGTAATCATGCCTTTTTCGTCAAGCGGAGGCACAGGAAGCACAACGGAATCATAAAGTATATTATTTTTGTCATCGTGCTTTTTGACGTTCATTTTTTCGGGAATAACATCTTCTGAAAATCCCGTTACATAAGTATCATACTCGGACGATAATTTCACAGCACAGTAAAGCTGTCTCATATCTCCGCCTGCAACAAGTATTTTAAATTTATCTTTCATATAATATCTCCATTCTGCCTTAAAGACGGCTGAGAAAAAAATATCTCTGTCTTTTTATTATATGAAAAACCTTGCGGAATGGTGTGCATAAAAAAAAGCGTGTCCGTTATTTTGCGAACACGCTTATTATTATTATAAAAATTTATATCCTGTTTTGTCTTTCCAATCGTCGCCGATAGACTTTTTGCATACTTTTTCAAGCCATTCAACTTGTAATACAAGTTTTCCGACTTTAAATGCAAGTTCCTTGTTTTCCTCTTCAATTTTTGAAATATTATCCACGAGAATATTTTTCCATTCGTTTATCTCGTCTTCCGTAAGTTCAGGATTGTCTTTTATAATATCCTCTGCGGACTTTCCTTTTATCGCCTCAACCGCTATTTTATTCATAAAATCCTGCGGATAGTCTTTTTTCGGAATTTCTTTTTTAGTCGGTTCTTCTTCAGGTTCAGGAGGCTTTTTTTTGGGTCTGAGACTTCTGATAACCATATATGCCATAGCTATCAGCAACAGCCAGATAATAAATTCTCCCATTCGGAAAAAACCTCCTTTTTTGTATATTATTTTTCAAGCGTTCCGTGAGACAGCGACTTCAGGTAAGCATTGATGAATCCGTCAATATCGCCGTCCATTACTGCCTGAATATTGCCGTTTTCAAAACCTGTCCTGTGGTCTTTTGCGAGGGTATACGGCATGAATACATATGAACGTATCTGCGAACCCCACGCAATTTCCCTTTGTACGCCTTTTATATCCTCTATCTTTTCGAGGTGTTCACGCTCCTTTATTTCAACGAGTTTGGAGCGTAGCATTTTCATTGCGTAGTCCTTATTTTGATACTGACTTCTCTGCGTCTGACATGATACGACTATACCCGTCGGCTTGTGTATAAGCCTTACCGCCGAACTTGTTTTGTTTACTTTCTGTCCGCCCGCACCGCTCGACCTGTAAACTTCCATTTCTATATCTTCGGGGCGGATATCAACTTCTATAGAGTCATCAATTTCAGGCATTACCTCAAGTGCCGCAAATGACGTATGTCGTCTGCCCGAAGCATCAAAAGGCGAGATTCTTACAAGTCTGTGAACGCCTGATTCCGACTTCATATAGCCATAGGCATTATCGCCCTCAATGAGAATCGAAGCGGACTTCATTCCAGCGTCATCGCCGTCGAGATAGTCCATAAGAGTGACTTTATAGTTGTGTCTTTCTGCCCAGTGGTTGTACATTCTGTAAAGCATTTCCGCCCAGTCCTGAGCCTCTGTACCGCCTGCACCTGCATGGAAAGTTAGTATGGCATTTGCATTGTCATACTCGCCTGTCAGGAGCGTGGAAAGTTTTTCGTCCTCAAGTTTCGTCTTGAAAATCTCCGAATCTTTTTTTATTTCCTCAACTGAACTGTCATCATCTTCTTCAATCGATAACTCAATAAGCGTTATCAGGTCTTCGAGACTGTCATTAAGTTTATTATATTTTTCAATCTTTCTTTCGAGAGACTTTGTTTCACGCAGAACTTTCTGCGAGTTCTCCAAATCGTCCCAGAATCCGTCTTTAGCGGTTTCCTCGTTGAGTTCTGCTATGCGTTCTTTAGCTTTCTGAATGTTGAGAACGTCGGCGAGTTCTTCCATTTCTTTCCTGTAGTTAGTCATTTCGACCCTGAGGTCATCAAGAATAATCATATATATAACCCTTTCTTTAATAAAATTATTTTCCGTAAACCATGCCGGCAACGTCAACGGTCTGTTTTGCGTCTTTTGCATAGAAATCGGCATTTATTCGTTTTGCGTAGGATTCCGTAAGAACTGCACCGCCGACTACTGTTTTACATTCGGGATATTCTTCATTAAGCAATCTGATTGTCTCTTCCATTGCCCCGAGGGTAGTAGTCATCAGTGCAGAGAGTCCGACAAGTTTTACCTTTTGTTTTATAGCCGTATCCGCAATGAGACGTGGTTCAACGTCTTTTCCGAGGTCGATAACCTCAAATCCGTAACTTTCGAGCAGAACTTTAACAATATTCTTGCCTATATCGTGGATATCGCCCTTTACCGTAGCAAGAACGACTTTTCCCTTTGATATGCTGTCTGCTGTTGTCTGTGAGAGTTTTTCCTTTATAATTTCAAAACAAGCCTGTGCAGAGCCAGCGGTAAGTATAAGCTGAGGCAGGAAAATTTTCCCCTTTTCAAACTTTTCGCCTGCGGAATCAAGTGCGGGAATGAGATAGTTATTTATTATATCCATAGGGTCTGTAGTTTCGGTAAGTTCTTTTACAGCCTTGAGAGCCTCATTTTTCAGACCGCTTTCCACCGCATGAATAAGGTCGGGAGAATTTTTCTCTGTGGTTGGCTGTTTTGTCGGCGGTGTATTTTCCTGTGCGTATATTTTGATAAATTCAGCGGAATTTACATCAGTACCCGACAGAAGTCTGTATGCTCTTACAGCACCTATTATTGAATCTACATTAGGATTTATAATAGGCAAATCAAGACCGCTGTGAAGAGCCATTGTAAGAAAAGTCCGTGTAATAAGTTCTCTGTTAGGTAGTCCGAAAGAAATATTTGAAACGCCGAGAACGGTTTTTAAACCGAGTTCATTTTTTACCCTGTGAAGAGCGTTGAGAGTTTCCATAACGCCCTCTTGTTCGGCTGAAGCTGTCAGTGTGAGGCAGTCTATGAAAACGTCTTCTTTTGGGATTCCATACTCAATTGCCCGCATTAAAATTTTTTCGGCTATTTTAAATCTTTCATCTGCTGTTTTCGGAATACCGTTTTTGTCAAGAGTAAGCCCGACAACACAAGCACCGTATTTCTTTACAAGTGGCAGAATATTTTCAAGTGACTCCGTTTCGCCGTTTACGGAGTTTACAATAGGTTTGCCGTTATATACCCTCAGACCAGCTTCCAGTACAGACGGAATTGTGGAGTCAAGCTGTAACGGAGTATCGCAGATACTCTGTATAGCCTTTACAGCTGTTACCATCATTTCTTTCTCATCTGTTTCAGGCAGACCGACATTGACATCAAGAATTTCCGCACCTGCGTTCACCTGCTCAACAGCCTGACTTAGAATATAGTCAACGTCTTTTTCAAGAAGTGCCTGCTTGAAACGCTTTTTGCCCGTCGGATTTATTCTTTCGCCTATAACTTTCGGCTGATTTATAGTAACACACTTTACGGCAGAAGTTGCAACACTTATGCGTTTTATATTCCGTGAAACTCTGTTCTTTTCTGAAAGTATTTCCGTCATTTTTTTTATGTGTTCGGGGGTAGTTCCGCAACAACCGCCAAATATTGTAACTCCTGTTTCTGCGAGCCTTGAAATACTCTCCGCAAATTCAGCGTCTCCGACATTGAAAAGATTTGTCACGGGGTCGGGAAGTCCTGCGTTTGGCTTTGCAACTACAGGCAAAGAAGTGAGCGAGCATATTTTGTCAAGCACAGGATATAATTCGTCAGGACCGAGAGAGCAGTTTACACCGATAGCGTCCGCCCCGAGACCCTCCAGAACGGCAACCATACACTCAGGCGACACGCCCGTGAATGTACGCATATTTTCTTCAAAAGTCATTGTAACAATAACAGGCTTGTCGGAATTTTCCTTTACGGCGAGCAGTGCAGACTTTACTTCATAAAGGTCTGTCATCGTCTCGATAATGACCAAATCCGCCTCACTTCCCGCAATAACAATTTCTTTATATATTTCGTAAGCCTCTTCAAATTTCAGCGTTCCCGACGGTTCAAGCAACTGTCCGACAGAACCCATATCAAGTGCGACAAGAGACTTGTCGCCTACTGCATTTCTGGCGTTTCTTATTCCGGCTCTTATTACTTCATCAACTGTATACCCTGAATCTTTGAGTTTAAGCCTGTTTGCACCGAAAGTATTCGCATAGACTATATCCGCACCCGCTTCTGCGTACATACGATGTATATCGGCTATAGCCTTTGGATTTGTTATGTTGAGTATTTCAGGTATATGTTCTGTCTGTATTCCTTTTGACTGTAGCATTGTACCCATAGCACCGTCAAGAAAAATAAATTTTCTTTCGTCAAGCAGTGAAAAGAATTTTTCTGACATTATAAAATCACCTCGCTTGTCATTCGTTGTGGAAAGTGCCTAAACAGCGGAAGTATTCCATATTTTCGGAAAGGTCGTTCATAATTGCACGCACTCCCGAATCTGTAAGTTTTCCGCTGAAATCGAGATAGAATATAACATCAAAACTTCCGTCTCTTATGGGTCTGTTTTCAATTCTGATAATATTCATGCCGTTTACATAGAATTTTGTCAGAAGTCTGTGCAGACTGCCTTCCGTGTGCGGAATCTGCACCATAACGGATACAGAATCTGCGTCGTCTGCAACCTGTAAATCCCTTGCGATACATATAAATTGTGTTCTGTTTACGGAGCAGTCTGCTATGTTTTCGGCTATGATATTAAGACCCAGTTTTTCCGCACACTCAACGGAACATATTGAGGCTATATTTTCGGTACTTTCCTTAACCAGTTCAGCCGAGGTAGCTGTATTGCTGTAGGGGAGAGTTTCGAGGTTTTTTTCTGCGATAAAAGCACTGCACTGTGCTATAGCCTGAGGGTGAGAATATACGCACTTTATATCGCTTATATTTATATTTTCCTTTGTTGCAAGGCAGTGATTTATCTCAACACACACCTGTTTCACAACGTAAACACTATATTTAGCCATAAGGTCGTACGCACTGTCTATCATGCCCGCTGTTGAGTTTTTCAGCGGAATTACTCCGTATTCTGCTTCTCCTGACTGTACAGCCCTGAACACATCTTCAAACGAGCTGTAGAAAACGGGCTTTTTTTCTCCGAAAATCATACGTGAGGCTGTTTCCGAGTTAGCCCCTGAAGTACCCTGACAGGCTATTTTTGTAGCATTGGCAAAATCAGGTCTGCTGAAATTATATTCCTCTTTTTTATGTGAAAGTAAAGTCCTGTTCTGTAGAAGTTTGCTGATGTCCATTATATCTGTGAAGAGTGCAGAAGTGCCGTTTTCAAGGCTCTTGTCAGCGGTGAGGGTTTTTATTCTGTCAATAACCTGTTTTTCTCTGTCTCCTTGGTAAACAGGCATATTGTTTTTCTTTTTATAGTCTGCAACTTCCTTGCAAAGTTCCATGCGTTCCATGAAAAGCGAAAGAATCCTGCTGTCTGTTTCGTCTATTCTGTCACGAATCTGCTTCAAATCCATAAAAATATACCTCCGTTAATCTGCTTTTATATTCCAACATACATTATAGCAGATTTTTTTGAAAAAAGCAATAAAAATCGGATAAATATATTGCAAAAAGCCCTCCCCTTGTGGTATAATTATAAGGTATACGATAAGTTATATAAAGATATTTAAACAAATAAAAAGGATTTTATGGAAAAAATAAGGATTTTAGGAATAGACCCCGGCTATGCAATAGTTGGTTTCGGGGTGATTGAATACGACGGTATTACGTTTACACCTGTTGAATATGGAGCAGTGACGACCGAGGCGGGCGAGCTTTTTACCGAAAGACTGAGGGCTATACATGAGGATATGGAATATATTCTTGATAAATACCGCCCTGACTGCATGGCAATAGAAAAGCTGTATTTTACCACCAATCAGAAAACCGCCATTGATGTTGCACAGGCAAGGGGCGTTATTATTCTTTCGGCTTCAACAAGGCGTATTCCCGTCACGGAATACACGCCTTTGCAGGTAAAATCTTCCGTGACAGGCTACGGCAAGGCGGAAAAACATCAGGTTATGGAGATGACGAGAAGTCTTCTCGGACTTGCACGTGTACCCAGACCCGACGATACTGCCGATGCACTCGCAATAGCTATCTGCCACGGACATTCAGTAAGGTGGAGATAAATATTTTTATTTAAATAAATTCAGAAAAGGAAAGATTTTTAAAATGATATACAGTCTCAGGGGAAAAATTTTAATTAAGGAAATAAATTTTGTTGTGATAGAGTGCGGAGGAGTCGGATATGGCTGTCGGACTTCATACAATACCGTCTCAAAGCTCGGCTCTGTCGGCACTGAAACAACCTTATACACTCATTTAAGCATACGTGAAGATAACGCCGAATTATTCGGATTTGCCACTTATCAGGAACTTAACTGTTTCCGTCTGCTTATAAGTGTTTCGGGAGTGGGTGCAAAAGTCGCCACATCAATTCTTTCCGATGTCACGCCTGAAAACTTCGCATTTATGGTTGCTTCAGGAGACAGCAAGGCACTGACACGCACAAAGGGAGTCGGAGCAAAGACGGCACAGCGTATTGTCCTTGAACTCAAAGACAAGATTTCCGCTGATTCTTTCGGCACTGTTTCGGCGAGTTCTTTTGCTGATACGCCGTCTGTTGCAGAGACCTCTTCCGTCAGCGAGGCTATAGAAGCATTAATGGTACTTGGATACTCACAGGGAGAAGTCGCACCGCTTGTAAGAAACTGCAACCCTTCAATGTCAACACAGGAGATTATAACAGAAGTATTAAGAATGATGATGGGCGGAAAATAAGTTAAAATAAAAAATCGGAAAAAAGGGAGTGAAAAAATGATACAGACAGATGACATGGAATTTGCACCGAGGGTTATATCTCCCGAAAGCACAGCGGAGGACGGAGACGGCGAAATAACACTCAGACCGCAGACACTTCATGAATATATCGGACAGGAAAGAGTTAAGGAAAATTTAGCTATATATATAAAAGCCTCAAAGCTGAGGGGAGAACCGCTCGACCATGTGCTGTTATACGGTCCTCCGGGGCTTGGCAAAACTACTTTATCGGCTATTATCGCCCATGAACTCGGCGTTAATCTGCGTGTAACAACAGGTCCTGCAATCGAAAAGCCGGGGGATTTGGTATCGCTTTTAACAAGTCTTTCGGATAATGATGTACTTTTTATAGACGAGATTCACCGTCTTTCAAGAGCCGTAGAGGAAATTTTATATCCCGCACTTGAGGACAGAGTTATTGATATAATCATAGGAAAAGGACCGTCCGCAAGGTCTATACGAATGGATTTAAAGCCGTTTACGCTGATTGGTGCAACGACAAGGGCGGGACAGCTTTCCGCTCCTCTGCGTGACAGATTCGGCGTTGTGCAGAGACTTGAACTGTACAACAAAAAACAGCTTACGGATATAGTAAGAAGAAGTGCTATGATACTTGATATACCGTGTACGGCGGACGGAGCAGGGGAAATTGCAGGCAGGGCGAGAGGTACGCCACGTATCGCAAACAGACTTCTGAAGAGAGTAAGGGACTTTGCGGACGTAATGGGCGATGGAAAAATCACTCAGGAGATAGCGGACATGGCACTCGGACGGCTTGAAATAGACCGTCTCGGTCTTGACAGTCTCGACAGGCGTATGCTTGAAATGATTATCAAGGGGTATGGCGGAGGTCCTGTGGGACTTGAAACACTCGCTTCGGCTATCGGCGAGGAGGCAATTACTATAGAAGATGTCTGCGAGCCTTATTTAATGCAACTTGGTTTTATCGGACGCACGCCACGTGGAAGATGTGCAACAAAGCTTGCGTATGAACATCTTGGCTATAGATTCCATGATGATGGCGACGGCGGACAGCTTAAACTATGATAAAATATAATTTAGCCAGCAATAAAAAACTCTCTGAAAACATTAACGGCATGATAAACGGTCAGGCACTCGGCACTGTATCACGTATGCGTTACGGTTTTTTCCCTATGAGTTTCAACGGCTGTGAAGTTATTTCGGTTTACAACGCCCTCTGCTGTCTCGGAAAATCCGTTCCGTTGCATGAAGTAGCGTTTTTTATGGAGAGATATAAGATTCTTTTCGGACTTTTCGGCTGTAATGTCTACAGTATCGGAAAAGCCCTTGGGCATTTCGGAATTGAGTGCGAAAACAGCGGAAAGTCTGATATTTTTATAATGTCTTTCTGGACGGGAAAAAAGTTTTTTTCTTCTGTACATACTGTATTATGTATACGAAAAAAAGGCTTTATACAGGTATATAACAGATATAACAGATGTCCCGACGTTAAAAAATACAATAATATAAATGAAATTTCGCCACGCAGAAAATTAATAGCAGTATACGGAATAAAGGGGGCTGATTAGGATATGGAAAGGATTTTTGGCACGGAGGGTGCAAGGGGTATGCTGATAAGGTGTTTTGACCATGAAACCGCCGAAAAAACAGGAATTACCGCCTCGGCTGTTCTTTCGTCACGGACAAGCGAAAATCCGCTTATAACGGTTGGTCATGACAACGGCGTTTCAGCCGAGAATATAGCGGATTCCGTCTGTACTGGCATATGTTCGGCAGGGATTAATGCTGAAAAACTTGGTCTTGTGCCGTCCTCGGCGGTCTCGTGCCTTGTGAGACTTCACAATGCCGACGCAGGTATTATGATTACTTCCACGCCTGACAACAAATACTGCGGAATAAGGCTTTACTCAGGCGGAGGGCATAAAATAAGCGACGAGGCGTGGGAGGAAATAGAACAGCTTTTATTCCGAACGCCTGACAGGATAGGAAAGCGACTGAGAGACGGAAAAGGCGGAGTAATTGTATGCGAAAATGCCCTTGATGAGTATATAGATTTTATCTGTAAATCGGCTGATTTTTCGGGACTGAAAGTCGCTGTATGCTGTACCGACAGCCGTAACACAGGAATAGCCGTAAAGGCACTTTATGAGACGGGTGCGGAGATTTTTTCAATATTTGAAAACAATGAAACTTTTGATTCTGACGGCTACACAAAGACAACTGCTGAAAAATTATCAGACTTTGTTGTTGAAAAAAATCTTGACTGCGGATTTGTTTTCGGGAGCGACTGCGAAAGATGTATTGCCGTCGACGAAAAAGGAAACATAACCGATACGGACAGTCTGGGAGCAGTCTTTGCGGAGTATTATAAGGAAAATAATTTACTCCGATACGATACTTTTGTTGCAACCTCGGCGGTGGGAACGGGTTTTCTCGAGTTTGCCGAAAACAGCGGTATATCAGTAATAACAGGCGGTCGCAATGAAAGAAGCGTTGTTGCAAGAATGACAGAGGGCGGATATAATTTAGGGGCGGACAGACACGGGCGTATAATTTTCTATGATGATATTCCCGTCGGCGACGGTATTTTTACGGCTGTACGACTGCTTGCCGTCATTAAAAGCAGAAAAAGACCCCTCAGCGAAATATCGGGAAAAATAAGAAAATATCCGCAGGTTATGATAAACGTCAGAATAAGTCCCGAATACAAGGAGATATGGAAAAATGACAGCGTTATAACCGACATTATAGAAGATTATCAGCGTATTATGGGGAAAAAAGGTAGAATAACAGTAAGGGAAAACCCTAAAGATTCGGCAGTAAGCGTTACGGCGGAGGGGGAGGACTTTACAACTGCAAACAATACCGCCATGGAAATAGCAAGGATAATCAGAGAGAGAACATTATAATTAAGGAGAGATGATTTTTGAGAACTGCACAAAACTGGACAGACTACAGGATACTTGATGCATCGGACGGCGAAAAGCTCGAAATGTGGGGAGAGATAATCCTTATAAGACCCGACCCGCAGATTATATGGAAAACGGAAAGAAAAAGTCCTTTCTGGAATACTGCTGACGGACATTATTACCGTTCTTCGTCAGGCGGTGGAGAATGGAAGTTCAAGAAGAGACCGCCGGAAACATGGAATATAAATTATAAAAATCTTACCTTTAATATACGTCCGACAGGTTTCAAACATACGGGACTTTTTCCTGAACAGGCTGTCAACTGGGACTTCATGTCCGAAAAAATCCGAACAGCAGGCAGGGAAATAAATGTGCTTAATCTTTTTGCCTATACGGGCGGTGCGACCCTTGCGTGTGCGGAGGCTGGTGCTTCGGTATGTCATGTTGACGCCTCAAAAGGTATGGTTCAATGGGCGAGAGATAACGCTTCCGTTTCGGGACTTTCCGAAAAGCCGATTCGCTGGATTGTCGACGACTGCGAAAAATTTATTGCCCGTGAGATAAGGCGTGGCAGACGGTATGACGCAATTATAATGGACCCTCCGAGTTATGGCAGAGGACCAGGCGGAGAAATATGGAAACTTGAAAACTCCATTTATGACCTTGTAAAACTATGTTTCGGTGTGCTTTCCGAAAATCCACTTTTTTTCCTGATAAACAGCTATACAACGGGCTTGTCGCCGTCCGTTATGGGTTATATACTCGGCAGTATAATGACGGAAAAATTCGGCGGAAATATTTCTTTCAGCGAAATAGGTCTGCCCGTGCAGTCTACAGGAATGGCACTCCCGTGCGGAGCGACTGCGATATGGCAGAAGTAAAAAGTCATGGAAAAAATAATAGAGATAAAAAATCTGCATTTCCGCTATGAAAACGGAAAAAAAGAAGTTCTGAAAGGCATAGACCTTGACATTGGAAAAGGCGAGTTTATAGCCATTCTCGGACATAACGGCTCGGGAAAGTCCACTCTTGCAAAGCACCTTAACGCCATACTCGTTCCTACAGAGGGGAGTGTTACGGTTGACGGAATAGACACAGCCGATGACTCTAAATTATTTGAACTCCGTCAGCGTGCGGGAATGGTTTTTCAGAATCCTGACAATCAGATTGTTTCGTCAGTAGTTGAGGAAGATGTGGCTTTTGCCTTGGAAAATCTCGGCGTGCCTTATGAAGAAATGCGGAAGAGAGTTGACGAATCGCTGAAAGCGGTTAATATGTACGACTATCGTCTGCATTCTCCCAACCTGTTGTCAGGCGGACAGAAACAGCGTGTTGCAATAGCAGGGATAATTGCTATGAGACCGAAGTGTATAATCATGGACGAGCCTACCGCCATGCTCGACCCTCAGGGACGGAGGGAAGTTTTTTCAGCGGTTCGGAAAATGAACAGGGAACACGGAATAACAATAGTTCTTATAACGCACTACATGGACGAGGCTTCACGGTGCGACAGGGTGGCGGTTATGGACAAAGGGCGGATTATACTTGATGATGTGCCGTCAAAAGTATTTTCACAGGTGGATATGCTGAAAAAAATCGGTCTTGACGTTCCGCAGGTTACGGAACTCTGCCACGGTCTCAGAAAATCGGGTATAGAAATTTCGGAAGAGATAATTTCGGAGGAAGAGTGTGTGGAAGCCTTATTGAAGTTATTTTCAGAAGGGGGAAAATAGTTTGGCTGTACTGAAAACAGAAGAACTCACCTACATATACAGCGAAGGTTCGCCTTTTCAGAAAACCGCCCTCGACCACGTGAATCTTGAAATAAACGAGGGCGAAATTATCGGAATAATAGGGCATACAGGCTCGGGAAAATCTACTCTCATACAGCACTTCAACGGTCTTCTGAAGCCGTCGGGCGGTCGCATTCTGCTTGACGGGCGTGACATCTGGGCGGATAAGTCTGATATACGTGAGGTGCGTTTTCAGGTAGGACTTGTATTCCAATATCCCGAATATCAGATTTTTGAGGAGACTGTATATAATGATATAGCATTCGGTTGCAGAAATATGGGGCTTTCGGAGTCGGAAATAAAAAGCCGTGTTGCTGAAACCGCCGTTGACATAGGACTGTCTGAAGATTTGCTTGAAAGCTCGCCTTTTGAACTTTCGGGCGGACAGAAAAGGCGTGTTGCGATTGCCGGAGTAATGGCAATGCGTCCGAAAGTGCTTATATTGGACGAGCCGACCGCAGGACTCGACCCCGTGGGACGTGACAGAATTTTTCAGCATATAGTGAAATACCACGAAAAAACACATAACACGGTATTAATAGTATCGCACAGCATGGAGGATATGGCACGCATTGCCAACAAAATTCTTGTCATGAACAGGTCGAAAGTTTTCTGCTATGACGAGACAGAAAAAGTCTTTGCGAGGGCAGAAGAAATAACACAAATCGGTCTTGATGTTCCGCAGATAACAAAGGTTTTTGCGGAGCTTAAAAAACATGGGCTTGACTTCGGCAAAGAGGTTTATACGGTTGACTATGCGAGGGAGCTTTTGCTAAAGCACCTTAGGGAAAGGGGGATTTTTAATGCTTAAAGATATAACTATAGGACAATATTTCCCCTCGGACAGCCTTATACACCGTCTCGACCCACGCTTTAAAATAGTAATAACATTTATTTTTATAGTAATGCTTTTTACAGGTAGGTCGCTCGTCAGCCTCGGAATAGGTGCGATATATACTTTCACGGCTGTTTTTGTCTCAAAAATACCGCTGAAGATGTTTGTCAGGAGCATAAAGCCGTTAATGCCTTTTCTGATAATCACGGCTTTTATAAATATCCTGTTTGCAAACGGCGGAGATGTTGTTTTTAAGTGGCGTTTCATAAAAATAACCTCGGACGGAATAAACGTCAGTGTTTTCATGATTATAAGAATTATTCTGTTGCTTATGGGAACTTCTCTTCTGACGTATACAACTTCTCCGATAACCCTGACAGATGCGGTCGAAAGACTTCTTTCGCCACTGAAAAAACTTAAATTTCCCGTTCACGAGCTTGCAATGATGATGTCAATTGCCCTTAGATTCATTCCGCTTTTAATTGAGGAAACAGACAGGATAATTTCCGCACAGAAAGCAAGGGGGGCGGAGATAGATTCGGGAAATATCGTAAACAGAGCAAGAAATTTAATTCCCGTGCTGATACCGCTTTTTATATCAGCATTCAGGAGGGCGGATGAACTCGCCACGGCTATGGAATGCCGTTGTTACTGCGGAGGAGAGGGGCGGACGAGGTTAAGACAGCTGAAGTCAGCCCCGAGGGACTATATAGCCCTTGCGGTAACGGTTTTGTTTTTGTCCGTGATTATTTCGGTGAATATTATTTTTCAGTGAGGAAAATTAAAAAATGAGAGATAAAATAAAAAACAACATAATATGGAAATTTCTTGACGAAAAGGGAATACTCTGCTTTTTGATTTCCTTTGCGATACCCGTTGCAATAATAACTTTTGCGTTTGCAATGAATGAAATACACCCTTTCGGAGACAGGCAGATGCTCGTTGTCGATTTGTGGCATCAGTATTTTCCTTTTTTCCGTGTTGAGAGAGAAAAACTTTTAACAGGCGGTTCGTTTCTCTATTCGTGGCAGAACGGTTTAGGCACTAATTTTCTTTCGCTGATTTCCTACTATGCGTCAAGTCTGCTGAACTGGCTTTCAGTATTTTTTGACGACGAACACGTCAGGGACGCACTTACATATATACTTATCGCAAAAATAGGTTTCAGCGGTGCATTTTTCAGCTGTTTTCTCAGATATACATATAAAAGAAAAGACTTTTCAGTTTGTATATTTTCGGCTATGTTTGCACTATGTAGCTATACTCTCGGCTATTACTGGAATGTCATGTGGTTTGATACGGTGGCACTTTTTCCGCTTGTTATGACGGGCATTGTTGCGATATGCCGTGAAAGAAAGTGGAAATTATTTACATTTTCGCTTGCACTCTCTCTTGTATCAAGCTACTATATCGGCTATTTTACGTGTATTTTCTGCGTATTCATGTTTGCTTCATCGGGAATTATCGAGCCGAAAGGCATTAAGGACTTTTTTGTTAAATTACTTATAATGATACGCTCGTCTGTTCTCGGAATATGTCTCGGTGCGTTCATGCTTATGCCTGCTTATCTGGGTCTTAAACTTACTCACAGTGCGGACAATACTTTTCCGAAAAACAGGGAGTTTTACGAAAAATGGACTGACCTTTTCGCAAATCTTTTATCGTTCAGTCAGCCCGCAAAAGTAGAGGGACTGCCGAATTTTGCGTGTTCAATGCTTGCGGTGTTTCTTTTCGGAGTTTTTCTGTTTTCATTCGGAATAAAAGTCCGTGAGAAAATCTCGGCACTTGTAATGCTTGCGGTTATCGTCGTAAGCTGTAACATGAATCAGCTTAATTATATATGGCACGGATTTCATTTCACAAATCAGATACCGTATCGTTTTGCATTCATTTTCAGCTTTGTACTCGTTTCGTGTGCGTTCAGGGCATACGATGTCATGATTAAAAAGGGCATACAGGCATATCAGCTTGTGCTGTCACTTATCGCACCTATAGTTGTTTTTTATTTTAACTACCTTAAAAATCCCGACGATTTTACTTTCAACAGGACAAATATTACAGTTCTGATAACTGCCGTTGCGATAACGGTTGTTCTTGCGATTATTGCGGAATTTTCCGCCAATAAGCCTCGCAACAGTATTATTTTTATACCTGTGCTTGCGGTCGGCTGGGGAACTTTCTTTATGTTCCTTACCGACTCGAACGACAAGTTAAAACTTGAAAATTTCACAGACAGTGAAAAAATTTTACCTGTAAAAACATCTGCTTTAATAACAGTCCTGTTTTTCATTTTGTTTGGACTTGTCAAGCTGATAAACATAAAAAAAACATCTGTACGCAGTTATGTTGCAAGCGCAGGACTTGCTTGTGTTCTCGGCTTTGAACTTGTCGGCAATACTTTGATAGGAGTGCAGACGGTTGACACCTCGTCGTATACTTCATACCCTGACAGAAATGCACAAGTGCAGAATCTTCTTGAATACGCAGATAATAACAATGACAAACTTTTTTACAGAATAGAAATGACAGGCACATACACGCTTAATGACAGTTCGCTTTATGGATATTACGGCGTATCACAGTTTTCTTCCTCTGCAAATGTTGCTGTTACAAGACTCATGAGCCGTATGGGAATTTACGCCTCCGAGGCTGGCAACAGGTACTACTACAGGACTTCAACGCCTGTTTTTAACTCTCTTTTCGGACTTGACTATATAATCTCTAAAAAAAATATATTGCAGTCCGAAGAAATGTCGCTTTCGCATATCAAGGAAGACAACGGTGTATATCTTTATGAAAATAACTATCCTCTTTCTCTCGGATTCATGATGGACGAAAAGATTCTGACAATGCCTGACGAGTGGTCGGCGAATCCCTTTGAATATCAGAATGACATTATAAGACTTGGTGCAGGCGTGGAAAAAGGCTGTTTTTCGGCACAGCCCGTTGCACTGGTTGAGTACAAAAACATGGACGTGAGAAAAAACAGTTTCGGAAATTATTATTTTACACGTCAGACCGAAAACGTCGGAGCGAGTGCCGTTTACAGCTATGAATGTTTTGACGGCAGTTATCTTTATGGATATGCGGACAGCTCTTCGTGCGATTATCTTAACATCAAATGTGACGGAAATACTGTAGATTCCAATGTTGACATTGATTCTTACCCTGTTGTTTTTCCAATGGGAAATGGTCAGTCCGGAAGCACGGAGACAGCGGAGATATTCGTCGACAGTGAGAGTAATTCCGGAAATTACAAACTCATGATTTACGCACTCAGCAAGGAGAATTTCGAGACGGCTTATAATAACCTTGCGGACGAACAGCTTAATATAAAGTCTTTTGAAGATACGGAAATAACAGGCGATATAGATGTTAAAAACGACGGAATAATGTTTCTGTCGATTCCCTATGAAAAGGGTTGGAGGGTTTACGTTGACGGCAAAAAAGCCGAACTCACGGAAGTATTGAATGCAATGTCAGGTGTCAGGTTGACAAAAGGACATCACGATATACGGCTTGAATATATTCCCGACGGTCTTGTGACAGGCGTTGCGGTATCATGCACGGCGGTTATTATATGTGTATTGATTATATGGCTTGAAACAGTCGGCAGAAGAAAAAAGACTAACACAGCAAAGGAGGCTGAAAATGCGGAATCTGAAAGTAATGACGGCATACAGGGGGACGAATTACCACGGGTTTCAGATACAGAAGAACGCCCTGACGGTACAGGCGGAGATTGAAAAATGCGTTTCAAAAGTTCTGAATGAAAAAATCAGTATAACAGGGTGTTCACGGACGGACACGGGAGTACACGCAAATAATTTCTGTTTCAACGTCCATACGGACAGCCGTATAAGTACAAGGGGATTTATAAGGGGTGTAAACGGCGAACTGCCCGACGATATTTCAATACTCGGCTGTGAGGACGCACCGCCTGATTTTCATGCAAGGTTTGACTGCAAAGGCAAGGAATATATTTACAAGATACATTGCAGTGAATCAAAAAATCCGTTTGCAACTGATTTGATGTACCACTACAGGCGTAAACCCGACATTGAAGCAATGAAAAAAGCCTCCGCACATTTTGTCGGCACTCATGACTTCGCATCTTTCTGTGCAGACTGCACAAATATTTCAACAACTGTCCGCACGATTTATTCGTTTGAAATAGAAAATTGTGGAGATACGGTGATAATGCTTGTAAAAGGCAATGGATTTCTGTATAATATGATTAGGATAATGGTTGGCACGCTTATTGACGTAAGCGAGAAAAAAATAATGCCTTATGATATTCCTGAAATTCTTTCCGCAGGAGACAGACAGCGGGCAGGGCGGACGGCTGTGCCTTATGGTCTTTATCTTAACAGAGTGTTTTACAGCGAGGAAGAATTATTAAAGTGAGAACAGAAGAATTTTTTCACGGCGGGAGGTAAAATTTATTGGCAGTCTATGACAAGAATGACATAGTTGAAATAAAAAACCGTAAGAAAAGAAAAAAGAAACGCACAAGGTTTTTCATATTTCTGATTATAGTAAGCATAGCTTTTGGGCTTTACTCAACAAGGGATATGTGGCTTTCAAAAATGCGTGGCATAGGAAAACAATACAAGACTATCATAAATTCCGGACAGCTTGCGGAGGGAAATTTTCCGATAGAGATAAGCGGAGAGTATAATTATCAGCTGAGACAGACTCAGGACAAAATTATTATACTCAGTGATGTCAGCTTGTTTTTCTATGATACAGACGGCAATCTCATGCGAAAACGACAGCACGGCTATACAAATGCCGTATTGCGTGCAGATAACGGTCGTGCGTTGATTTATGAAAACGGCGGAGACGATTTCTGCATAGAGAACGAGGAGGGAATTTTATACGAAAAAAAATTTGATGATAATATAATGTTTGTAAGAATAAGCCCCGACGGCTATACAGCAGTTGTGACGACTTCGGAAAATTACGACTGTGAGATGCATGTATATGATAAAAAGGGAAATCTCATATATGAAAAAAAGTTTATGGAGAGAGTAAACGACATCAGCTTTACAGACAACAGCGGGGGCTGTGTTGTAAGCTACATATCGGCGGAAAAAGGCTCGCTCGTCACAACAGTTCAGAAAATAAACTTCATGCAAGTCACTGAACAGTGGACTTCTCCGGCAATAGATACCGCAGGGCTTGAAATTTTCGGATTCAATGCGGGGGCTTTCGTTCTTGGAATGAACGCCTGCGGATACATCAACGAAAACGGGCAGATAAGTTCATATTATCAGTATGACGGCGAACTGAAAGGCGGTGCAAGCAGTGGCGGAGCTTCGGCGGTTATCATAAATAACGACGACAGGCGTAGATATGTAATGGTGCTTTTCAGGGGCGGAGCGACCGAGCCTATTATTATAGACCTCGGACAGCAGACTGTTGATGTGGCAGTGCATGACGGTCTCGCCTATGTTATGTGCAAGGAGGAGATAAGAGCGTATAACTTCAATGGTGAACTGCGTTCCACGGCGGTAATCCCCGATTCCTACAACGGATTTGTAAGGAGCAGTGAACATATTTTCCTCAAGGGCTATAACAGAATTGACAGAATAGACTATGAGAGTTAAATTTTAAATTTCATGAAAGGAGGAGTACAGCGGTTAAAAAAATAACTGTGTGTACATATAATGATATGTGGTGGCTTTACGATGTGACAGCCGTTGTTGTCTTGTTGGTATGCGTTTATTTTTCAGGAAGACATGGCGTATTTAAAGGAGGAATATGTGCCGTCTGCTGTGTGGTTGGACTTGTCGCAGGTCTGACAGTTAGCAGCAGTGTTGCTGATTCACTGTATAAGACAACTGTCAGGGACGGAACGGTAAACAAACTTGACAAGACGATTGTTGAATATGACATCTCGGCAGACCTTGTTACAGGGCTGGAGACAATGGGCTATAGTGTGGTCGTCAGGAAAGAAAAAATAGATGATATACTTCTGTCGGAAAAGAATGAGGATACAGACGTGCAGATTTATAAATACATGAATAACATAAACGGCAAGAAGATTGACGATGAGGAGAATTTTTATAAGAATCTCCGTAAGTGCTATGCTTCCGTGCTTACGAAACTCATAAAGGACGATGTGTCGCTTTATGCAACGGCAACGGCAGAGCAGAGAATTATTGACGGAAAAGCTGATTTCGGAAACCTCGCAAGGACAATAAGAAACAGCGATACAAGGACTGACGCTTCACGGATTATAGCAGACGACTTCATAGCAGATGCTTACAAAAATGTTATAAGGCTTGTTTTTATTGCAGTATTTGTTACCGTGCTTTTTGTTGTCGGAATACTCACGGGCAGAGCAATGGCAGGAAATCGTTCACCGATGGACGAAAGCAATGTATCGCATATTACGGGCGGTCTTTGCGGTCTTATCACAGGTGTGGCGATGGTTTGTGTTGTTTCCGCACTTTTCGGACTTTATGCAATAACGGGAAATAATTCCGAGGTATTTTTTGAAAATCCAGATATTGACAAGAGCTTTATTTTCGGATTCGCTTATAATCTTATCATGAACAGATAAGAATAACGTGAAAATATTTACACATTTCCGTAAGAATATTATACGGAAATACAGAAAAAATAATTACAGGGGGAAAAGCCTGATATGATGATGTGCAGTAAATGTAAAAAGAGACCTGCTGTTGTGTTTATCACTTCTGTGCAGGGAAATGAGAAAAAGAACGAGGGACTTTGTCTTTCATGTGCAAGGGAGATGAAGATTCCGCAGATTTCAGAATACATGGACAAATACGGCATAACAAATGAAGAGGTCGACCAGCTTTCAGACCAGATGATGAGTATGCTGGACGGTGACAGCTTTGAAATGGGCGGTTCGGGTCTTATACCTGATTTCATTTCAAATATGTTCAACATGGGCAATATGGGCAGTACGGACGGCAAGTCCGCACAGAAACTTGATTCAGTTGAACCGAAACAGAACGACGGCGAAAAGCCTGAAAGGGAACGGCGTGGATTTTTCGGCGGAAGGCGTGAGAGAAAACAGAAAGAACTTAAATTTTTAGGTAGTTATTGTACCAATCTCAGCAAAAAAGCTTCCGACGGCGAGATAGACAATATTATTGGACGTGACAAGGAAATAAACAGGGTTATACAGATTCTTTCAAGACGTACAAAAAACAATCCCTGTCTTATAGGCGAGCCAGGTGTAGGCAAGACAGCTATAGCCGAGGGAATAGCACAGAGAATAAACAGCGGTGACGTTCCGTTTAATCTTGCCGATAAAAAAGTTTATCTTCTTGATTTAACAGCACTTGTTGCGGGTACGCAGTTCAGGGGACAGTTTGAAAGCAGAGTAAAGGGACTTGTCGACGAGGTGAAGAGAGAAGGAAATATAATTCTCTTTATTGACGAGGTGCATAATCTCGTCGGAGCAGGTGACTCGGAAGGCTCAATGAATGCGGCGAATATCCTTAAACCCGCACTTTCGAGGGGCGAAGTACAGGTTATAGGAGCAACCACTTTCGGCGAATATAGAAAGTATATCGAAAAAGACTCCGCACTTGAAAGACGTTTTCAGCCCGTCACGGTAAATGAGCCGACCGTTGAAGAGACTGTAGATGTACTTCTGGGAATAAAGAAATATTATGAAAAATACCACAGGGTTCATATTTCTGACTATCTTGTGAGAGTTTGTGCGGTGCTTTCGGAAAGATATATAACAGACAGATTTCTTCCCGACAAGGCTATAGACCTGCTTGATGAGGGCTGTGCGAGGGCTTGCATACGCTCGCCCGAGATTGTGGCATATGAAAAAATCAAAAAGGAAATAGAAGTGCTTGAGGGAATGGAAAAGAGTATTTCCGAGCAGACAGAACCCGACTATGAGGCTTTGGCAGAAGTAAAGGGAAAACTCATTCATGCACGTGACAAGGCAAATAAACTTCAGGAAAAAGCCGACAATGTACAGGTTACGGAAGAGGATATAGCAAAGGTTGTGGAACTCTGGACTGGTATTCCTGCAAACAAGATAGCAGAAACGGAGTTTCTCAAGATAGCGAAGTTAGAGGGCGAACTTAAAAAGCGTGTTTTAGGACAGAATGAAGCCGTTGAAACGCTCGCAAAGGCTATAAAGCGTACGAGAGTCAGACTCAACAACCGTCGCCGTCCTGCGTCGTTTATATTCGTAGGACCTACGGGCGTCGGAAAGACGGAACTTGTAAAGGCACTTGCCGAAGAAATTTTTGATTCGCCCGAACCGCTTATAAGGCTTGACATGACAGAGTACATGGAAAAGCATTCAGTTGCTAGAATGATTGGCTCGCCCCCTGGATATGTCGGATATGACGAAGCAGGACAGCTGACGGAAAAAGTCCGCCGTCGTCCATATTCGGTTATACTTTTTGACGAGATAGAAAAGGCACACCCTGATGTCATGAATATATTAATGCAGATTCTCGACGAGGGAAAAGTTGACGACGCACACGGCAGAACGGTTAATTTTGAGAACACAATTATATGTATGACTTCAAATGCAGGTTCGACGGATAAGTCGCTCGGCGTGGGATTCAACAGGACGGAAGACGAAATTTCACGTGACAAGGCTATGAAAGGTCTGCGTGAATTTTTAAGACCCGAATTTATAAGCCGTATAGATGAGATAGTAGTTTTCAGACAGCTTGACAAAAAAGATTTTGCAAGTATTGCCTCACTCATGCTTGACGAAATGATTGAACCGCTCGCAGAAAAAAATCTCAGCATAAGTTATGACGGCAAGGCACTTTCTCTTATAGCGGAAAAAGCCTATGGAAAACCGTACGGTGCAAGGGATATACGCCGTGTTATCCGACAGGACATTGAAGATAAAATAGCTGAGATAATTATTGAAAGGGTTTCGGAAATAAAGGGCGTGGATATTTCTGCGGACGGCGACAGACTTACCGTAAAACCGAGAAAAAAGGAGCAGTAAGATGAATATTAAAATACTTGCTGTTTCCGTACTTCTGAGTTTTTCGCTTTTGGCGTGCGGAGACAAAAAAAATCAGGATTCATACGAAAGTCCAGAAACATCGGGAAAAAGTTCTGTCGGAAAAAGCATAGAAACCGAAGATGAAAACAAGCTGAAAAAAAGTGGCGAAGTTTTAAAGGAGAAATACAGAGATGTACCGTCTGCCGAAACAGGTCCTGTTATAAGCATTTCGGATACTGCCGTTTCAGCAGGCGGGACGGCGGAGGTTACTGTTTCTGTAAAGGGTGCTGATATGGCGTGGAATATGTGCGGTATACACGTTACTTTTCCTGATGAACTTAAATGCGTAAGGCTGAAAGATGACAAACAGGACGTAAAGTGCAAAAAAGGTGAGGCGGTTGATATGTGTGACGGTTTTATTGCTCTTGAGTGGATAGACAACAAGCCTGACGAACTTATCAACAACCATCTTGGCTCGCTTTTTTTCACAGCCATGTTTGAAGGCGACAGCGGTCAGGACGGGGAAATTGCAACTTTTTACTTTGATGTTCCCGAAGATGCAGAGTCGGGAACGGTCTATCCTATAGGTTACTATTTCATGCAGAGCGATATGTTCAGGAATCTGGCTGGCGATGCTTCTTTTGAGAAGTACGCATTTGAAAACTGGCAGACAGGTTCAATAACAGTAAAATAATGAATCAGTATCAGCGTTATTTTGCATGGAAACATCTTAAAAACGGCTCTAATATTCTTGTGGATTACAAGGATTATATTCTATGTGAAAACTGTAAATTTTCCGTTGATGACGGAAGAGAGTTAGCCGAGCTTATGAAAATACTTTCTGAAATAGAATCTGAAGATTTATCAGTAAAAATTCTTTTGTATCATGGTGTCGGACGCAATAAGTATTTTTATGCCGATATGATATGCATTATGGGAAAGATTAATGATATATCGGAAAGATTTTACCGTTTTTCCTCCGCACCTGAAATAATCACTTCAGCTGACGGAATATATCTTGAAGACCTTAATGCCTGTCTTATTGAAAAGCGTAAACAGCATATAATAAATCTCAGTGAGCATGATTTTACTTATCTTTACTGGGACTAATCCAAAAAACAAAGTGAACGTATAAGAGCGATACTTATATAAAAAATTTTTAGCCATAGTATTTTTGATTGTAAGTCCGAAATACTATGGCATTTCTATTGACATATAATTTCTCCTGATGTATAATATAAGTAAAATAAATCTGAATTTATCAGGGAGCATTTATATGAAACCTATTTCAAAAAAATTAAATAATCTCTTTCGTGTGGCAGGTATTGTTTATGGATTGATTCTGCTTTATGTGCTTTTTTTGCGTAGCTGGGGTCATGGCAATGCATTAACATACACAGAATATTTAAAATGTATGAGTAATTTTATTCCGATGAAAAGCGTATATATTCTGTTAACTATTCCTT
>CAMWQJ010000013.1 GCA_947176415.1 uncultured Ruminococcus sp. | reverse complement strand
TACTATTGGTAAATCAAGCTTTATTTTGATATTTTTCATCGGTACAGTCCACTAGGCAGAAAACTAAAACCGTATGCATAAACGATATGTCTACGGATTTTGATTTTTATAAAGCTAAAGTTTCCATTAATGAAGCGCTTGATAAAATTATGCCTGAAAAATCGGCATTTGAAATATGAAAGGAAGTTGTATGCCGGAAATCAGTATAATTATGCCTTGTTATAATACAGCTGAATCCATGTTGATGAAATGTGTTGAAAGCATACTTTCTCAAACCTTTACCGATTTTGAGCTGATTATTGTGGATGATGGAAGCAGAGAGGGATATGAAAGAATATATCACGAAATTCAACTGCTTGACAACAGAATTAGGGTAGAGAGAAAGCAAAATGGCGGTGTATCTGCTGCAAGAAATTATGGCCTGCAGTTTGTTACTGGACGGTATATTGTATATGTGGATTCAGACGATGTACTGCTTCCGCATTTTTTTGAAGAAGCTTACACTGTTGCAGAAAAAGAACAAGCAGACATTGTGTATGGCTGCAATATGCATATGAATGACTACACTCCCGCAGCTTACTTTGGTGATCTGACAGAAAACGATGTCAGTGTTTTGTCAGAAGGTGAACTTTCAGAGCTTAGACCTAATATGGTTGGCACACGACTTCGTTTTCAGAATGGTTTGATATACATTGGACGCGGACCGTGGACACGATTGGTCAAGTCAGAAATAGGACTTGCCACACCGTTTCCGGAGGGTCTTGCCATTTGTGAGGATATTGTATGGAATTTACATATTTTGAGCAAATGCAGAAAAGGTTGTATTGTAAAAAGAGTATGGTACTTATATAATATGGGAAATCTTTCTTCATCGACCAAGAGATATAATCCGAATATCATGAGCGAATCAAGAGATGGTTTGACAAGAGTGGCAGAGCTTTTAGATATGCAGAACAATAAGGAGTATCAGGCATTTGCTGATAAGTGTTTTGAGGAAATCAACAGAATATATTATGGGTATATAGGACATAGTAACTGCCGTTTGGAAGTCATTGAAAGAAAGCATATTGAAAAGATTTTGTATACCGAATCTCCCTGGTACGTTATTCGCAACAGAAGATTTAGAAGGCTCTCTTCAATAAAAGATAAAGTTCGGATTTTTTTGTATAGGCACAAACTGTATTTTATTTATCTTTCAATAAAAAGGAAGCTGAAATCCTAATGATGCAGCAAAGACTGATATTTTTTATAATCCTTGAGTTAAGGAATGGGTAATATTATGGATAAAATAGGAATCATTACAATTGTAAATGGAAACAACTACGGAAATGTGCTGCAGAATTATGCACTTCAAAAAACGATAAAGAAAATAGGGTTTTCATCTGAAACAATAGACAGAGGATTGTCTAATTCTACTGGTTCAATTTTTTTGAACTGCCGGATGTCTTTAAATGCAGTCCTAAAAAAATGTAAAGGTGATCGCCTTCATGCATACAAGGTGAATAGAATCCGTGCATTTCAAAATTTCAGAAGAAAATATATCAAATACAGCAGTTTTTACATCAAGGGAAACAAATTTCCGCCGGAAAGGGAAAAAGAATACGATACATTTGTATTTGGGAGCGATCAGATTTGGAATCTGAAGTTTGCATTTGTTCGTGAGGAATGTGATGTTTTTTTTGGCAAATTCGCAGCAAAGCACAAGAAAATCGCTTATGCTGGAAGCTTTGGTACAGTCAATGTACCAAATGAATATCAGGCATACGTCTCTGGCTGTCTTAAGGATTTCCGCAGTGTTAGCGTAAGGGAATATGCCGGAAAGGAATTGTGTGCGCAGCTTGGAATCAAAAGTGAGGTTGTTCCGGATCATACACTGCTACTTAGCATTGATGAGTGGCGAGAAATTGAGAAATGCCCATTTGAAATAAAGAAGAATTATATGCTGACGTATTTTCTAGGGGAGATTAGCAATCAGATTAGAGCTGAAATTGAACGATATGCAGAGGAGCATGGACTTGAGCTGATAAATCTGAATCACAGCATAAGGTTCTGCCGGACTGAACGGGATTTGGATTTATTTTCAGCCGCACCAGATGAGTTTCTTTGGCTTATTGATCACTGCACTGCATTCGTGACCGATTCATTTCATGGATCTGTCTTTTCTTTGATTTTTGGGAAACCCTTTCAAGTGATAGAGCGTGTTGCAAATGAAAAGGATAATAATATGAGTTCCAGAATTGTAACGCTTTTAGAAATGTTCTGTGAATCGCATCGTCTTAAATCCTTACATATTGATGTGGAAATGCTTCAGACTGCTCTAGGTAAGAAGCATTCACAGATCCATGGTGATCTTAGAAAACAGGGATTTCAATATTTACAGACGCAGTTGAGTCTGAAAGGAGACTTATGCGATTAAAAACTTCTTTTAAACTGCCATTTAATAGCCGACTTGGCTACAATTTGATTACAATTATTTTTTTGTTCATAATGAACTTCACTTTATTTAACATCTTGTACTGGCAGAATGAAAAAAGTGCGATTCTGCAGTTGATTTACAGATTTTCTCTGATAATCGTTTTTTCTTGTGAAGTGTTTTATATCGGTATTCATTGGTATACACGTAAACGCTTTACTGGAATAACCAATGTAGCATTTCTGTATTTGCTGTATGAGATCATTGTAACTGTACTGACAAACCACTATGGTCCGATTGGATATATTACGGATGGTGTGGTATGGCCGCTGACATTTGTCACGTTTGAATTGTATGCAATGTATACAGACCGCAAAGTAATCATCAAGCAGCTACATGGTTTAATCATTCCCTCCGTATCCGTATGTACCGTGTTTCTGATCAATAATATTAGAATTCATTTAAGCAGTTCCAATCATGGTGAGTTTGGCGGAAATGTCGGTCCAGTATATTTTTGCTTATCGTTTATGGGGTTGATTTTATTATTGGGAAACAAGAAAGAAAAAAAGTTTTTTGCTGTTTGGTTTGTCATTATGATTCTTGCTTCAACCAAACGCGGCGGTTTTATTATTTTGATGGTAGGTTTGTGTGGATATTATTTAGTGAATTCGTTTAACAAAGGAAACATATCTGCAAAAATAAAAAAAATATTTAAATTTGCTATCATTGGTGCAATTATTGCACTGATCCTCTATTATATTATGGTGCAGTTAAATTTGGAGATACTTGATAGATTGCTTTCCATGAAAGATGATGAAGGTTCTGGCAGATTTGATGCTTGGGAGAAGGTCATTCGATATTACAACAATTCGGGCTTATCAGAAAAAATTTTTGGTCACGGATTCCATTCCGTTCCTTCACAGGTACAGCCGCTGGGACATTATATTTATGCGCATGACAGTTATCTCGAAGCACTCTATGATTTTAGTATGGTAGGTATGCTTTGGCTGATTGGCATAGTGATATGGCTGTGTGTACAAGCAATAAAGCTAATTAAACAGAAGGATAAGGATGCACCGGCAATTATTTATACACTTGTTGAGATCTTAGTATTATCATTGATAGGGTATTTTTTTGATGAATCCAGGTTTATCTTGTGTGTGGCAATCGTCTGGGGAATCAGTTTGGGTAATAGAAAGAATCCTATCGAACAAATGCATAACAAATGGAAGGGGTGATTTCTTGCTGAGTGTTCGCTTATATAAAAAATACACCATGCTCCATGGTTTTATGACAAGGCTTATACGTAAAAAGCATTTTCTGGGCAGTGGCAGGTTATATTCTGATAGCAATTGTAGACTTATTCTTGCTAAAAACAGTAATATATATATTCAGTCAAAGCTGAAACTGAGTGCAAATTCAATGTGCCTTAACGGGCGTTCGTCAATCATTCGAATAGATCAAGGCGGAAAAATTAAGATTATGGACGAAGCATCCATATTTTATGGTGCGGATATCATTGTGTTTAAAAATGCAGAATTACAAATCGGAAAATCATTTATCAATTCAGATTGCAAAATACGCTGTCATCGGTCGATAACGATTGGTGATGGCTGTGCAATCTCACATGATTTGACGATTATGGATTCAGATGCACATTATCTGAATGGGGATAATCATACTGCACCAGTAGTGATCGGAGATCATGTATGGATAGGCTCCAGGGTTATGATACTTAATGGTGTGACAATCGGTGAAGGTGCTGTCATTGCAGCAGGATCTGTCGTTACCAAGGATATACCGGCTTATGCTGTAACTGCCGGAGTACCAGCTAGGGTCATTGAGGAACACGTTGAATGGAGTGAGTGATTTTGCCAATTTCGATTCAAAAAAAGTCAGAATGTACAGGATGCGGTGCCTGTTCAAATAAGTGTCCGCAAAAGTGCATAATATTTAAAGAGGACTCATGTGGCTTTTCCTATCCTAAAGTCAATACATTGAAGTGTACGGACTGCGGACTGTGTGAAAAGGTATGCCCTCTGAAAAACAATATGAAATCCAATAACAGGATAAAGGCTGTTTATGCCGGTTGGAGCAAAGAGCCGGAGCTCCGTATTTCCAGCACCTCGGGAGGTGTATTTTCAGTGCTTGCATACCATGTACTGGAGATGGGAGGTCTTGTTTCGGGTGCTATATATGATAGCGAGAATACGATTTGTCATACAATCGTTTCGCAAAAAAAAGACATTGTCCGTTTGCGGCAGTCGAAGTATGCACAAAGCCGTATAAACAGCGTATACACAGAGATTAAGAGAGCTCTGAAAATGCAGCCAGTACTTTTTTGTGGGGCACCTTGTCAAGTAGCAGGGCTTATTAGCTTTCTTGGGGGACATCCTAAGGGACTTTATATTGTGGATTTTATCTGCCGAGGTGTTAACTCACCAAAGGCTTATCGGGAATGGCTGAAAGAGCTGGAAGAGCAACAGAGAGCGAAGGCAACAAGAGTCTGGTTTAAATATAAAGAGGATGGATGGAAACAGTCGCCCCGATGTACGCGCATTGATTTTGCAGACGGCAGCAAAATCGTACAGAAGGGAATGGATAATACGTTTATGTGTGGGTATCTTGGAAACAATCTGTATATTCGACCAAGCTGTGGAAGCTGCTGTTTTAAAGGACAGGAGAGATATGGAGATCTAACAGTTGGCGATTTTTTGGGAGTGGATCCAAAATACGATGATGATAAGGGTACTTCATTGATTCTGATCAATAGTGAACAAGGTATGGATCTGTTTGAGCAGGTGAAACCTAATTTGTTCACCGTTGAACGTGAGATCGGAGAAATATCCAGCGGAAATGTCTGTTTCACTGATTCGGTTAGAATAAATCCGAAAAGTGAGGAGTTTCTTAAGGTCATTGGCAAGGATATGCCTTTCAGTGAGGCGATAAGGAAATATACTGCTGTCAGCTTTTTCACAAAAATTAAACGCTGTTTGAAGCGAATGATGAAATTAAATAAAAAGTAAAAGGAGATCACAAATTGAAAGTCTTATTGATTGGTGGAACGGGTACACTCAGCAGTGATACAACGCAGCTTTGTATTGATCGTGGCTATGAGGTATATTTGTTTAATAGGGGAAATAATAATACCTATTTTGCTGAGAATCTTCAATATATCATAGGAAATGTGAATGATATTGAGAGTGCATGTGATTTAATTGAGAAATATCAATTTGATGTCGTTGTGGATTATATCACTTTTGATTTGGAAACATTAAAAAAGAGAATAGAAGTTTTCTCAGGGAAAACAAAACAGTTCATTTTCATATCATCTGCAACAGTTTATCCTCCGCAAAACGGTCTGATCACTGAAAGCTGTAAGATTGGAAACGATGGTTGGGGATATGCCAGAAAGAAACGTATATGTGAGGAATACCTCCGAAATACACATCTTCCGTTTGAATATACTATTGTGCATCCATATGTCACATACGGAATGAAACGCATACCGTTTCCCATAATCTCAAAAAAATCCTGCTGGAATCTTATTAAACGCATAATCAAGGGACTTCCTATCCTTATGTGTGACGATGGCAAACAGCAGATCACCTTGACACATACACGTGACTTTGCTGTCGGAATTACTGGATTGTTCTTGAATCCAAAATCCTACGGCGAGGACTTCAACATCGTTGGTGACAGAGTTTACACATGGAACGATGTGATTCGCATTATAGAGGAGCATGCCGGAAAAAAAGCAAAGATTGTTAATGTTAAGACCGAAACAATTGCAGAGGAAATCTCATCTCTAAGAGAAGAATTGCTCTTTGATAAGGGCAGATCGCACCGTTTTGACAACAAAAAGTTGAAGGATGCCGTACCCGAGTTCATAACGAACATAGATTTGGATAACGGATTGGGTGAGACGGTAGAGTTTTTGATGTCAGATGAAAAATCTCATGTGTATGATAACGTTTTCCATGCAACGGAAAACGTTTTATGTAAAAAGCATGGAGCAGATGTGAAGGTTACTTTGAAGCAACATATGTCCTATTTTTATAACGAAAATATTAGTTTTCAAAGGATTAAGCGAAAACTTAAAGGAAAGGTTTTAAAAGGAATATGAAAGTGTTAAAACGTGCCGTCGATTCCTACAAAAAACTTTCTGTACAAGTAAGAGCCTCAGTATGGTTTGTAATCTGCAGTATTCTGCAGAAAGGGATCTCGCTGATTACAGTTCCCATTTTTACTCGAATGATGACAACAGAACAGTATGGCTATTTCAGCACATATGTGTCATGGTATAATATACTATTGGTGTTTACATCGCTGAGTCTATATTATGGCGTTTTCAATAACGCAATGATGAAGTTTAAAAACGACCGTGCAAAGTATATTTCATCTATGCAGGGGTTGGTAACTGTACTAACAGCAGCGGTTTTTGTAATCTATCTTTGTTTCAAGGAGACGGCAAATCTATTTCTTAAGATGACAACACCAATGGTGCTTCTGTTGTTTGTTGAGCTTCTGGTAACACCTGCACTGCATTTCTGGTCTTCCCATAATCGCTTTGAGTTTAAATACAGGAAGGTTGTAGCACTAACCTTATGCAAATCCGCTGCAAATCCGATACTGGGTATTATACTGGTAAAGATGTCGGAGGATAAGACAATAGCCCGAATTACATCTGTAGTATTGACTGAGGTTTGTTTCTGCGGTATTGTTGCTATACTTCAGTTTGTTCGGGGAAAATCGTTCTTTCATAAAGAGTACTGGAAGTATGCATTACTTTTTAATCTCCCGCTGATTCCGCATTATCTTTCCGGTCAGATACTGAACCAAAGTGATCGGATCATGATTGCACATCTTGTCGATCAGACAGCGGTTGCAAAGTATAGTGTTGCATACAATATCGGACTGTTGATGAATATTTTTACAAATGCTATAAACAGCTCGTATACACCTTGGTTTTATCATAAGTTTGAAAAGAAAGCTGTCAGCGACATCCGACGGATTTCGACTACAATCATAATGTTGATGGCCGCTTTTGTGATAATGCTGATGTTTTTTGGACCAGAGCTGTTGATGCTGATAGCTCCATCAAAATATTCAGATGCAGTCTATGTGATTCCTACGGTAGCTGCAAGTGTATTCTTCACTTTTATGTATAACATTTTTGCAAATTTTGAGTTTTATTATGAGAAGAATAAATATGTATTGATCGGCTCAATTACAGCTGCAGTTATTAATATTGTTTTAAATTTTATCTTTATCAGTTTATTTGGGTATATTGCTGCAGCGTATACGACTTTGGCATGCTATATTATTTATTCCGGGCTACATTATTTTTTTGCTTCAAGGCTTTGCAAAAAGAACGATATAGACAAACAGGTAATCAATGGGAAAATAATTCTACTATTATCAATTGGTGTCGTTAGTATATCTATAATTGTTAATTTATTATATAAAAGTACGGTATGCAGATATGCTTTGATTGCTTTGATGGTGGCAGCGATTATCTTAAAATATCGTGAATTGAAAAAACTGGTGCTTGGCATATTTGGAGAGATAAAATCCGGAAAGCGTAAATAAAAAACGTAATAGTGAGATTGCTATGTGTAGTAGAGTAGGATTTACATGAAACAAACAGGCAGCCATTATTCTCATGGACGGACTATAAAAATTCGAATATTGCGGCTGTGATTCAGCTGACATCGCAGTACACAATGGAGAGAACAAGCTGAATTTATCAAGAAAAAAGGCAAACTGAAGGTCTTAGCCGAGATGACTGATCAAAGCAAGACGATTAAGAGTAGCTGTGGTATCGGTCATATCAGATGGGCAACGCATGGAGAGCCGTCTGCTATAAATTTTGTTTCTTCCATTAAGTCGTCTGTTGTTAAGAATCTAAAACAATGCTTTATTGATATGATGGAAAAAGAAATTTGTTTTTTGAATGAATAGACCACTTTGGGGATGAACCTAAATTTTTTATCCTCACTCATCTGATGATGGAAATGTGATCGCTGTTCACAATGGTATCGTAAATTATCAGGAGCAGCGAGAAAAGCTCATTAAAAATGCTATTCACATTGGAATGATCAGTTGTGCTTGCTCTGTGTGTATTGAATTAACACAACATGAGTTCGACAGAAAAAAATCAGTCAAGAAGGTATAAAAAGCCCTCCTGCATATTAGGAGCAGAAAGGACAGAGGGCTTTTTAGGAAGAAAAGAGTAAGCTACCAGAGCAGAAATCAGATTGACAAGAAAATTTGTTACACTGCGATGTCTGGAATGCTCTGTATCACAGGTATTTTTCAGAAAATCATTTACAGATTCAATTACAGCACGTTTGCGGAGCATAAGTCTGTCGTATAAATCCATAAGCTTGTTTTTCATATTTTTCTTTGCCCTTGTGACAAGTGTAATATCTTTTTTCAAGAGTTTTCCAAACAGTTTCTGAGAAATATATCCCCTGTCAGCAAAAAGTTTTCTAAATATTTCTTAGTCAGTGAATCCATAACAGCTTCATTTCTGTCATCTATATTGCCTGAAGTAAGACAGAAAGACAGAATCTCACCTTCATCATTGATAATAAGATGCAGTTTGAAGCCATAGAACCATCCCATGGAACTTTTTCCTGTTTTCGCATATTCACTGAAAACACGATGATTATGTATTCTGTGATTATCACATACTTTCAACGGAGTAGAGTCAACAAAAGATATTCCTGAGCACTTGCCAAAACGTGCTTTTATAGTGTATAATACAAGTGGGACAAGTGCGAACTGCATAATTTCTACAAACCGGTTATAACTTACAAGATCAGGAAAATCTTTTCTCTGGTGTACCATTACATACTTTGTATAATACCATTTAAATGTCTTATATCCGGACAGGTGATACATAATCAGTATTGTCATAATTTCACTCAATGACATTCTTGTTCTGGGTACAACCTCCTCTTTATTCATCAACAGTCTGTTTTTGCAATACTCCTCATATGCCTTGCAAAAATCATCTGCATCACAAAAAATTGCTATTTGTTCCATAGAAAAAACCGCCTTTCTGTTTTTCGAGTCTGTAGTTATTCTCATTAATAACAGATTTCGGCGGTTTTTTTTACGTTTTTTCATCCAACTCACGTTAAAATTATATATGTTTGTCATAAAAAATCAGGCAGGCATAAAAATACCTCTTGCATATTAAAATCAAAACAAACAGAGGGTTTTCCAAAATCAGCAAATAAGTCTGGTTTAAATTTGTTATCATGAATTTCATTCCTCTATCGTTGTTTTCCTGTTTCCTAAATTTTATTTCCTGTCTTTCCTATTTGCATAAATTTATCCCTGTTCTCATCATGAGAGCAGGGACTTTTTTGACAGACTGAGACCAATACGCAAATTGTATCGGTCTTTTGGAATGTTCTTATTTTTGCGATTCGTAAGCCTCACGTACAGCAAGGCATAACTGGTCGGCACACGATGTGGAACGCATTCCGCAGGTGTTGCCTTTTATTTTGGACTCTATCTGCTCGACTGTCCAGCCGTCAACGAGCTTTGAAATTGCTTTCAGATTGCCGTTGCAACCGCCTGTAAATGAGATATTTGTAATAACATCTCCGTCAATGTCAAAGTCTATAGCCTTTGAACAGACTATTTTTGTTCTGTAGGTATAATGCATATCTTTAAACACTCCTTTTTTGTTTTCTTATAGTTAAATTGTACTCTTTTTCTGTAATTTTGTCAAGATAATTCCGCATAATTTTCTGCTTGACATATTAAAAAAAATATGATATAATATTAAAAAATAATGAATATCAACGCAAACGACACACGTCTTACCTTTATGGTATGTAAATCTGATTACGGAACGTTTTTTCCAATCGGACTACATAAAGGAGGCGTGTTTTTTTGCATTGTTTTTCAGAAAAGGAGAAGTATTTTTTATGCCACAAAATCAGTTTCAGAGAATGATGTTTGCCCTGATTACCGTTATTATTACGGTACACGCCTATGTTTTTTACAGCCTTTACGTTATAAACGGCAGTATGTTCATGGAGATTACAGGGGAGAGCGGAGTAATTAAAGCCATTAACGCTATGGGCGGAATTGCAGTTTTCGGAAAAAATATTCCGATATGGGCGGTTGTACTTATTGAATTTGTATGTGCATATCTGCTTGAAATAACTGTAGGAAGTCCGCTGTCATTCAGGCTGGCATGCAAGGTTTTTAAACCGCAGGAAACACACCCCGTCATGTTCGAGACGGCAATTATATGTGCAACGGTCGGCATTATGTGTCCGATAATGAGCTTTATTGCCGCAATACTCTATTATCCCTACGGAATGGCAGATTTCAGCGTGTTCACGCTCCTTGCTAACTGGCTTAAACTCGTCTGCTATAATTTCCCTTTTGCATTCTTTTCACAGCTGTTTTTTATACAGCCTTTTGTGAGAACTGTTTTCAAGAAGATTTTTGTTAAAAATCGTGAAATGGAAGAAGTTCACGCATAAAATTTAATACATAAATTTACAGCCCGAAATTAACGTATTTCGGGCTTATTATAATTATTGGTCTTTTTTATCTTTATTAAGGTGAAATGATATTTTTTCATTATTATTCTTTTTCATTGTTTCCTCCATAGGTTAAAGTTTATATTATATTCAGACCGTCCAACAGCGCAACTATTCCGAGGAGTATAAGTAATATACTGCATAGAATCAAATCTATGCGGTTTGTGGAACTATCATTGTCAATATATTTATGGTTTTTACCTCTGCCCATTTCCCTCTGAAAATGAACGGTAAAGACTTTCTGATGATTTCCGACATACGTCAGAACACGTACTTTTAAGCCGACTTCGGGCATATCCTGAAATTCCAGCATATTGTAACTGAATAAATATGATGTTTCGCCGACGGTGTACGCTACGTCTATATTTCGGGTGTTAGGATTTACAGAAGTAACAATACCGTCATATAACTTGTACTTTCCGATTTTCCACCCGTTTTTTGTTACTATGGTAAGGACTATAAAACCAATGCCTAATAATATAAACATTATTACCTGAAAAATATCTGCAAACATTGAAAATCCCCCTATTTTATTACGGAAAATGCCTGTTTGAGAGTAGAGACAGGAATAATATTTATTGAATATTTTTCGGGATTTATAGAGTTAGCCGAGTGTTTCGGAATGATACACGTTGTGAAACCCATTCTTTCGGCTTCTTTAATACGCTGTTCTATGTGCGAAACGGAGCGAATCTCACCGCCAAGACCTATCTCACCAAAAGCAATAAGTCCCTCGTCAATCTGCTTATCCATAATACCTGAGTAGAGAGCCATAGCAACGGGCAAATCCCCTGCGGGTTCGTCAAGACGGAATCCGCCCACAATATTTAAATAAACGTCGAGAGAACCCATAAATATACCAAGTCGCTTTTCAAGAACGGCAATTATTATACTCAGCCTGTTGAAATCAAAGCCTGTTGTCATACGTCGTGGTGCGGAATAGCTGGTTTTGGAAGCAAGTGCCTGAACTTCCGCAAGAATCGGACGTGTACCCTCCATAACGCACGCAACGCACGTCCCCGAAACGTTAAGCGGTCTGCCTGAAAGTAACATCTGCGAGGGGTTTTCAACTTCACGCAAGCCTTTGTCTATCATCTCGAATACACCTATTTCATTTGTAGAGCCGAAACGGTTTTTTACAGCCCTTAAAAGCCTGCAGCTTTGGTGACGCTCGCCCTCAAAATAAAGTACAGCGTCAACGATGTGTTCCATTACTTTAGGACCTGCAATTGCTCCGTCCTTGTTCACGTGTCCTACAATTATAATTGGTATTTCCTGATTTTTTGCGGTATGCATGAAAAGATTCGTGCATTCACGAACCTGTGTTATACTTCCGGGGCTTGATGATATTCTGCTTATGCTGACAGTCTGTATTGAGTCTATTATAGCTATATCGGGAGTGCATGAAGAAATAGTTTCCGCTACGGCTTCGGCGTCTGTTGAAGTGAGAATATAAAGATTTTCCGTATCAACTCCGAGACGTTCCGCACGGAGTTTTATTTGTCTTGCCGACTCTTCACCCGAAACGTAAAGAACAGAGTGTTCATTTCCGAGAAACTGGCAAATCTGTAGAAGTATTGTACTCTTGCCTATTCCCGGTTCACCGCCGAGGAGAACGAGCGAGCCTTTTACAAGTCCTCCGCCGAGTACACGGTTTAATTCGCCAATGCCCGTATCATAGCGTATATCAATGTCCGTGCCGATTTTTTCGAGTTCAAGAATCTGTTCCGACAAATCGGGGGCGGAGTTTGTCTGTGAACGTCCCGACGGGGACGAGGGTGTTACAACATCTTCTTCAAAGCTGTTCCATGCGTTGCATGAAGGACATTTGCCGTTCCATTTTGAACTCTCATAACCGCATTGATTACAGATATAAACATATTTTGATTTTGCCATATCAGTTTACCGTAATGAAGCGTTTATGGTGTTTTCGTTGAGAGTGTATTTCCGTCCGCACTCCATGTTACTCATTGAAACGCTGAAACTTGAAATATCGTTTTCAGTGAGAGACCAGCAGGCGTTGCCGGTCGGCGAGCCTGTCATATAAAATACAAGCTGTTCATTGTCAAAATGAAGTCTGCCCTGATAGCCGAAAGCACCGTCAAGCTCAAGGAGAACGTTATTTGTAATATAGTAAATCCTGCACGAGTCATTATTGTCCGTTCCCTCGGATACAACAAGTTCAGGGATTTCGTCATTGTTCAGGTCGCATAATTCAAAGGCGGAGTTTTTGCCCGTTTCAAGCGACATGGTAAAATTCTGCATAAGCTGTCCACGAAAAAGTTCTTTTTCTTTCGGAGTGAGGACAGCTCCCCAGCTTTCA
The DNA here is from genome assembly GCA_947176415.1 of uncultured Ruminococcus sp. GTDB lineage: Bacteria > Bacillota > Clostridia > Oscillospirales > Ruminococcaceae > Ruminococcus. The sequence continues at coordinate 17,485 of CAMWQJ010000013.1, read as the reverse complement.
GAGCAGTGAAGTGCATAGTCCATTGTGCTTGCTCCGAAACTGTATTTTCTTCCGATTGAGACAGTATGTGCATTTTTATAGACCGCCATAGCCTCGTCATATTCGGGGCGTGAGAGTTCCTCGCCGTCTATTTCGTACTTCATTTCAGCACCCTTTGAAGCAGAAGCACTGTTGTCGCTGTACGAAAAAGAGTCGACAAGTTCCGAACCGTTAAAACTGATGAACTTTCCCACAACAAATCCGTCTCCTGAATATTCGCTGTTTATAAGGTTGAAATCAGGATAGAAATCAAAAGTTCCGTATTCGCCGAGTTCGCCGACACTCGTCACCGCACCGCCTGAAACTGTGAATATTTCGCACATTGTCGTGTGGCTGTCATTTGCGGAAATAAGAAGTTCGGGCGTGCCGTCGGCGTTAAGGTCGTAAAGGTCGAATCTTGATTCACCCGTGCCGTTCTGTGCCTTATCGGAAAATTTTTCCGTTGTCATATATTCATTAAGTTTCTGTTCATAAAGCGGTTGCCATTCAAAAGTTATGCTTCTGGGAGATATATTCGCTATATCGTTTGTTTCCGTTCCGTCCGTCTCTGCGGTCGTCTTTTCGGTACAGCCGACCGATATAAGTGACATTGCAAGAAATACACAACAAATATTTTTTGATTTCACTTGTAAATCCTCCTGACAGTTTGAGTTTGCACATATTTTCAGATACAGACTTATTATAACCTTTTTATCATGAAATGTCAATATATTTTGTTTGCTGTCACGTTAATATAAAAAAATCCCTCCTGTCATCAGGAGGGAAAAAATATTTTATTCTGTTTTTCCATCATATTCGAGAATATCACCTGGCTGACAGCGAAGCTCCCTGCAAATAGCGTCGAGAGTTGAAAACCTCACCGCACTGACTTTTCCGGTTTTAAGTTTAGAAAGATTGACATTGCTTACTCCAACTCTCTCACTGAGTTCATTAAGGCTTATCTTTCTGTCAGCCATAATTCTGTCCAGTCTTGATATTATAGCCATTTTTTCCAAACTCCTTATTTTATACCGTTTCGTCTGATTCCTGCTGTAACTCTGCACCGTAGCTGAATATATATACAAACAGAAGTACAACGACAACAGTTGTCACTACTGAAAGTATGGAAATGCCGTTGTTGATTATTGACATAACGCCGAAAGGAATAAACGAATAGCCTAATTTTTTCATAGCCGTAATAACGTTTGCCTCAAACGGCGATTTGCATACCTCAAGTGCCTTGCAGAGTTTAACCGCAAACATAGATATTACATATATGGAGACAAGTATCAGCACAATACTGAATCCGAACAGTCCGCCATATATTTTAACCTGCTTTTCGGTGAATTTTTCTGCCGTCACTGAAATATCAATATTGTTGATGTTTTCCTGTGTCGTGTCTTCGGTTTCCACAAAATCTATGTTCAGTTCCGCACCCATAAATTTCTTGTGTTTGTTTTCGAGGTCGTCAAAACCTATAGCACGCTGGTCCGTGCTGTATGAGAGTCTGCCCTGTGCCGTGCCGTCGAATTTCAGGCTGTCTGAAGGAAGGAAACAGCATACAATAAGTGTACATACAAAAATAACGATAGCACACGCAAGAGAAATGCCCTTCATGATTTTTGCAATGATACGTCCAATTCTGCCCACCCTGTTGATTTTTTCTGTGATTTCGTTTTTCATAAGAAAACCTCCGTAAAATTATTTTTTTTGTTTTGCCTTAGCTTATGTTATTATTATAGCACGGATTTTTACGTTTGTCAATAGAAATTTAATGTTTATCGTTAAATTTGTATATCTGCACAAATAATTTCCTGAAAAAACCATTTTATATATAAATAAACAACGATAAATTTTTAATGTTTATCGATAAATAAAAAAATTCCGTCGGGTATTGAAATAATATGAAAATAATGATATAATATTTAAAATAACTGAACAGAAAGGATTTTTTAAACCCATGCTTAAAAAGATTATGGCTGTTATTTCCGCCACCGCACTTGCTTTGTCTCTTTCAGGGTGCGGAAACAGCAAGGACAAATCAGACGGATATATACAATCCACTTTCAACAGGAACATTGACAAGCCCGTCAGCAAGGAAAAACCTACCGAAGAGGAGACAACCGCCGAGCCGACTACTATTCACGTAAGCCCCGTTGAAACGGTAACGGCGGAGGTCGCAACACAAATTACAGTTGACAAGGTTATAGAAAAAACCGACGGAAGCAATACTATTAAATTCAATCTCTCCGACCTCATGGAAGAGGGCGATACGGTTTCGTCATTCACTTTCGTTATAGAATCGGCAGACGGTCTGAATATAGGACAGTTCAAGGGCGGTTGCGGAATATCCGTAACAGACGACTATCCGTCGGAGAACAAACGCTGGTATCAGTCGCCTGACTTTACAGCCTCCACGCAAGGCACTTACGGCGAAATAAAATGGGAAGTCCCCTCGGACGTAAGCGAGTGCGTCTCAAAGAAAGGCGAAGTCCTTTTCGGCTACTGGTGGGGAAATTCGTCGAGCATAAAGATAAACAACGTCATCTGCCACTGCACACGCACAAGGGAAGTCCCCGTAGACGGCGAGGTCTCGTATGATGTCGGACAGAGTGTCAGTCATGCAGGTGCGGACAATACCATTAAAATAAAGACGGCGGACTTTCTGCCCGAAAACACAGTACCCGAAGTTGTTACATTCAATATAAGCAGTTCGGGAGGGCTTAGAAAATTTACAGGGGCTTTCGGCTATAAATCCTCCGCAGGAAATTATCAGTCGCCTGATACCTCGGTGTTTACGGACGGCTCGTCCCTCTCTCTGACGTGGTTTGTACAGGACAAGGCAAAAAAATTAATATCGGAAGACGGTGAAATAATGTTAGGTTACTGGTGGAGCGAACAGCCGGAAATAACGCTTGATTCAATAGATGTGAAGTACAGCCTCGGAAGCGGTGGCGTTCCCGTTACTGCAAAGAAAAATTCCGCACTCGAAAAGGAAGACCCTGTAAAACCCGTATCGGAAAAATCAGACGGATTCAGGTCGGCACAGGAAATCGTTGATGATATAAATGTGGGGTGGAATCTCGGAAATTCCCTTGACAGCTACGATACGGGCAAGACGGGTCTTGCAACTGAAACAGGCTGGGGAAATCTCAAAACAACTGAAGATATGATTCTTGCCGTGAAAGATGCGGGATTCAATGCCGTCCGCATACCTGTCACGTGGGGAGAGCATATGGACGGAGATGTCATTCAGCAGGAATGGCTCGACCGTGTGCAGACGGTTGTTGACTATGCCTATAAAAACGATATGTTTGTGATTGTAAACGTTCACCACGATGATTATATATGGTTGAAACCCGATGAGACGGTCTATGCGGAAAACAGCAGGAAACTATGTTCCATATGGACTCAGGTGGCTGAACGTTTCAAAGACTACGGCGACAGGCTTATTTTTGAGGGAATAAACGAAACACGCACAATAGGCAGTGAACTTGAGTGGCTCGGCGGTACTCCAGAGGAGAGGGCAGTAATTAACAAGTACGAGCATGATTTTGTGGAGACAGTCCGTGCAACAGGCGGAAACAATTCCGAAAGGTCGCTTATTGTCACTTCCTATGCAGCGTCCGCCGAAACTTCCTCTATAGATGACATTGAAATCCCTGATGACAAGAATATTATCGTCTCCGTTCATTACTACGCTCCGTGGAAGTTCTCGAAGGGCATAGACAGCCATTTTACAGACGACGGCAAAAAAGAACTGAGCAACAAGTTTGCAGAACTCAGGGAAAAATTTATTGACAATGGAACTCCGCTTATTATCGGAGAGTTCGGCTGTGTAAATGCCACGGATAATGCCACACGTGCGGAATATTACGGCTATTATATTTCCTCCGCACTCGCCGAGGGAATAAAGTGCTTTATATGGGATAACTCCGAAATGTCGGGTGAATCGAGCTTCGGACTGTTCAACCGTTCAAAGCTGACATGGAATGAAGAAATTCTCAGTGCCGTGCAGAATGCGGTTGAATAATAAATTTTTTTACTGATTTTTGCATTTATTCAAAAAAGGCTTGCAGTTTTCAGTGAAATGTGATAAAATATTATTATGTGACCGATTACTATATTATAAAGGAGAATTTTATGGCTAAAATCAAAACCGCCGTTATTTTCGGTGGCGTTTCATGCGAACACGAACTTTCGCTTGCCTCTGCACGTGACGTTATAGCGAATATACCACGGGACAAATACGAAGTAATTTGTATAGGAATAACAAAAAAAGGCAGGTGGCTTTATTACCCCGGAGATGCCGAAGACATAGTGTCAGGAAAATGGGAACTCAATCCCGACTGCACGTCTGCTATACTCTCTCCCGACCCTCTTCACAGGGGCATAATAATTCTGGAAAACGGCGAGGCTTCCGTAAGGAAAATAGACGTTATATTTCCCGTCCTCCACGGCAAATCAGGTGCGGACGGAACTATACAGGGACTTCTTGACCTCTCGGGGATTCCATACGTCGGTTGCGGACTTCTTGCCTCCGCCTCGTGCATGGACAAGTCCCACACGCATATAGTAATGGACGATTTCAATATAAAAACGGCTGAGTGGCGACTTATAACACAAAGGGAACTTAACTACATAGACGAGCGTTGCAGGGAAATTTCCGCCGAGCTTGGATTTCCGCTTATTGTAAAGCCGGCAAACAGCGGAAGCGATGCGGGTACGAGCTTTGCAGATGATTTTGAAAAACTCGTTTCCGCCGTAAAAATAGCTTTTTCAAACGACAATAAAGTTGTTATTGAAAAATTCATAAAGGGCAGAAAGCTCGAGTCTGCCGTATTCGGTTATGATACGCCGATTTCTTCGGATATAGGCGAAATAAGAAAAAACACAGTCTACGACCCGAGAAATTTTAACTCCACGTCGGGTGATGACATGATAGTCCCTGCCGAGATTCCGCCCGAAGTACAGACGAGAGTAAAGGAAACAGCCGTAAAGGCTTTCAAGGCTCTGAACTGCAAAGGCATGGCGAGAATAGACTTTTTCCTTACCGACGGCGGAGAACTTCTCCTGAACAAAATAGGCGTTGCTCCCGGACTGAGAAAAAACAGCGTATATCCGAAACTTATGGAAACTGTAGGAATGCCCCTGCCTAAACTTCTCGGAAAACTCATTGAACAGGCTATTGAATATTCGGAACGCAGTTACTGAGGAGGATTTTTTTGAAAAGCGAAGATTTTATTTCTATAGTGAGCATTCAGATTCAGGACGGCGAAAAAGAAAAAACTGAACTCATGACATCAGCCGAAATCACGCACGAGGGAGATATTTACAGAATATCATACGAAGATACCGAGGCGACGGGCTTTGAGGGGTCTGAAACTATCATTGAAGTACGTGGCAACAACGAAGCCGTAATCATGCGTAAAGGAACAGCAAACGCTCTTATGTCGCTTGAAACAGGCAACAGGCATTACTGCCAGTACGGCACGCCTTTTGGAAGTATGCAGTTGGGACTTTATACGCACGTTATTGAAAACAATCTTGAAAAAGACGGAAAGCTGTATATGAAATACACGATTGATTTGAACGCCTCGCATCTTTCCGACAACGAAATAATAATAACTGTCAATAAGAAAGGATAAAAAAATGGACTTTATACAAAAAGCATCTTTACAGCTCCGCACTCTCATAATAGAGGCTCTCGGAGCAGTGACGGCAGACGGCGGTGTGCCTGCCGTGCCTGTACCTGATTTTGCAGTTGAAATACCTGCCGACAAGTCACACGGGGATTTTGCAACAAACGTTGCAATGGTGAGTGCAAGGGCTTTCAGAATGCCCCCGAGAAAAATTGCCGACCTCATATGCGGAAGAATCGACCTCGGCGACTCTCTCTTTGAACGCTGTGAAGTTGCAGGAGCAGGATTTATAAATTTCTTCCTCTCAAGAAAATGGTTTTCCGACGTTGTGCGGAACGTTCTTGACGAAAAAGACGGTTACGGCAAAACCGACTACGGTAAGGGAAAAAGAATCCTTGTCGAGTTTGTTTCCGCAAATCCCACAGGACCTATGCACATAGGAAACGCACGTGGCGGTGCTATCGGCGACTGTCTCGCAAGCGTTCTGCAATGGGCAGGCTATCATGCGGAACGTGAATTTTACGTCAACGACGCCGGCAATCAGATTGAGAAATTCGGAAAATCCCTCTCGCTCCGCTATATGCAGTTGTGTTCCGAAAAGGGACAGCAGACGATTTACAACTGCATGAGCGATACGGAAAAACTTTGTTCCGAAATATATTCGCAGAGCGGTGAGGGAGAAGCCTTTGAAATGCCTGAAGACGTTTATCTCGGCACGGATATTATCGAACATTCCGCAAACTACTACAAAAAGCACCTCTTTGAACTTGAGAACGTCTCCGAAGAAGAACGTCGCAAGGCTCTTGTCAGCTATGCACTTCCGCTTAATATCGAGGGTCTGGAGCGTGATTTGAAAAAATACCGCATTGTATATGACAACTGGTTCAGGGAAAGCCGTCTGCACGAGTCGGGCGAAACCATGCGGATAGTGGATAAACTCCGTGAAACAGGGCATACTTACGAACAGGACGGGGCGGTGTGGTTCAGAGCTACTGACTTCGGCGTTGACAAGGACTTTGTGCTTGTCCGTGCAAACGGCATACCTACCTATGTAGTGCCTGATATTGCTTATCACTACGACAAGCTCGTTACAAGAAAATTCGACAAGGCGGTAAACGTTCTTGGTGCAGACCATCACGGATACGTGCCACGGCTTAAATCGGCTCTTACCGCACTTGGCGTTGACGCAGATAAACTTGACGTTGTTCTTATGCAGATGGTTCGCCTTGTCCGCAACGGCGAAGTGGTAAAACTCTCGAAACGTAGCGGAAAAGCCATAACTCTTGTTACGCTCCTTGACGAAATTCCGATTGACGCAGCCCGTTTTTATTTCAATCTCCGTGAGGCAAACTCGCAGTTTGAGTTTGATTTAGACCTTGCCGTTGAAAAATCCTCGCAGAATCCCGTGTATTATGTTCAGTACGCACACGCAAGGATTTGCAGTCTTATTGCAAATATCGAATCAGAGGGAATAAAAATTCCCGAGAGTGCGGATTTTGATTTGCTCGGCACTCCGCAAGAAACGGAGCTTATCCGCCATATAGCGTCGCTCCCGAAAGAAATAAATCTTTCGGCAAAGACTTACGACCCCGCAAAAATAACAAAGTACGCAATAGACCTTGCCACGCTCTTCCACCGCTTTTATGATTCATGCAGTGTAAAGAATGCCGAAACCCCCGAAATCCGCAATGCAAGGCTACTTCTCTGCGTGGCTGTGAGGCAGACCCTCCGCAACGTTCTTTCAATACTCAATATCGACAGACCCGAAAAGATGTGATTTGAAAAAGTTACATTCTGTAACCATATTTATTACGTTTCGGTTACAGAAAAAGTCTTTTATTTGTGGTTTTTATCACAAAATCAACACGTAATTTTGTAGCATACGTGAGTTTGTGGAAAAAAATTAACACTTTGTTAACAATTTGAGTTGTAAAATATGTTACAATCTGTAATATATAGTAACGGCGGAAAAAGCCGTTCTGTTAAGAAATCCGTCAGACTCATATAAAATAATTAACAGAAAGGAATTATATTATGTCCAACAGATTATTTCAGGGTCTTGTGCATCAGATGCGTGACACTATAGATTCTACAATCGGCGTTGTTGACGAAACCGCCACTATCATAGCCTGTAGCGACCTTACACGTGTAGGCACAACAAATGAATTTGTATCGCTTGATTTGAGTGATTCGCATGACATATTTATCCGTGACGGTTTTACATATAAGCCATTCGGCTCGAGAGTAAAGCCCGACTATGCCGTATTTGTTGAGGGCGTTGACGACTCCGCCGCAAAGTATGCAAGCATTCTTGCCATAACCCTTTCAAATATCAAGCAGTATTATGACGAAAAGTACGACAGAAACAATTTTATCAAAAATGTTATTCTTGACAATGTACTCCCGGGGGATATTGTTATAAAGGCTCGTGAACTGCATTTCAATGCCGAAATAAGCCGTGCGGTTTTCCTCATCAGGATTATATCTGCAAATGACATTTCTGCATATGACGTTATACAGAATCTTTTTCCTGACAAAAACAAGGATTTTGTTTTCAATATAACGGAAAGCGACATCGTTCTTGTAAAGGAACTGAAAAGCACAGTTGATTCCAAAGACCTCGAAAAGCTCGCACGCTCCATTGCCGACACTCTCAGCAGTGAATTTTATACCCGTGTAAATGTCGGTATCGGTACGCCCGTCGTCGGCGTAAAGGAACTTTCAAAGTCTTTCAAGGAAGCACAGATAGCCCTTGAAGTCGGCAAGGTTTTTGACACAGACAAGGCTATTGTAAGCTATGACAATCTCGGCATAGCAAGGCTTATCTATCATCTCCCTGCCGTTCTCTGCGAAACTTTCCTGCACGAAGTCTTCAAAGTCGGAAGCATTGAGTCGCTTGACCACGAAACGCTTTTCACAATACAGAAATTCTTTGAAAACAACCTCAACGTGTCCGAAACGTCACGCAAACTGTTTGTTCACAGAAATACCCTCGTTTACAGACTTGAAAAAATCAAAAAGCTGACAGGGCTTGACCTGAGAGAATTTGACCACGCAATTATCTTTAAAATTGCACTCATGGTGAAAAAATATCTTTCGGCAAATCCCATGAAATTCTGATTTGAATATCTAAGGCGGAGGCTTTGCCGTCCGCCTTTAATAAGGTAGGTGTAAATTTTTTGGTAGAACTTAAAAACGTATCTGTGACTTATTCAAGCGGAGTGGACGCACTTAACAACGTCAGCCTGAAGATAAATGACGGCGACTTTGCTTTTGTCGTAGGTTCGTCAGGTGCGGGAAAAAGTACCATGATAAAACTTCTCCTCAAGGAAATTGATGCCACCGACGGCACAGTTACCGTCAACGGCTATAATCTTAACACACTGCGGAAAAAGCAGATTCCCGAATTTCGCCGTACTCTTGGATTCGTTTTTCAGGACTTCCGGCTTATTCCCTCGATGACGGTCTATGAGAATATCGCTTTTGTACTCCGTGTTATCGACGCTCCCACGAGCTTTATAAGAAAACGTGTTCCGTATGTTATCGGACTTGTCGGACTTCAGGATAAAGAAGATTCATATCCCGATGAACTTTCGGGCGGTGAAATGCAACGTGTGGCGATTGCAAGGGCTTTGGTAAACGACCCTCAGCTTATCATTGCAGACGAGCCGACAGGAAACATCGACCCCGAGCTTTCATATGAAATCGTTGAACTTCTCAAGGGCATAAATGACCAAGGCACTACTATTTTAATGGTAACTCACGAACATGACCTCGTACGGCATTTCGGCGGACGTATTATAAATATAACGGACGGTCAGATTGTATATGACGAGATAGTCTCGGGCATTTCTGATGATATGCTTGACTTTGAGCCGGCTATTATTCCTGTGCCTGAAGATTTTCAGGTTGCCGAAGATGACGGCTATAACGACGATGATGCGGAAGAACTTCTCGGCGTGTCGGAATTTCCTGATATGGATTTCAGCGACGACGAGGAAGAAGAAACAACGCCACAGGAGGAAGATATTATTTCGGAAGAGCCGACGGCGGAGAGTTTTACGGCAATTGCAGAGACAGACGAAGATGTCGATATGCCCGTGAAAAACGAAGTCACAACGGTTAAGAAGGTAATTTCGTCGGCTGTGGAGAGTCCCGAAAAAATCGTTGAAAGCATAGCGGAAGAAAAATCGGAAAGCGACAGTGCAAAAAAGTTGACTGACTACATTCCCGAGGCGGATATAACGGTTGAGGACATAATAGCGTCCGTAACCGAACACCCGACAAATCCCATTGAAAACGCCGAAGAACTGATAGATGCGATAATAAACGGAGATATGGGAGGAAGTCTATGAAACCAAGCGGACTAAAATACCTCGCCGACCAGGGCATTGAAAACATATGGAAAAACAAAATGATGTCGTTTGCGACGTTCTGCGTACTGCTTATATCGCTTCTGCTTGTCGGCGTTTCGGCACTTTTCTATATAAATATAAACTCCATGATTCTCGGTCTCAGCAATCAGAACGAAATCGCCGTTTACCTCAATGTCACGACTCCTGAGGAAAGAGTTACGGAGGTTGAGGCGGAATTAAAATCCCTCGACAATATAAACAACGTTGAATATATATCAAAGCAACAGGCACTTGAAAGAATGCAGAATCAGCTGACAGGGCGTGGCAAGGCTATTTTCAATTATATTGAGGGATATGACTTTATGCCGGACGGTTTCAGCGTGACAGTAAAGGACAACGACAGAATTACGGAAACTACCGATTCAATAAGTATGATTCCCGATATACAGGAAGTGCAGTCGTCAACTCAGGTTGCGGAGTTTCTCCGTGAACTTCGCCGAATGGCAACGCTTATTGCAGGTGCTGTTATAGTTGCACTTGCCGTCGTATCTATGATTATGATTTCAAACACGACAAAAGCGAGTGTTTACGCACGCCGTGAGGAAATACAAATCATGAAATACGTCGGTGCGACGAATATATTTATACGTATGCCGTTCTTCGTTGAAGGTATGGTTACGGGACTTTTTTCGGGAACGGGTGCATTTTTCATAACATGGGCAATTTACCGCTCAGTTTACAATATACTTACTTCACAGACTGCACTGATGACCGCTTTCAACATCGGCAGTATAATTCCATTTGCCGAGATAAGGTTTACAGTTCTTGTATCCTATATCCTGATTGGCGGATTTGTCGGTGCATTGGGAAGCGTTATAAGTACCAGACGGCACATAAATGTATAATAAAAGGAGCGTGCGGACAGCCGTGGAAAAAATCCGTATGATTAAAAAAATTTTTTCATTTCTTATGTGTTCGGCTTTGTCTGCAATTCTTATTGTAAACTTTCCGTACAGCGAAAAAAATAATTCCCATTCGGCGAAGACTATCCCCGAGATTCAGGAAGAACGGAAAGCCAATGAGGAAAAAATCTCCCAGTATGAAAAGCAGATGGCAGAACTCGGCGAAAACATGACGAGCGAGCAGGCTTTTCAGGACGCACTCGGAGAGCAGATTTATCTTATTCAGGATAATATCTCTCTTCTCAATCAGGAACTCGACAGGCTCGGCAGTGACATAAAACGGGCAGACGAGAATATCTCCTATCTTGATTTCAGCATTGTACAGCGACAGAAACAGCTTGACGAAAGCATAGAACTCTTTAAAAAACGTCTCTGTGCTATGTATATGTCAGGCAATAACGACAGCATGATTTCAATGCTCGTCGGCTCGACAAGTTTCTATGACATGATGACGAGAATAAAAGTCGTCAACAATATGGCAGAGTACGACCAGCAACTTATAAACACAATTCTCAGTGACATTGAAAGTCTTGAAAAAGACAGGCGTGACCTTGAAACAGAAAAACAGAATCTTAAAACCAAACTTTCTGAACAGGAGACAAAAAAGTCCGAAAAGACCGCTGAAATTCAGTCCCTTAACGATAAGATGAGTCAGTCAGTCGCAATGGCTGAACAGCTCAAGGCACAGCAGGAAAAAATCAAGCGTTCCAAGGACGAGGCACAGGCTTTAATCGGAGAGCTTGACAGACAGGAGATTGAAATTCAGGAAGAAATAAGACGTAAAGCCGAAGAGGCACAAAGGCGTTATGAAGAAGAAGAGCGTAAAAAACAGGAAGAACTTCTGAGACAACAGGCTGAACAGAAAAGGCTTGAGGAACAGCAGAGGCTTGAGGCGGAAAACAACCGCAATCAGCAACAGCAACAGCAGATTTATGATGAATGGCTTGAACAGAGAGTTCCGCAGACCGATTCCATACCGCCACCCTCGGAGCAGAGCTATGTATGGCCTACGCCCGACTACTATTATATAACGAGTCCTTACGGCGAAAGAGATGGGGCTGAACACAGGGGAATTGACATAGGCGACGCAGATATACACGGCGGTAACGTCGTTGCCGTGCGGAGCGGTATTGTCATAGCAGTAAACAACTCCTGTGACCATGATTACGGAAAAGACGGCAGTTGCGGTTGTGGCGGGGATTTCGGAAATTATGTCATTATCTCGCATGACGGCACTTATTCAAGCCTTTATGCACATATGTCAACGGCGACCGTTTCGGTCGGCGACTATGTGCAACAGGGGCAGGTGGTCGGAAAAGTCGGCTCGACAGGCTGGTCTACCGGTCCGCACCTGCATTTTGAAATACGTGTCGACGGCTACGCAGACGACCCGATGAACTACGTCAGTCCGTAAAAAATCAGTTATGAAAGGAGTCAGCAGTCTTTCGGGACTGTAGCTTAAAATGAAAAAGTTAATCATAGTAAAAAAAGTTCTTGCCTTCGTAACCTGTTCCGCAATCGCAACGGGAATCGTTACGGGCTATCCAGAAAATCAGGAAAACCGCAATGATGTTTCGGCTAAGTCAATCGCCGAAATTCAGGAGGAAAGAAAAGCTAACGAGGCTAAAATTGCCGAATATGAATCAAAGATAAATTCACTCGAAAACGACAAGAAAAATGAAAAATCCTATCAGGAAACTCTCGCAGAGCAGATTTATCTTATTCAGCAGAATATTACCCTGCTTAATGACGAACTCGACAAACTCAACGGCGACATTGAGGAAACACAGGCAAATATTAATCATCTTGATTCCGATATAGGCATTCAGCAGGAACTTATTGACAGCAATATAGAACTCTTCAAACAGCGTCTTTGCACTATGTACGTTTCGGGAAATGAAAACCTCGCCTCCGTCGTTCTCGGCTCGGCAAGTTTCTATGATATAATGTCGAGAGTTGAAATGGTAAACCGAATGGCATCTTACGACGAGGAGCTTATAAACAGGCTTATCGACGAAATCGACGAGCTGGAAAAGTCCAAAAAAGACCTCGAAACCGAAAAACTTTCACTTGAAAGCAAACTTTCCGAACAGGAAACAAAAAGAAATGAAAAGGCGGAAACAATAAAACAGCTTGACGAAAAAATGCAGAACACGCAGGAAATTATTGACATGATAAACATGGAACAGCAGAAACTGAATTTATCAAAGGAAGAAACACAGCGTTATCTTGACCAGCTCGACAAGGAAGAGGCTTTTATTCAGGCTGAAATACAGCGTCATGCCGAAGAGGCACAAAGGCGTTTTGAGGAAGAACAGAAACGCATTGCAGAAGAAAAAGCACGTCAGGAAGCCGAAAGACTTGAGGCGGAAAGAAAAGAAGCTGAAAGACAGGAAGCTTTACGTCAGGAAGCATCAAGAGAGCAGGAGTCAAGAGAAGTTGCGTCACGTGAAGTAGCATCAAGGGAGCAGGAATCAAAAGAAGTTGCGTCAAGAGAAGAGGCTTCAAGAGAGGTCGAAAGACAGGAGGCTTCACGTGAACTTGAGAGACAGGAGGCTTCACGTGAACTTGAAAGACAGGAGGCTTCACGTGAACTTGAAAGACAGGAGGCTTCACGTGAACTTGAAAGACAGGAAACTTCACGTGAACTTGAAAGACAAGAAGCTTCACGTCAGGCAGAGCTTGCAATGCAGACGACAACAGTTATAGTTACTGAAATTGCAACTACAATGCCTGTGACTTATGCTGAAACCGTAACAACGGCTACATATAATATTGATGACGTTACTGTTGAGAAAACAACTGCACCTACACAGACAACTACGTCCACAACTACCACTACTACAACTACAACCACTACAACCACAACAACAAAGCCTCAGCCCTCGCCGTCAGGTTTTGAATGGCCTGCACCGGGATTCTCCTATATATCGAGCGGTTTTGGTGCAAGGTGGGGTACTACTCACAAGGGAATTGACATAGGCGACGCAGGCATAATGGGCGGTAATGTGTGTGCCTCAAAGGCTGGTCTCGTTACTTTTGTCAGCAACACCTGCACCCACAACTACGCTAAAAGTTCAAGCTGTGGCTGTGGCGGTGGTTATGGCAACTACGTAATCATTCAGCATGACGGCACTTATACAACCCTCTACGGACATATGACTTCCGTAAATGTTTCGGTCGGCGACTACGTTCAGCAGAACGACGTTATCGGAACAGTCGGCTCAACGGGCTGGTCAACGGGCGCACATCTGCATTTTGAAGTGCGTGTAAACGGCGTACAGCAAGACCCGCAGAATTATGTCAGCCGTTGAATGACGATATAAATTGGTTTTTATGAAAAGAAAAGATATAATGAAGAAGAAAATAAATCTCGTTTTCGCAGTTCTGCTGATTGTCGCCTTTTCGACTTTAACCTGCGTTATAACAACTATTCTGGTTGTAAAAAGTCTCACGGGGGATTTGAATGCCAAATACACAAACCTGCATTCTCTCGACGAGTACGTAAGGCAGAATTTTTACGGTGAGATAGACGAAAAGTCCCTTAGCGACGGCATTCTGAAAGGCTACGTCGAGGGACTCGGCGACAAGTATTCACGCTATCTTCCTGCCGACGACTACGAAAAGGAAAAAAACGACAATGCAGGAAAAATGACAGGTATTGGCGTTACCGTTTCGGAGGACGAGAACGGTGCTGTAAAAATTGTTGAAGTTATGCCTGATTCGCCTGCGAGCGATGCGGGAATTATGGCAGACGACGTTATAATTAAAATAAATGACATGGATACGGCGGAAATGGGATTTGAAGAATCTTTGAAATCAATCTCCGAAGCGGACGAAATTCGGCTTACCGTACAGCGTGGAAATATCGAGAAGAATTATACTCTTGCACGCCGTAACATTGAGTTGCAGACCGTGAGCGGAGAATTGCTCGAAAATCGGATTGGCTATATAAAAATCTCTGGATTCAAGGAAAACACTACAAAACAGTTTCTTGAAACTTTTGACAAAATAACGGCAATGGGTGCGGAGGGCATTATATTCGACCTGCGTGACAACGGCGGAGGACTGCTTGAGTCGCTCGAAAAATGCCTTGACCCTCTTCTGCCTGAGGGGACAATTGCAACTGCGGAGTATAATAACGAAAAGTCCGAAAAAATTGTAGTCTCCGATTCGGAAGAGTGCAACCTTCCAATGATAGTCCTTGTAAACGGAAATACAGCGAGTGCGGGCGAACTTTTTTCTGCATCGTTGCGTGATTTCGGAAAAGCCGAGCTTGTCGGCACGCAGACTTACGGCAAGGGCGTAATGCAGACAACTGCTGAATTATCGGACGGCGGTGCGGTTATTCTGACAATTGCCGAATACAAAACATCTGTTTCGGAATGTTACGACAAAATCGGACTGACACCCGACTATGTAGTGGAAGATGAGGACGGACAGCTTGACAAGGCAGTTGAAGTAATAAGTAAAAAAATAAATTAAGGGTGCAGATTTTGCACCCTTTTTTATTTCTCTGCGACTTTGCATACGCTCGCACAAAATACTTTTTCAGCCCTGTTATTTATGAGAACTGCCGAAATTTCGGCAAGCGTGCTACCCGTGGTACAGATGTCGTCTATAATTAAAATATTTTTTCCGTTTACTTTTTCGGCATGGATAACCTTAAAAACGTCTTTTAAATTGGACTTTCTGTCGGCAATGCCGAGATTTTTCTGCTGTCGGGTGGACTTTATTTTCTCAACAAGACACTCAACAGGTTTGCCAAGCACCTCGCCGACCGTTTCCGAGATTAATTCCGCCTGATTATAGCCACGCTTTTTTTTTGATTCCGCCGACATCGGCACAGGCACTATAATATCAGTTTTCTGTGATATACCGCTTTTTTCGAGGGTTTCCGCAAGATACGTTCCGAAAGCGTGTGCGGAATTTCCGCATATACCATTTTTCAGCAGAAAAACAGCGGGCTTTATATTTCTGTCGTACTCAAAGCACGCACAAAATTCGGAAACGCCCTTTATCTGAAAATCGCCGTTATAGGTGCTGAGGGCTGACGTGCAGTCGGGACAAAAGCGGTCATCTGCATTTAAAAGTCCACTGCAAATCGGACAGCGGTTAGGAAAAAACAAGTTAAGAATTTTTCTTTTTAAAAAATAGTCCATCAGAAGTACATGAAAAGCTGGCACTTAATCATGCCGTTGTAAAGTTTCCGTCTCTTGTTTGCGTTTCTGCCGAAAAATTTTTCAAACTCTTCATGCGGAGATATAATATAGCACGACTGCCCACTTCCGTTGCCGAAAACCCTGCCCATTTGCTTATATATGTCCTCGGCTTCACGTATTTCAAGAAGACGCTCGCCATACGGGGGATTACATATTACAATTGAATCGTCAGGCTGACGGAATTTCTTTATATCCGCCTGCTCAATTTTAAGGCGTGACTTTATTCCTGCCTTGTGGGCGTTGTCAAGAGTGAGTGCAACCGCCGAGTCGTCTATGTCGAATCCGATACCCTGAAATCTTGCCGTGCGGTCGACGTTATCAATAGCCCGTGTGCGTTCTTCCTTCCATATTTCATGACTTATGCTGTCCCATTTTTCCGCAGAAAATCGCCTGTTTATGCATGGAGCGATTTTAAGTGCCTTTAGTCCTGCCTCAATTAAAAGCGTTCCACTGCCACAGAACGGGTCGCATACCACCGAATCGGGACGTACACGTGCAAGGTCGATAATGCCTGCGGCGAGAGTTTCCTTAATCGGTGCGGAATTTGAATTTTTTCTATATCCCCGCTTGTGAAGTCCGACACCGCTTGTATCGAGAAAAATTGTAACGACGTCTTTCAGAATGCTGAATCTTATCTGAACAGTTGCTCCCGTTTCCTCAAACCAGCTTATTCCGTACTTTGATTTGAGACGTTCAACACAAGCCTTTTTTATTATCGACTGACAGTCGGGAACACTGTGAAGTGCCGAATCAAGTGCATATCCCTTTACGGGAAAAGCGTCATTCTTGCCTATATAGCGTTCAAGTTCGATAGACTTAACGCCCTGAAAAAGTTCCTCAAAAGAGGTTGCCTTAAACTCGATAAGCTCGATAAGTACACGCTCCGCAACCGACAGACAAATATTTGCACGTGCAATAATATTCTCGTCGCCTGTGAAACTGATTCTTCCGTCACTTACTTTCAAATCCTTACCGCCGATTTTGGTTATTTCGTATTTAAGAACGCTTTCAAGTCCGAAGTGACACGGACAGCAAAGCCTGATAGAATTATTCATATTTTTCTCTCCTTATAACGCTACTGGTTAAGCAGATTAATCAGTAGCGGTTTTGATTTTTATAACGGAATTTCACTTGATGTAAATATCAGTTCATAATTCGGGGGGGATAATTGAAAAAGGTGGGGTATAATCAGCTATTATAAACCCTGTCTCTTATAAAAATCTCCGAGCCCACGCCACCTCACACCAGCTCCTATCGCGTCCGCTGGTTGGAAAAAAAAAACAAGG
>CAMWQJ010000012.1 GCA_947176415.1 uncultured Ruminococcus sp. | reverse complement strand
TCCATATCTATATTATATCACTTTTTTTCCTCTTTTGCAACTGTGCGGTGTTGCCGATATATTCTGTGCAGTACTTTAAAAGACGTATTTATGTTGAACACATTAATCGTTACATAAAAAGATTTAAAATCTTATCCTCCCGCTACAGAAATAAAAGAAGATATTTCGGTCTCCGCGTTGCTTTGATTTGAGGTATTTGTAATTTTCAAAATTAGGTTATTAAACAGATCTAATAAATGAGTTTATAAAAAATACCAATATTATCGTCATATCGTCATGTTCCTTACATATAGCAAAAAACAGCCCGACGATATTTTGTCTGCAACACGACAGAAACCTTATTTTGTCCGCTCCAAAAAAATCAGTCAGTTATGTGGGCGGTAATATTTTTTTGGAAATCTATGTATTATTTTGAATTTATAAAGCTGTTTATTCCTGCAAAGATAGTGAAAGCTACTTTGCTTTGGTACTCCTCCGTTGTCAGAAGCGAGGCCTCTTCGGGATTGGAAAGAAATCCGCACTCAACCATTACGGTCGGGTTTTCGCTGTAATAACAAAGGAAAAGCTCTTTTCCGCACTGCTTTATTTCACGGGTATTGTCAGGCTGTAGAAACTCAACAAATTTATTCTGTATCGAGCGTGCAAGATTTTCATTACGGCGGTTTGTTTCGGAATAGAACATCTGTGCACCGTGATAGCGTGAGTCTGTAAATTGATTCTGATGTATGGAAATACATACGGCATTGTCATACTTGTTAAAAAGTTTAAGCCTGTTATCCATGTCCGAACTCTTCTGATTTGCTATTCCCTCAACTCCCTTGTCGTGTATTGAAATATCCGTGTCACGTGTCACTTCAACATCATATCCCGAGACAGTAAGCAAATCTCTCAGCATAAGCATTATATTAAGGTTTATGCCTTTTTCAGACGTGCCGTCAACAGCTGTACAGCCACCGTCTATTCCGCCATGTCCCGCATCAAGAATAATAATCGGTTTCTGTTCTTCATAGTACATCGTCGAGACCGCTACTGATGAAGAGTCGTTTTTTCGGCTTATATGGGTCAGGGCAGTCAGTGCAAAAACCGCACAGCCGAAAATGACTGTTCCGCCTATAATTTTACGTGCTATTCTGTTCATAGTTATTTCTCCTTAACCTTTTTTATAAAAGATATGCACGATTTTTGTATGTTATTCTATTCAGATAAGCAGTATTTTTACTTGATATTTTAACATGAGTTCGACAGAAAAAATCAAACTGACAAGGAAACTGATTATACTATGATGACGGGACTACTATGTATCACAGATGTTTTTCAGAAAATCATTTACTGATTTACAGCAATTACACTTGAAATGAAAAGGGCTTTTCTGATAAAATTTCTCCACAGACTGTATTATAGTCCTTGCTGTGAAAAATTATTATTCAACTTCTTTTCTGTCTGTTCTAAATGGAATTACTTTAATTATAATTAAAAATTATTATTATTTTTCGCAAAATTTCACAATTTTTTCATGTGTATGGTCTGAGTTGCCATGTTTCTCCGCTTGACAATATCGTGACAATGGTATATAATCAAATTATAAAAATAAAAATAACGGAGGTAAACAGAATGAAAAAATTACTCTCACTTTTAATGTCGGTATGCCTTTCGGCTGTTCCGCTTACAGTGGCAGATACATATGCAGACAGCGGAGAAGTCGGCAGTATGGTTATTTTCGGCGACAGCATAGCATCAGGCTATGGTCTCGACCCCGACAAAGAATATACATACGGTCAGATTTGCGGAGACTATCTCGGCTGTGATGTTTTCAACTACGCACAAAGCGGTCAGGACTCGGCAGGACTTGTTGAACAGATAAAGTCCCTTGACGACGTGCAGAAACAAACCCTCGCAGATACGGACATTGTAATAATCTCGACAGGTGGTAATGATATTATAGGGCTTACCTCGTTACGTCTGCTTAATTTTGCAGGCAATAACGGATTCCTCAACGAAGGCTACACAAAAGACGATATTCCGGAAGACCCCGGAGTTTCTGACATGATGAAGATGCTTAATTTCAAAGGCAAGGGAAGCCTTCAGGAATACGTTGAAAACGGCGGTTATGTTGCACTCAACAACGTTGTATCCGAACTTTCGGCAATATCCAAAGACCTCCGCCTTACTACAGGCAGTAACAAATACGGTCAGAACAAGGGCATAATACACAATGAAATCATGGAGAATATAAAGACTTCTGTCACTGATATAAGGGAAATAAATCCCGATGTCAGAATTATAGTTCAGACAGTCTATCAGCCGTTGCAGTTTTCTCAGGAGTTTGTCAATTCTGAATACGGTGCAGGAAGCAATTATGCCACAATGCTGACAACTCTGCGAACTACGTACCATGAAATAATGGATACATTCAGAAAAGAACTCGGACAGCTTGACGGAATAGAAATAGCAGACGTTTTTTATGAATTTACCGCCCTTGACTCAACCACTCCGAAACTCAATAAAACCCCCGGTTATGCGTGGTACTTCACGAATATACAATGTCCAATGAAAGCCACTCAAGAGGGCGGAAAAACAAAGGACATACACCCTAATCAGAAAGGACATCTCGCTATCTCCTCCGTTATTCTTGACACCATAGGCATTAAAAATACTTCGCTTGATACCCTTTACGCAAGCGTTTTCAGAAGTATCGAGGACAATAAGAAATATCCCCTGATAGCCTACAGGGACTATCTTAAAAATATTGACATCATCCCCGGGGATATAACAGGCGATACCCATATAGATTCCGTTGACGCTTCAAATGTACTTGCGGAATATTCGAGAATTTCAACAGGAAAATCAAGGACTTTCGATAACAGATTATGGACTATGGCAGATATCAACCACGACGGAGACGTTGATTCTATCGATTCTTCAAATATGCTTGCCTATTATTCGTGGCTTTCGAGAGGCAACAGCGGAAATCTATATGAATATATGTATCTTCTCGAAACAGGTTTCACTGCTACAATTCCGCTTGAATAATGAAATTTATTAAAATAAAAAAGCAGTTTGCAATTCCTCTTGCCCTCTGTATTCTCATGGCTCTTCTGAACGTCATTGCACGTCTCTCAACTCCTTTTGCAGACTTCTATGTTGCCAGAATATTTCCCGTCATAACAAATACATTCTCATTTATAAGCGGAATATTTCCGTTTTCGGTCGGCGAAATAATGATTATACTTGCAATAATTCTTGTTGCGGTCGGCATTCCCCTTGCCGTAATTCTGCTTATATTAGGAAAAAATTTCAGAAAAAAAACTTTGTCAACCGCCTGTTGCGTATACCTGTCGGTGTTCACATATATCCTCACGACCGAAACAATGAATTGTTTTATAATGTATCAGTGTACGCCTTTTTCAGAAAAATATCTCAGCCATTCAGGACATACGAGAAGCCAGCTGAAAGACCTGTACACACTGTTGATTGATGAGGTAAACGCACTTGCGGAAGAAGTCGACCGAGACAATAATAATTGCTTTGTCTACAACGGCGACGTAAATTCCGAGGCTCGAAAGTCAATGAAAAAAGCGGGCGAGACTTTTTCACAGCTGAAAGGCTATTATCCGAAAGCCAAACCGATACAGTTTTCATACTTTATGAGTCAGTCTCATCTTTCGGGAATTTATTTTCCGTTTTCGCTTGAATCAAACTATAATACCGACATGATAAGTTCAGAACTGCCCGAAACGGTCTGCCACGAGTTAGCACACCTCAAGGGCTTTATTCAGGAAGACGAAGCAAATTTTATTTCTTTTTTCGCCACAACACATTGCAGTGACGATATTAATTTTCAATATTCGGGATATATCGAGGCACTCGAATATGTCCATAATCAGATTTACGAAAACAACATGACGGACGCATATTATTTAACTGACAGAATATCAGAAAAAGTCCGTGGCGACTGGTTTAAATTTCTGCCCGATACCTACTGGGAGGACAATGCGGAAAAAGAGGTTATCCCGACAGAAAAGGTAAGTACAGTCTCAACAACTGCAATTGACACAAACATAAAAATGAACGGACGTACAGAGGGCATAGAGAGTTATTCGCTTATGGTTGAACTGCTTCTTGATTTCTATTATCCCGAATAATTACGGACGGAGGAACGATGCTTCATAATCTATATAATGGTCATATACTGTTAAAAATAAAATTTTCACTTTTGTTTCAATACTGTAATTTACAACGGCAACGTTTTCATTAACAGAATGTGGCTCTTTAGTGCCTAACAGCATTCTCTCGTATGAAAAAAGAATTGATGAGTATTGAAATGTATCATCTGTTTCAGAGTAAGAAAAATGAAAAGGACAAAGCAAGATAATTATTATAATCAGCAGAATTATTTTTGCTTTCTTTGTTTTTCTTAATTTCATATCTTTATCATTTCTCCTTTCTAAATTCCGATTTATCTTATACATCAATATAAACGCCATAGTATCTTTGAATTATAATCAAAAATACTATGGCTAAAAATTTCTATATTAGTATCACTCTTATGGTGTTCCGTTTTATTTCTGTCATTACTGACCGAGTTTGTCAAGTTCTGCCGAAGTCATAGGAAAATCGGAAGGCGATATAGTCCTTGACTCGATGTACTGTACAGCGAGAGCGTCAGAGTTTGTCACGCCGTCGCCTGTATCAATGGCATCTGCATTTTTCTGCCCGTTCTCTGTGAGATGATATCTGTCGGGATTTGCTATCGACTGCATAATCAGTACACAGTCATTTATATTGACTTCTCCGCTTTCGTCGGCATCGCCGTAAAGAATTTCGTCCGAAGGCTTTTCCGATGTGGTGGCAGTTGTTGTAGTGGTTGTAGTTTTGTCACCTGCATTTGCGGTCGTTGTGGTTTCTTTCTTGTCGGACTCAACGGGTTTGCCGTTCTCTACTATTGTACCGCCGTCAAGATTGCTTCCCTCCGTCGAGGCGTATTCAGCATAGAACTCATTAAGCGAAAGACCCGTGCCGTTGTTTCCGAGTGCTTTCTGGTGGTCGAGACCTATATATTTACCCGTTTTCTGAGTCTGCCAGAGCGATTTTTCCATAAGGGCATACTTGTTTTCCTCCCATGTGATTTGCGTTGAACCTCTCTGCTGTCCGCACGAAATGTTAGCCCACAAACCGCCCGTATCGCCTGAGTTTGTATTGAGACACCAGAAAGTATGATTTATATGATTTTCAATCATGTAGTCACGGAGCAACTCCATCCATTTCTGATTTTCCTTGCCGTCCATGTGTCCGCCCCACTCGCCTATCAAAAGCGGTGCTATTTCCTCGGCGTTCAGATAAGCCCATGTCTCATACCAGTAGTCGTCAAGAAGAGTCTGCGTTGTAAAGTCCTTGTCAAACCATGTCTGTGCGTAAACCGACGGACCGTAGTCGTGCGGTGAATAAACTATCTGACTTGTACCATGTTTGGGTGTAATGGGATATTCTCTTGCTCCACGGAAATTTCCGCCCCACCATGCTCCGATATAGGGGGAATTGTGCTGTCTGTCTTCTATACCCCAGTAGTCGCCAGCCATTGCTCCGCTGAGTGACTGTTCGACACCCTCTATAAATATAAGGGCATTAGGGTTTACATCAAGAATAGCGTCCGCACAGTTTGTTGCAGCGTATGCCCAGTTATTTTCGTCTGTAGAGCCGTCCCACTTTGCAGCCTTGTCGCCTTCCTGTCCTTTTCCGTGAGGTTCATTCTTAAGGTCATATCCGAGCAGTGTATCATTGTCCTTGTACTTTTCGGCAAGCCATACAAGAGTATCCTGCCATATTTCAGTCGTAACCATAGTACCGCTTTTTGTTTCCTTGCCGTACCAGAGGTTATAGTTATGACCCGAATTGTCTGCATGAGGGCTGTGTATATCGATAAACGCCTTTATTCCGTAATCTTTACACTTCTGTAAAATTATGTCAAATCCCTTGTCGCTGGTAATAAGAGTCTTGCCGTCTGCCTCCACGAAATCCTTGTTGAGATTTCCATAAGTACCAGCCTTTACAACTCCGCCGTTTCCGTCGGACTGGTCTTCAGGCGGATTATATACTGCCTGCATACCGCCTGAACTAATCTGAAAAGGCGTTCCGTTCTTCCACGAGAGGAGAAGTTCCGTCGAAACGGGAAAACGTATAACATTTATACCCCTGTCAGCAACTTCCGAAAGCATATCGTCAATATCGCCTGCATAAAGATAGTGCGGTGAATATTCGATACAGTTAAGACCGAACCAGTTAGCACCCGTCAGCCATACTTCGTTGCCGTTCATGTCATAAAGACGGCTACCCTCGGCATGAAGCCAGTCATCGTTATTGTCGTCAACAGCGTTTGCACTTATCGCCGTATCAGGACTTATAACAGCATACGGCACTGCCGTCACAGCAAGCATTCCGACGGACAGCAAAGCAGTTAATTTTTTTAATCTGTTCATGATAAATTCCTCTTTCCGATACAAATTTTTTAAAACGTATCTTTTAATTATATTCTATCATTAAAAAAACGAAAAGTCAATATAAATCGGAACACTTTACAAATAATATTTTATTATTCATGATTTAAATACCCTTTTATTTCAGACTTTACTTTTTCAAGGTCACTGCACGACAACAAAGGTATTAATTTATTTATTTCTTGAATACTCTTGTTCCACCAGCGAAACTCAAGCATAAGGTTTATTAATTCGTCGTCAAAACGTTTTCTTATTGTACGGGCTGGATTTCCTGCAACTATAGTATAAGGTGGAATATCACTTCCGACAACGCTGTTCATGCCGATAATTGCACCATCACCGATATGTACACCGGCTAAAATAGTGACATTCTGTCCTATCCATACATCATTGCCTATAATGGTATCACCTTTTATGGGCATTTCGCTAAGCGGTGGAACTTCCTGCTCCCAGCCCTCCATAATGTAAAACGGATACGTTGAAACTGCGTTCATCTGATGATTAGCACCATTCATGACGAAATTAATTCCGGACGCTATCTGACAGAATTTTCCTATTATAAGCCTGTCGCCGTTGAATCCGTAATGATGTGTAACGTGTTTTTCAAAATCAACATCGCTGAAATATGTAAAGTCCCCGACGATTATATTAGGATTTTTTATCGTTGGTTTAACGTAAGTTACAGTATCACAATTCGGTACAGGAAAAATTTTGTCCGGATTAGGTATTATTCCATTTTTCATAAAATCAACTCCTTTAACGTTTTTACATAATTAAATTTTCCGGTTTACTGTTGAGTATAATTCAAAAATAAACCGGAATAATATATAAGTTTTTCAGACAATATTTTAAGAAAAAATTTTTTCTTTTATGAGATTTCCTCACAGTTATAATGAATTTCGGCATTCATAAGTTCGTCATTTCCAAAACAGACATCTATATTTTTCCACTGTTCAGGAGTACCGCCATAGAATACCTGTAAATTATCAGTGCCGAAAAAGTAAAAACTTTTAAGTGAAATCATTTCAAGTGTGTACGGAATGTATATTTTTTCAACATCATGGCACGCTGCAAAGGCATATTGATATATACGTTTCACACCCTCCGAAATTACTATGCTTTTCAGTTTAAATCCGGAAAAAGCAGAAGGTTCTATTACTTCAACTCCCGACGGAATAATATAACTGTCATTCTCTTTCCTGTTGTATATAAAGAGGTTTTTTCCGTCACGTGAAAAAAGCACGTCATCTTTCAGGACAAAATATCTATTATCTTCACTTACTGTTATTCTGCTGAAATTTCCGTCTTCACGTATACAATCGCTGTCCATATATATAACGTCAATGCCGTTTATAGTATCAGGAATTATAAAATTATCTGTTTTGCCCACTACGGACAAAAGCATATAGCCTTCTCCGTAATATTCATAATATACTTTTGCATTTCCTGACATATAATAATTCGGTTTGACTGCATAAAATCCGCTTTGCATATATGAATGCCAGAAAATTTCCGCCGTTTCAAAACCTGTTTTCCTCAGCAGTTCAAGATGTTCCGAAATATTGAGCGGAAAATATTCCTTGCCGTACCTTGCCGAATGTGAAGTAACCTCTTCACCTGTACGCCCTGAATTTATTCCGTAGTTCTCAACCATTTTAAGAACAATATCTTTTCCGATTTCTGAAAAAGGTGCGGTATTTTCAGTATATATGAATATACCGCCTGAGTTCAAAGCCCTGAAACAGTTCATAACCGCACGTTCACGCATTTCACGGCTGAAATAATGGTGCGACTGTACCGCAACAATAATATCAAACTTTTCTGTATAGTCAAGATTTTCCGAGCCGATACACCTGAAAGTACAATTTTTTCCACTGAGTTTTTCACGTGCAACAGACAGCATATTTTCGGACGGGTCGCAAAGAACCATTTCATCTATATTAAGTTCTTTATAAGCCCTGACTGCAAATGTACCGCTTCCGCAACCTGTGTCAAGTATACTGAACGGTGCTTTATATTTTTCATGCTGGGCATAGTACGTATGTATAATATCAAAAATCTGACTGTAGATTTCATCATAGAAAGGTATTACTTTACGCACATTGTCATCATACTGACTGACATTAAATGCAGATTTGTTGTCCATAAATAAAACTCCTTATGGCATGAATAATATATCAGTTTTTAAGGCTCTGCATAGGTGCAGGAATACGTCCACCACGGTTTATGAACTTTGCTGGGGATTTATCCCTTACCGACATGACAGGTCCGCTTCCGAGCAAACCGCCGAACTCAAGCATTTCACCTTCTTTTTTATTTATGGCAGGAATAAGTCTGACAGCGGTTGTTTTTGAATTTACCATGCCTATAGATGCTTCATCTGCGATAATAGCCGAGATAGTTTCGGGAGATATATCCCCCGGTACAACAATCATGTCAAGACCAACAGAACATACAGCCGTCATAGCCTCGAGTTTTTCAAGGGAGAGTACGCCAGCAACGGCAGAGTCAATCATTCCTGCGTCTTCCGATACGGGAATGAACGCACCCGAAAGTCCGCCGACCGTCGAAGAAGCCATAACACCGCCTTTTTTTACAGCGTCGTTCAGCATAGCAAGGCAAGCCGTTGTACCGTGAGTACCGCACATCTCAAGACCCATTTCCTCAAGTATATGTGCCACGCTGTCGCCAATGGCAGGGGTCGGAGCAAGCGAAAGGTCTACTATGCCGAAAGGCACGCCGAGTTCTTTGGAAGCCCTCGCTCCGACAAGCTGACCCATTCTTGTAATCTTGAATGCGGTTTTTTTAATTATATCTGCAAGTTCGTTTATAGAAGCGTCAGGATATTTCGAGAGTGCAGACCTTACAACCCCTGGACCTGAAACGCCTACATGGATTTCACAGTCAGGCTCGCCGATGCCATGAAATGCACCCGCCATGAAAGGATTATCCTCAACGGCATTGCAGAAAACAACAAGTTTTGCAGGACCTATACAATCCCTGTCAGCAGTTCTGACTGCCGATTCCTTTACAATCTGTCCCATCAGCTTTACAGCGTCCATATTTATACCCGACTTTGTACTGCCTATATTTACGGAAGAACAGATATTCTCCGTAACGTCGAGAGCTTCGGGGATTGATTTTATCAAAGCCATATCGCCTGCACTGAACCCTTTATGCACGAGTGCTGAATAACCGCCTATGAAATTAACTCCGCACGTATCTGCACAACGCTGTAAAGCCTTTGCAAACTTTACGGGATTTCCGTCGGGACATACGGCACAGAGCATTGATATCGGCGTAACGGAAATACGCTTGTTTATTATTGGTATGCCGTATTCCTTTTCAATCTGCTGTCCTACAGGCACGAGCCTTTCGGCATGCCTTACAATCTTCTCGTAGACTTTTCCGCAAGCCTTGTCTATATCGGTATCTATGCAGTCGAGAAGAGAGATACCCATTGTTATGGTGCGTATATCAAGGCATTCGTCCTGAATCATTCTGATTGTTTCGAGTATATCGTATACGTTAAGCATTCAAAAGCCCCTCCGTTTTATATGCTGTGCATAGCGTTGAAAATATCTTCGTGCATGGTATGTATAGAGAGTCCGAGTTCTTTTCCGAGAGCCTCCATGCTGTCGACAAGCTGTGAAAAATCAGCCGTCATCTCCGATATATCGACAAGCATAATCATAGCGAACATATCCTGCAATACGCTCTGTGTCACCTCAAGGACATTAGCCTTATATTCCGAACACACACCACTTACCCTGTGGAGAATGCCCACATTGTCCTTGCCTATTACAGTTACTACTGCTTTCATATATAAAATACCTCCGTTTAATTGTGATATTCTAATTATAACATAGTTCTTTAAAAAAATAAAGGGGTAAAATATATTTTTTTCAGATATTGCAAATTTATTTCATACATGATATAATATACAGAAGAAGGAGTGATGTTTCTTGAATATTATCGACTGCCATACACACACACAATTTTCCATGGACTCAGAGGCTGATATAAATTCATGTATAGAAAAAGCAGTAACACTCGGTCTTTCGGCTTATGCGATAACAGACCACTGCGAGTGCAACGCATGGTATACAAAGGAACACTATATGTCCACTGAAAATATGGACTATTTCAATTATTCGGCTGATTTTGAAAAATCCGTCTCTGCTGTCACCGAACTGAAAGAAAAATACAGTAAAAAAATAAATCTTATATGCGGAGTTGAACTTGGTCAGGCTACACAGGAAAAAGAAATAGCCGAAATGGTTAACCGTGACAGACGGCTTGATTTTATAATAGGCTCTTTACACCAGCTTAAAGGTGAAAAGGACTTCTATTATATCGACTATGACAACATGACTATGGAGGAAATCTATAATCTTCTTGAAAGATACTTTACAGAGGTTTACGAGATGTGCCGTCTCGGCTGTCTTGACGTTCTCGGACATATAACCTACTGTCTCAGATACATGAAGTGCAGAAATAATATAACTCCCGACATAAGCAGATTTGACGACATAATAGCAGAGACTTTCCGCACTCTCGCAAATAACGGAAAGGGCATTGAAATAAATACTTCGGGTATCAGACAGGGTTTCGGCGACTGTTTTCCGTCGCTGAAATATGTCAGGCTTTTTAAGGAACTCGGCGGAGAGATTCTCTCGGTCGGTTCTGATTCTCACACTCCCGAAGATATAGGAAAGAATATATCCGAAGGAATTATTACGGCGAAAAATGCAGGATTTTCACGTCTGTGTTACTTCATGGAAAGAAAACCGCATTTTATAAATATTGATTAAACAAGGAAAGGAAGATTTTTTTATGAGTGATATTGTAAAGATTTTACAGCAGAATGCACGTATATCAAATACGGAGCTTGGCGAGATTCTCGGAATATCCGCCGAGGAGGCTTATTCCGAAATAAAACGCCTTGAACACAGCGGAATTATAAGAGGATACAGCGTTATAGTTGATGAGGAACTTTATGACAAATCAACAGTATATGCTACTATCGAACTGAAAGTTACTCCTCAGCGTGACTGCGGATTTGACGACATAGCAAAGACAATCATGATGTACGACGAGGTGGAGAGTGTAAGCCTTATGTCAGGTTCTTATGATTTGGCTGTTGAGGTAAAGGGTAATAATCTCCGTGATGTTGCACTTTTCGTCTCTGAAAGACTATCAACAATAGAAGGTGTACTCTCAACCGCTACGCACTTTATTCTTAAGCGTTACAAGGAAAAAGGTATATTTATAGACCGTGAGGAAATTGACGAAAGGGGTCTGGGCTGATTTATGGACTATGATAAAATTCTTTCGGAAAAAATCAAGAAGACAAAACCTTCAGGCATAAGAAAGTTTTTTGACATTGCAGGCACTATGAAAGACGTTATCAGTCTCGGCGTGGGTGAACCTGACTTCTCAACTCCGTGGGTTATCAGAAAAACGGCTGTGCAGGTGCTTGAAAGAAAACAGATAATATACGGTCCTAACAAGGGCGTAGAACCGCTCCGCAAGGCTATATGTGACAGAATAAAAAGCAAACACGGCGTTGAGTATGACTATGAAAATGAAGTTATTGTAACTGTCGGAGGCTCGGAGGGTATAGACCTCGCTGTCCGTGGAATAGTAGACCCAGGCGACGAGGTGCTTGTTGTTGAACCTTGTTTTGTTTGCTATGCTCCTCTTGTCGAACTTGTCGGCGGTGTGGCTGTACCTGTTCCGACAAGGATTGAAAACAACTTCAAACTTACTCTTGAGGACTTCAAAGATAAAGTTACAGACCGCACAAAAATGATTATAATGCCTTTTCCGAATAATCCGACGGGTGCGGTTATGACGAGGAAGGATTTAGAGCCGATAGCCGAATTTCTCCGTGGCACAAACATAATGGTACTCTCAGATGAAATTTATTCGGAACTTACTTACGGCAGAAAACATTTTTCCATTATAGAGCTTGACGGAATGAAAGAACGTACTATATATGTAAACGGCTTTTCAAAGGCTTATGCCATGACAGGCTGGCGTTTAGGATATGTAACAGCTCCCGAGCCGATTATATCACAGATTTCAAAAATTCATCAGTACGCTATAATGTGCAGTCCATATATCAGCCAGAACTCCGCTGTTGTTGCACTTAATTCGTGTGACAAGGAAATAAGAAAAATGGTTGACGAATACAACACACGAAGATGTTATCTTGTAAGCGAATTTAACCGTATAGGTCTAACCTGTTTCAACCCTGAGGGTGCATTTTATGTATTTCCGTGCATAAAGAGTACAGGACTGACAAGCGAGGAATTTTGTGAACGTCTGCTTTATGAAGAAAAAGTGGCAGTAGTCCCCGGAAGTGCTTTCGGCGACAGCGGAGAGGGCTATATAAGAATTTCATATGCCTATTCGCTTAAACATCTCATGGAGGCAATGGAGAGAATAGAAAAATTCGTTGAAAAGCTGAAAGGCGAAAAAAATGAGGGTTAAAACTTCAGCAAAAATAAATCTTGCACTCGACGTTACGGGCAGACTTGAAAACGGCTATCACTCAATTGAAAGCGTTTTCCAGACAGTAAGCATTTATGACGAAATAACAGTTGAACTTACTGAATCCGATATAGTCGTTTCGTGTGAAGTGCCTGAACATTTCGCACAGTCCGACCCTATACCGTGCGACGAAAGAAACATAGCCTACAAATCCGCAAGGAAATTTTTTGATGATAATAATCTTGATATTGGTTGCAGAATACACATAAAAAAAGGTATTCCCTCACAGGCTGGTATGGGCGGTGGAAGTTCTGACGCTGCTGCTGTCCTGTACTGTCTTTCAAAGATGACAGGCAAGGAAATTATTTCCCCTGAAAAACTCGGTGCGGACGTGCCTTTTTTCCTTACGGGCGGAACGGCTTACGTTTCGGGAATAGGTGAAAAAATAACTCCTATTTCCGATTATTCGGGATATTTTGTTGTCGCAAAAGGAAAAGAGGGTGTTTCGACTGCCGAGGCTTACAGGAAAATTGATTCTGTTGTAAATCCCGTCCACCCACAAGTAAATAAACTTGTCGATGCTATTGAAAATTACCCCGCAAATGCTTATAAGTATTTCGGAAATCTCTTTGAAGATGCCATACAACTTGACGAAGTAAACACCATAAAATCAATTATGCTTGAAAATAATGCACTTTCGGCAGTAATGACGGGGAGCGGTTCGGCAGTTTTCGGACTGTTTTCAAACTATTATATGGCTGAGATTTGTTCCAATCAACTTTTACATTCACGATTCTATGTGGAAATATGTCAATCTGTAAATAAGTCATTTATTGAAACATAAAAGGAGAAGTCAGATGAAAAAAGCAATCCGAACCGCAATAGCTACTATTTCACTTGTATCAGTACTTGGCTTATCTGCCTGCGGAAACAGCAAAAGCAATACGGAAACAAAGTCATTATATGTACAAGGTTT
The DNA here is from genome assembly GCA_947176415.1 of uncultured Ruminococcus sp. Lineage (GTDB taxonomy): Bacteria > Bacillota > Clostridia > Oscillospirales > Ruminococcaceae > Ruminococcus. Next base: position 19,271 of record CAMWQJ010000012.1, on the reverse strand, counting down.
GGAAGTCGTTCAGCTTATGACTGAAATCACACAAACTGAAGAATACATCAATGCAGTTGCACCTGATAATATAAAATCTATTATTCAGGAGCTTGCAGATAAAGACTATTCGACTCCAAAAGCTGTTTACTCTGTTTCCGCTTCTGATAAAGAACTTGCAAAAATTGCAGAACTCAGCGGTTTTGATGACATTCCAAACAGTCTGAAACCTTTCATATTATCCAAACTATATGGTGCGTTGATAACTCGTCTCAACAGTTTGGGCGGAGTTGATGATATAGCCGTTGCAAGCTTGTGTACTGTCGGAAAAACTTTTGTTAATGAAAATGCTGATGGAAATGTTATATATCTTTACACGTATGATAACGCTGTTCCTGTAGCGGTAACTTTCATAACGGGTGATGATAATTCAGTGTCCGCCAACGGTACTTTTGTAATGTATGATGAATTTACCTGCAATTCTGCCGATGAAATAAAAGACTTTTTCAATTATATTAAAGTTGAAGCAACTGAAGTCAAACCAGAAAAATGACAAAATACAAAAGCATCATACCATGTTAGATTAGCAGTAATAGGGAAATTTCAAATGCTACTGCTTCTCTTAAATCTTTACTTTTACTCATATTTTTTATTATACCATATTTTTATTCTGTTGTCAAATAGGATAACTATAATGTGTATTTTCCCATGTTTTATCACCCTATTTATTTTACCTTACTTCTCTTATTTTATCAATATTTTTTATCAGATATCGGTATTATTTTAATATATAACTTGATTTCCATGAAATTTTTTCTACAGCACTTGAAAAATACTGTCATATGTGATATAATTATCAATTAGAGAGTCACTGTACTCTTTTAGATTATATCTAACCGGAAAACCAGTTTGCCGGTTGAAAGGCAATAAGATGAATTTTAATAATTTTCAAGACTATATAGACAGCAAGATATTAAAGAGTGGTGAAGAACTTTATTCTGAAGGGAATATAGTTGGTGTCCGTGAAAACGGAAACACGATAAGTGCATTGATATGTTCAGAAAACATTGCAAATATAACTACTTTGACATATGAAAAATCAGGAAATATAAAAAAATACAGCTGTTCATGCCTGCACTTGAAAGCTCCCAGCAGGTTGTGCAAGCATATCGTTGCACTGATATTATATACCCGTGATAATTATTTTCCACAGATACCAATAACAAGCGAAAAATCAATTATTTCCAACGGAAGTTCCAGAAAAACAAAAGTTCTTATCACAGAATTCAGAAAACTTGCGGAGGAACTTGTACTTAATTCAGATGCGGAGACAAAGGCAAGAATCGTGCCGGAATTGTACACAAAATATGGCAATGAGTTAAACTATTCCCTTAAAATCGGACGGGAACGTCTTTATACCGTTTCAAATGTGATTGAACTGATGAATCGCTTCCTGTATGGTGAAAAATATTCCTATGGCAAGTGCTTTGAGTTTACCCACGATTTCAACAGCATAGATGAACGAAGTTATCGACTTCTTAATCTGTCTGTATCAATTGTCAACAGCGAAACGGGTTATTACTCTGACGGGAAAATATTTGCCATAACTAAGTATTCTGCTGATTCATTCTTTGAATTGTTTAAGGATGATTATGTTACATATAATGGAACGCCTTATCTTGTAAAATATGCAAATCCTGAAATCACGCTGAAAATACGTAAAGTAAAAAACAGCAGATACAGCCTGAAAATAGAAACAAATTCAATTTTGGTTTGTATCGGAAGACGTGGCTGTTTTATAAATAATGAACTACATACATTTTACATGGCAGATGCGGATTTTTCTAAAAATATCTATAAACTCTATCTTGCTTTCGGAAGTGACGATGTGCTGTATATTGCCGAAGATGATATGAAGATATTCTATAATTCCGTTCTCAAGCCACTGAGTAAATATATCGCCATATCAGGCATGGACAGGCTGGAAGAATACCTCCCTCCTGAAATGATATGCCGTCTGTATATAGATACAGCAGATGATAGTACAGTTTCTGCAAAAGCGGAGTATTCCTATGACAGTGAAATATTTCCGATATTTTACGACCGTCATAAAAATCTGTTCTGCGATTATGAGGGGGAGAACATTGCAGAAAAGTCGATTTTAAAATATTTTTCTAAAAATGATGATGACAGTCTGTATCCTCTTACGGTAAAAAAAGAAAACGATATTTATCGCCTTATGAATGAGGGAATACCGGAACTTTCAAAAATAATGGAAATATACACAACAGACAGTTTCAATAAAATATCTGTCAGACCTCCTGCCAGAACAGTTGTAGGAATCAGACCTGGCTCCGGAAATCTCTTGGAACTTGATATAACAGCAGAAGGATACACAATAGATGAACTTATTTCCCTGCTCGGAGCGTATCGCAAAGGCAAGAAATATCATCGTCTGAAAGACGGTTCGTTTGCATCTGTTGATAATTCTATAGGAGAACTTGCGGAGATAACCGAAAGTCTTAACATCACCGATAAAGCACTGCTTAAAGAAAAAATCAGTATTCCTAAATATCGTATGCTGTATCTTGACAATCTGAAACATGATTGTGAAGCCGTTCGTATTGACAGAAGCCGTGAATTTAAAAAGATGCTGAAAGAATATAAGACATCTGTTGAAGATACGGAAAATATTTCCGTTCCAGATGTTCTTGATGAAACTATGCGTGATTACCAAAAATATGGATATCGCTGGCTCAAGGTAATAGCAAATTACGGTTTCGGTGGTATTCTTGCAGACGATATGGGACTGGGCAAAACCATACAGGCTATTGCTCTTATGCTTGAATATAAAAACAGTAATTCAAAACATAAACCTTGTCTTGTGGTCTGTCCATCGTCCCTTATGCTGAACTGGGAGAATGAAATACGAAAATTCGCTCCTGAACTGAAAAGTCTTATAATCTCAGGTACTGCGTCGGCAAGAAGTGAACTCCTGAATAATATAATGGAATATGATGTTATAATTACGTCATATTCGCTGATAATCAGGGATATAGCTGAATATGAGCAGATAAAATTCTACTATGAGTTTATTGATGAAGCACAGTATATAAAAAATCACACAACACAGATGTCAAAAGCCGTTAAGGGAATCAATGCAGACATAAAGTTTGCCCTTACCGGAACGCCTGTGGAAAACAGTCTTGCAGAATTGTGGAGTATTTTTGATTTTATTATGCAAGGCTATCTGTTCAGTTACAATTATTTTAAAAAGAATTATGAATCTCCAATTGTATTGAAAAAGGACGAAAAACAAGTCAAGGCACTGCAAAAAATCGTTTCTCCGTTTATTCTCAGGAGACTTAAAAAAGACGTTCTGAATGAACTTCCTGATAAAACTGAAACTGTACTCCGTGCAGAAATGAACGACGAGCAGAGTAAAGTTTATTCAGCCAATGTTGCGGAAATGAAACTTCTGCTGTCTCAGAAATTCGATTCACAGGCTGACAGATTCAGGATACTTTCTATGATAACCAAGCTCCGTCAGATTTGTTGCGACCCTGCTCTTGTCTACGAAAATTTCAGCGGAGGAAGTGCCAAGCTTGAACAGTGCCTGGAACTTGTCAGCGACTGCGTTCAGGGCGGACACAAGATACTGATATTTTCACAGTTTACTTCTATGCTGGATATAATTTCAAAAAAGCTGACGGAAAACGAAATAAGCTATTATATGCTTACGGGAAAAACAAGTCCGAAAACAAGAATGAAGCTGGTGAACAGCTTTAATGAAGATGATACAAAGGTATTTCTGATTTCATTGAAAGCAGGCGGAACAGGTCTGAATCTGACAGGTGCGGATATTGTTATTCATTACGACCCTTGGTGGAATGTTTCAGCCGAAAATCAGGCATCAGACCGTGCATACAGGATTGGTCAGAAGCATAATGTTCAGATATATAAGCTGATTGCCGTAAATTCCATTGAAGAGAAGATTATCAAAATTCAGGAAGATAAGTCAGAACTTTTTGATATAGCAGTAACAGGTGACAGCGATATTATGCACATGAACGCCGGCGACATTCTGAAACTTTTAGAATAACAAGTATAAAATACAACAAAAAGCACTGCATTAAACAGTGCTTTTATTTTTTATTCAAGAACAAATTTCGGCATGAGTTGGAGTTTGTGAATGTTATTCCTGTGCATTCTGTCAATTTTTTCTTTGAGTTCAGGTTTGTCGGAAAGGTCTGTAATACCTCTTATATAGGTATCAAGCTCCGCATACGTAAAGCCTAAATTTTCCTCATCTGTCTTTCCGCAGAGTCCGTCTATCGGGACTTTGTGTACAAGTTCATACGGCAGTCCGAGAGCGTCGCCGACCTGAATAACTTCTGTTACAGTCAGGTCGGAAAGCGGTGAAAAATCCCCTGCCGAGTCACCGAATTTTGTTGAATATCCTACCCAGTCCTCCGAAAGATTACAGGTATTTACAACACGTCCGCCGACCGTCGCACCGACGGCATAGAGTGTTGCCATTCTGATACGTGCAGGAGTGTTGATAACAGCCTGATTTGATAATTCAAGATGACTTCCCAGTTCACCCATAAATGATTTTACAGTCTCGCCGATATTTATGGTATAGCTTTTTATTCCTAGGGTATCGACAAGCAGACGACTGTATGAAATATCCGACTGTTCGCCCTGTGGCATGAGTACGCCTATAACTCTTTCTTTTCCGAGAGCCTTTACGCATAAAGCCGAGGCAACAGAGCTGTCCTTACCGCCTGAAATTCCGATAACAGCCTTTGTTTCGGGAGTTGCGTTTTCTCTGAAATAATCCTGAATCCAGCATATAATACGCTGTGCCACAGACTGTGCATCAAATTTTTTCATATACAAAACCTCCGTTTTTTTATAATTATAGTTCATATTCGTTAATATGTCAAGTGTATCAGAAATAACCGCCATTGAGTTTATGCCTTATTTCGTCAAGTGTGTACTGCTTTAAAATTTTTCCGTCCCTGAAAACAGGCTCTAATAAATTCCCTTTTGGAATAGTTGAAGATGTAAAACCGTCCTTATAAGCAAGTTTTCCGTCTCCGTCACGATATACAAAGCAAAGTCCTTTCTGACTTTTTTTGAAACTCTCGCCCTTCGGATTTTTGAAAACAGGATATTCCCTGCCATCTATCTCCGCATAACAGGCTTTTACAGCACAGCCGAAAGTATCACGTGTAAATGGTTTAAGAACGCCGTCCTCCTCTATACAGTGCATTGAAAAAGACCCTACACCGAGTGCGACGTTACAGCATGAAAAACCGTTTTCCATAAGAATTTCATATATTTTCTCACATCTCTGTATAGTTATGCTGTCGCCGTAAATGGCTTTTACATGGGGGTCGAGGACTTTATACCCCTTGCTGTTTACCGTTCCGCCGAACTGCTCCCACAGCCTGAAAACAGTTTCCGTAACAACTTCCGTGCAGTCTCCTGAGTCTCCACGCATAAGCATACAGCCGTTGTGATTCATAATCTCGTCGTGTATCTGCGGAAGAATATTGTCAATGACATTCCAGTAGTCATATGAATCCAGCACCGCCGAAAAGCTCGTATTCGGGTATAATTCAGTAAGCATTTTTCTTAAAAAAGTCACCTCGTCGCCGTCGTAAGCATAGTTGGAACACATAACGAAATGTTCTGTACTTACCGAGCCGTATGCAATGGAATTTTCCGTGCAGTCGCAGTCAAACATCTTTTCAAGATACGGAATTGCCGGAACAGTAGCGGTATTCTCAAAGGACAAGCACCAGCCTGCTGAGGCTTTCAGTGCTGAATCAAGGCAGTAATCGCCACGGAAGTCAAACGCTCCCAAAGCCTTTGAACGCTTTACATCATCGTCACAAGTCAGCGAGTAATATTTATTTACTATATCACGATACGTTGCACCGACCGTTGCGGTTATCTGAGGATACCAGACTTCCGCACTTATAAGGCTTTCGAGTGCCTGCGGAAGCCACGCAAAATCGGGGTGAGTATTTGTTATCGAAAACATCGGCACGTGTACAGGCACTTTCTCCCCCTCGGGAAGTGCATCAATTTCAACAGGCAGATAACCGAGTCTGTGAAGTTTTCTTATTTTCTCCGAATTGTACACATTGCTGAGAGTCGCACTCAATACCCTTTCAAATTCCCCCGTAACTTCGTTTTCGGGTCTCTCAAAGAAATATTTATTGAAATAATCAACAAGATAAGTCTTTATAAACATCTGCAAACCGAAATTGACAACGCTGTCCCACCTCTTTACACGTGTCATGCGTGGTGTATAATAAGAAACGGATTTTGTCATTTTCGGATTAATCATATCGCTGTGTACCGTCTTGTAAAAATCGCACATCAGCATCGGATTTATATAGTCTGTCATAAATATCCCTCCGTACAGTCAAAAACAGTTATTTTATTATGCGAAAAATCCGCCGTTGAGTTTGTTGTATATATGTGCATTATCAAATCTTCGCCGAGAAGTTTTCCCGAAAATATCGACTTTTCGCAGTGGGTGAAGTACACGGAAATATCTTTACAGCCGAGTTCTTTAAGTTTAAGTGCGGAGTGCCACACCGTACCGCCATACGAGCATATATCGTCAACTATAAAAATATTTTTTCCCGTCGGCGAATCTCCGTGAATGTCAAGCCCTGTTATCTTTCCCGACTTCCAGTCACGTTTTTTTATGCCGAAACCCATATGCCCGAAGTCTTTAAAAAGCGGAGAATATCTCTTGAAACTCCCCTCGTCTGCAAAGAATATATAATCTTTTTTGCTGTCTGTTTCCGAAAGCATAAGTGCTTTTTTTATATATTTTTCGGGGGATATATTTCTTGCCCTGTCGATAAGTGCAACGCCGACGGACGAATGCACGTCAAGCACGCTTACCGACGAAAATTCAAGAAAATTTATTATTTTGCAGAAATATTTCAGCGTGAAAACTTCGCCCCTGTCATGTACCCTGTCCATTCTTGCATTCGGCAGATAAGGCATATAAAGGCTAATCCGATTTGAATAATTCTCCCTCAGATTCTCCGAAATACAGGCTAAAATAAACAGCTCCTCCTCGCCCCTGTAAAGCCATGTAATATTTATTTCCGAGTTGTCTTCTATATTCATTTCGGGAATGTCTATTTTCGGCGTGCCGTCGGGATAGTTTATAATTTCAGGCTGAAAAGTTTTTCCTCTGTATTCAAGTAAAATCATAAAATCACCTCACTGTAATCTGGCAAGCCCTCATAGCGTCAAGAGCCGTCCTGTGTGCCTCGGGAGTAACGCCTGCACAGCAGTCTGATATAATTTCTATCGGCACTTCCGGAAACGCTGACTTCAGAATCATGGCATTTGAAATAACGCATATATCTGTACAAACCCCCGCTATTTCTATTTTTTCAATAATTTCGTCACGTCCGACCGCATACGGCAAGTCAACCGCACCGAATGTAATCTTTTCGAGCTTTATGCAGTCGTCAAGAAGTGCCGATATTTCGGGAATAATTTCCCAGCCGTGAGTACCTCTTATACAGTGCGGTACAGGCAGAAAACGCCCTTCCTGAGTATTAAGATAATCTTCATTATGCGTGTCGAGCGTTGCAATAATTTTTCCGTCTTTTTCGGTCTTTCTGAAATTTTTGATTTTCTCCGCAACTTTTCCGACAATCGCCTGTGTTTCGGGATTTCCGAGAACTCCGGTTATAAAATCGTTCTGCATATCAACAATAATTAAAACTTTCATAATTATTCCCCCTGTATTTTTTCGTAAAGGCGTGACGTTCTGTGAGCCGACCTCTCGTCAAAAAATTCTGTTTCTCTGATTTTTGATAATATTTTTTTTCTGAAATTCTGCGGAGAGGTTTTCCGCCCCGTTATTATCTCGTAAGGCTGTTGGAGGTCTGAAACGGCGAAAAGCGGAGGCATTAAGTCAAATATCAAATCATGATTCACAACCTCGTCACGCAAACGCATAAAAGCGTCGTAAATAATTTTTGCGTGGTCAAAGGCAAGAATATTTTCCTCGGGAACATGATTTTTATAATTAATAACTATACTCTGCCTGTCGTCCGTCAAAATAATCTTCTCGCCGTCGGTATCGTCATATTTAAAGTTAAGCCAGTGTGCTTCAATTGCATCTGAGTTGTCGGCGGTACATAGCGAAACGGTCTTTGTGAGAGCGAGAAAAGCACATGATATAATCCAGCCACGAGGGTCTCGGTCGGCACGGCTATAAACCCCGAAATTAATAATTTTCGGCTCGGCTACTCCAGCCTCTTCCCCGAGTTCACGCAAAGCCGTTTCTTCAACCGTTTCACCCCTGCGGACAAATCCGCCCGCAAGCGAATAGTGATTTATAAAAGGCTCTTCGCCCCTCTTTACGAGCAGAATTTTAAGTGAACGCTGTTTCAGACTTCTTTTGCACTCCGATTCCTCAACGTCTATGCCAAATACAACGCAGTCCGAAGCAACTGACGGTCTGTCAAAATTTTCTATCGAATAAATAGCAATCACTCCTTTTGTGATAGCAACTAAAAGTTATTAACTTTTAGTTTATAACTAATATAACACATATTTTTAGATTTGTCAAGAGGATTTTAAAAAAAAAATTTTTACATAAGTTTTTCAACTGCTGTCATATCACTGCAATAATACATCTGCGGAAGACTGTCTTCCGACAATTCCACGTCAGATACAACCATTTCGCCGTTTTCAATGCTGAATACACTTATTTCGCCGTCAGTAAGGGTTATAAGTTCAAAAATCATATCACCGTCAAGGTCGGCTATACCATATTTTGTATTGTCATCAACGCTTGCCAAAATCTGTACAGCCTGATAATAATCCGAATAGTCAATATTTTTATTTTCCCACGCCGGATTCCCGCCCGTTGATGCCTCGGCATAGTAAGCAAGAATCATGGATGCATCTACGGAATTTATAAAACCGTCATTATTCACATCGGCAGAAATTTTCTGTTCTTCCGTGAAAGAAGTTTTTCCGTCCGTCGACATTAAGGAATATTCGGCAAGAGTAATTGAGGAATCAACAGAATCAACACGCCCGTCGCCATTAACATCGCCTTTTTTAAGACTTTCAGCCTTTGCAACATGATAAGAAAAAGTCGTTGCAAGCAAAATACCTGCAACGATAGCTGAAATAATATTATTTTTCATAATGCTACCGCCTTTTTTATTGATAACATTATTATAATATAAATTTATTTTTATGTCAAATAATTTCCGTCAGCTGAAATTTATAAAACTGCTGTCAACCCAGCCGTAATATTCGCCCGTATCAGAGTCCCAGACTTCACACCATATTATGTCGTAACTGTAATAAACATTTCTGGCAATAACATTACAGCCGTCTGCGATTTTCTCGCATACTACGTAATTATTGCACTCCCTGTTGCTTATATAGCTGTATGTATATCCCGATACATCGCCGTAAGAAGTATCCGTCACACCGCTGATATTTATTGGATTCATGCTTACAACGGGCAGTTTTTCACGTGGAATTACACACGTCACAAAATTTCCTGCGTTTCCGTTTTCGTCATAGGAAACTATGCTTAAAAACGACTCAGAATGTGCCTGTGCATTGTACGCAAGGCGTATCGGCACAGAAGTATTTTCAAACGTTCCTATATCCGATTCATTGCCGTCCTCGTTTGTAATTGTCACCTCAACGTATGAGTAATTGCCTTTCAGAAAAAGATAACTCTGAGTTCTGTTATAAGGGGTGCAGTAATAAGTTTCAACGTGTGCGTCTGCATACACGTCACCGTGGAGAAGCGGAATTGAAACTATACAGCCCTCATTAAAATTGCTGTCGCTTGCACTTAGGTAAATCATATGTTTTTCAGGGTCTAAGTCATACAGTCCGCTGAGATTTATTTTAAGACTGTTTTCCGTAAAAGTATCAAGATAAGTGTCGTTGTCGCCTTCCATGTCAAGCACATAAACGTCAAGTTCGTCAAAGCGACCGTCCGCAACAAGCCAGTAGACGTTTTTTCCGTCAGCATTGGTTGTTGTTTCTATGTGTGCATCTGCGGTAAGTCTGCCTACAGGACGTGAGATGTCATAAGCGTACTTTCTGCCGAAGTTCTCAAATTTATAGTCATACTGTCCGAGATATTCATAATAATCTTCCTTTGTAACGATATTGTCGTTGTATGTTCCGTATTCAGCACCGTCTGCAAATTTGTTTACAAAGTTGGCAACAACGACAAATTCCGTACCCTCAAGCCGGTAAAAAACAAGTGCTTCATGCCCTGTGCCTTTATAGTAGCTTTTGGCTATGTGATTTTTCAAGTCAATGCCCATTACGCCGTTTTCATAAAATTCCAGTTTCTCGTAACCGACAGTTGCATGCATGTAAGCGTCGTACGAAGCGCCAGTTGCATTTACGTAAGAACCGTCCGAATATACGTAAACAGTACATACAGATGAGTGATAAGAACTTTCAGATATAATAAGTTCAGGAATGCCGTCGCCGTTTATATCCGCCAAATCATACATTGCCTTGTCTGAATCTTCATCGGCGGTAAAATTATACTCACTGCTGAGAGCCTGAAGTTTTTTCTGATAAGCCATTTCCCAGTCAATAACCTGTACCGTTGTTGATGTGGTAGTTGTTGTATTTTCTGTGGTGGTTTCTGTCGTTGTAGTTGTTGTACTTTCTGTAGTAGTTGTAGCACTGTTTGTTGTAGTAACCGCTTTTGTGGTGGTTGTGACAGTACCTGAATTTGTTGCACTGCCTGTTGTAGTAACCGCTTTGGTGGTGGTTGTGGCAGGACCTGAAGTTGTCACACTGCCTGTTGTAGTAACTGCTTTTGTTGTGGTTGTGGCATTACCTGAATTTGTCGCACTGCTCGTTGTAGTAACTGCTTTTGTTGTGGTTGTGACAGTCTCGGAAGTTGTGGCACTTGTTGTTGTGGTTTCCTGTGTTTGCTCAAAAATATTCCATGTCGGCGTACCGCCTCTTGAGATATTGGAGTAGTAGGCAAGAATCCTTGAAGCGTCAACGGAATCCATCCAGCCGTCGCCGTTTACATCAGCTGAAAGTTTCTGTTTTTCGGAAAAAGTTGCAGTACCGTCATTTGATATACGTGAATACTCCGCAAGTACCTGTGAAGCGTCTACAGTGTCAACAAATCCGTCGCCGTTTACATCTCCTTTTATGTAGCCACTGAAATTCACTGCTATATTTTTTTGAGTTTCAGTTTCAGAAATAATCCGCCACGAATCAGACAACTGATTTTCGTCAACGCTGAAAGAGTATGTAAAATTATAAAAACTGTCTGGGTGGTCGTTTCCGTCAGGGACGTTGAATGTATCTTCGTACACAACGCTGTTGTCGCCGTCCGATATGCTCGCAATAAGTGAGTAGTTCCTGTAGTCGTATTCTGTTGTGTCTATGCCCTCAATGTCAAACGAGTAAGTGCCTTTTTCCGCATGGAGTTCATAATAAGGCTCGTCCGTAACCTCGGGTGATGTAAACTTTATACTTATAAGTGCGGTTGTATTTTCGGGGACTTCAATTGTTATTTTTCCGTTGACATCATTTTTATTGAAATACTCATAAACCGATGTAACGGCATTGTCCGCATAAGCCGAATCAATAGGTAGGAAAACAGCCGTTGCAGACATGATAAGGGCTGAGAGTACAGCCGTCATTTTATTTTTTATCATAAATTTTTCCTTTCGTTTTTACTGTGACGAAACGGCACTGCCGTCCTCATTCACAGATATTATTGTTATATTGTCGGGATTAACCCCCGTATCTGACGGAATATACAGCGAAAATCCGTTGTCGCTTGTTTCTCCCTCACGTCCCATAAGCCTGTCTTCAAAAGCATTAAAAGCCTTATATGTAACTCCGTTTGCGGTTATGAAAATTTCCGCCCTGTCGCTTTTAAAAAATTCCTCGCCGAGTTCTCCGAAAATGTGAATAAAATTTCCGCTCTGCTCGCTCATAGCCGTAAAGTCCCTGCATACCTCAAGAGTGTTAAAACTTAAATTTTCTGCAACGGGTGCGGGCATAAGCGGAGCATATTTCTGGAGGTTAGGAATATTTCTTTCGACAATTTCGAGTATAACAGTATCTGCACCGTTTTCGCCGATATTGTCCATGCGGTAAGGCACTGTTCGTGAAAACTCCGCCGTGCCGAAACACTCCGCAATAAACGGCAATATGGCTTCTCCGTAGGAATCACGGTACATCAATAAATTTCCGTTTTTTCCCTCGCAGAAAGTTTTTATAGTCATATCATCAAACGAAGTAAACCGTCCGAGATACTGATATTTATAATTATAGTCGCTGTAAACCTGTATGTCATCTGCTTTTTCGGTCGGAAAAATCATATCCGACAAATCGCCCTTGTGGTTGTAGGAAATTGTCCAGTTGCCTGATGGGCATTTTTCCCTGCCGAGCATTTCCATAAGGCGTGCGTGTCCTGCATAAGCACCAAGATTATTCCAGTGGGTATCTTTTTTGTGATAAAGCGGTATATTCGCCTTTGTATTTAAAATAACTTCTTTCATGTCACAATAAGGAAAATCTTCTTCCAGACTTTCCGAAAGATTTTCATAATTTCCCTTTACGTTTTCGTCAGGAACGTAATTATACGGCATATATTCGGGATATACGGAATTTTTATCGGGTGCAATTGTGAAGATAAAATCCGCATTGTTTCGCTGACAATATTTATACATCATATCAAGATTGTTTTTTATGTTGTTTATGCCACGTCTGCTGAGCGTTTTGATGTTGAGAAAATCATTTACCGTCTCGCCGTAATAAAGCCAGCCGTCCTTGCCGACAATAACGTCCTGATTGGAAGAAGTTCCGAATACGGCGGACTTTAATTTTCCGTCAAGAGTTACAAGTTGCTGACGGAAAGCGAAATGCTCGGAAAAATATGTTTCAAACTCGCTGAAAAAGTCAAAATTCACCGTTCCGTCATCGTTGGTTGCTCTCGGAAGTTCGGAAAGACGACGTTTTTCGCCTGAAGAATCGGACTTTATAAAAGGTGCAAGAACAGACGGAACGAGGCATATTACGACAAAGATTGCTGAATATATTCTATATAATAAATTTTTTTTCATAAATGCACCCCCGTCAGAATCGGAAATAAATAAAAGGATTATATGAAGCAGACGAAAGTGTCAGAATGCAGACAAGCAGAAGTATCAGAGAAACTATATAATAAGCCGTTTCGCCACAGGATATTATTTTTTCGGATTTTATTCTACTGCTTATCATCTGCCACACGGGCATCGAAAAAACAACTGCCGTCACGAGCATTATTATATACATGGGTGTGAGTTGCTGTATGAAAACTGCTGTGCTTTCACTGTTTGTTTCCGAAAAACTGAACATCTTACCGATAAATCCGAAGGCTGTGGAAAGATTGTCAGCCCTGAAAAAAACAAATGCAGTAACCGTGACAAAAAGTGCGTAGATATGGCGGAAAGGTTTCAGCCATTTGTCTGTGTTGATTATTTTGTAGGATTCCGCCATCATAAAAGCACCGTTTATAAGTCCCCATATGATAAAGTTAAAACTCGCACCGTGCCATAAACCTGTCAGGAAAAACACTATTAATTTATTTACTGCGGTGCGGACTTTTCCTTTTCTGTTTCCGCCGAGCGGAATATATACATACTCTTTAAACCATGTCGATACGGATATATGCCACCTCCGCCAGAACTCCTGCATACTTCCCGAAATATACGGATAGTCAAAATTCTCCCTGAAATCAAATCCGAACATCTTTCCGAGACCTATAGCCATATCGCTGTAACCACTGAAATCAAAATAAATCTGCATCATATACGATACAGCACCGAGCCATGCAAGCGGAAATGTTATTTCTTTTATTTCAAGACCGTATACAAAGTCCGCACACAAAGCCATTGTATTTGCTATGAGAAGTTTTTTTGAAAGCCCCGTTATAAACCGCCTTATGCCCTTAGCGGTTTTTTCGGGAGTTGTTTTTCTGCTGTCAATCTGTTCCGCAAAGTCATAGTATTTTACAACAGGACCTGCGACAAGCTGTGGAAAAAAAGTTATATAAAGTGCGAGCTTGTATAAATTTTTCTGTATGTATGAGGGATTTTTATATGCGTCTATAACATATGACATTGCCTGAAAAGTGTAGAAACTTATTCCCACAGGCAGTGCGATATGCGGTATACCGATATTCAGAAAAGGCAGACGGTTCAGAATCTCCGCACCGAATCCCGCATATTTGAATATACCGAGCATAAGAAGATTAGATGCTATACCTATTATAAGTACAGTCTTTTTTGACCTGTTTGTCTCTTTCATTGCGATACCGAAGATATAATTCATAGCGATTGAAATAATCATGAGAACTATAGCTTTCGGCTCGCCGTAGGCGTAAAATACAAGGCTGAAAACAAGCAGAAGAATGTTTTTAGCCGTGACGGACGGTATTACACGATAAAGTATAAATACCGCCGTAAGAAATATGAAAAGAAATACCGGACTGCTGAAAACCAATACTTTTCCCCCTTAATTATACGGGCGTATAGAAAATTACGGACACAACAGTATCACCGCTGTATTTTATATCGATTTCACGTGTTACGTTGTCTGCCGTGGACTCGTAAACAGTATAGCCACCGCTTTCCGTTCCCGTGCCGTAAGCCGTCTCAACTTCCGCACGTGAGCTTCCCACAGTAATACCCTTGTCTGTGCTGTGTATGTTTTCAGTTATTTCAATGCTGAATATATATTCACTTCCGCCGTCCACGTAACATTGTATTTCAAGTCCTTTATACTGATAGGTCTTGACATCTTTTCCATTTGAGGTGCAGGCAGGACTTACGCCCTCATAGTCAGGAGTACCGAGCGAAGAAATGATTCCCGAAGCGTTACTCAGCAGGTTATCAAGGCTGAACTGTAAACTGTTCTGCTGTGGCTCGGTGACAGGCTCAGTAGTATCAGGCTCGGTAGTATTTTCTTCACCCTGCTGTGTGTCGTCGGGTGCGGTGGTGTCCTGTGGCTGACTGTCCTGTTGCTGTTCGTTGTTATCGTCAACATTATCAGATGTCGAGTTATTTTCGTTTCCGTCAGAAATATTATTAGAGTTTTCATTGTTATTTGTTCTCGGAATTGTTGTTGTTCTTGCTGTCTTTGTCGTTTTTTTCGTTGTTGAAGTTTCAGTTGTCGTGGACTCCGCCGTTGTTTCGGTTGTCGTATCCGTGGCAGTGGTTGTTGTCTCCGTGCCTGTTGTTGTAACTGCCGTTGTCGTGGTTTCTTCCGTCTCGGTTGTCGCTTCCGTCGTTTCCTCCGTAGCTGAACTTTCGTTTAACGAAAATTCAACAGAAGATACTGTGTTTTCGTTGTCTTTTCCGCATGAAACAGCCGAAACAGTAACAGCAAGTGCCGATATAAAAAGTAATTTTCTTAAATTCATAATAATTTTCCTCCGTTTTTCCTGTCAATTAATAAGTGGGATATACATACTGATAGAAAGTGTAGCCGTATGCCTGTAGCTGACTGAAACTAACCATATGATGACCGTTGCACGTATCTATTGCATACCATGTGCCGTTGGCATAGACTTCATTCCAGTAGTGGTCACCTGCACCTGTGCCCGTGCCGTAGACTATTCTTGACTGCCAGCCCGCCTGTTTTAAGAGCAGGTCAGTAAGTCCTGCGAAGTAGTAGCAGACGATAAATCTGTTGTTAAGGGCGTATTCCGCAAAATACCCCCAGCCTATAGAATTAATCTGTGCGAGGCTTCTTGTCTCTTCAATTTTATAATACTTGTTATTGAGACGGACAAAATTAAATATAGCCTCTGTAGACGTGCCAATCTGTGCTATTATTTCGTTGCCTTTTTTCTGTATTGCCGACAATTTCTGCACTTTTCCGTCCGCACCGATAATTTTTCCGTCTATTGTCGTATCTGTAACCATTATTCCGTTTTCGTCGAAGAAATATTCATCATCGCCGACGGTCTGCCAGCCTGTTGCAACAACGCCGTAATTGTCTACATAATACTTTCCGTTGCTGTCTGTTAAAAACATGTCTCTCGCAAGCGTTCCGTCATTGTTGAAGAAAAATTTATTTTCTCCGATTGTCTGAAATCCGAAAAGCATTTTTCCGTCTTCCTCGCTGAAATAATAGCCGTTTCCGTCAATGTTCTGCCAGCCCGTAAGCCTTGCGCCTGTTGTATCGTCAAGAAGATAATATGTACCGTCGCCAATTTTTACAAGACCTTTCATAAGTACGCCGTCCTGGTCGAAATAATACGTCTCGTCGCTGATATTCCACCAGCCGACAAGCATTTTACCGTTTGACGTGCTGAAATAATATTGCTCGTCATTTATTGTCTGCCAACCTGTTTTTCTTTCGCCAGTCGTGTCGTCAAGACAGTAAATTCCTTCTCCGTCAATTTCCGTAACGCCCCTTGCAAGCGAGCAGTCTTTATTGAAATAATATGTACTCTCGCCGATTTTCCACCAGCCGACAAGCAAAGAGCCGTCCTTGTTGCTGTAACAGGTACGTCCGTCCTCTGTGGTTATCCAGTCCGATATATTCATACAGCCGTCATCTTCTGAAAAGAAATAATTTTTTCCGTCTACTTCAACAATTCCTGTTTCTGCGTTGCCGTTGCCGTTTACGTAATATGTACTGCCGTTTAATTCCGTAAAACCCTCTTCAGCTATTGCCGAGCCTTTTTCATTCGTAATATAGGCACTGTTGCTTTCGCTGTCGTGGAAAAAACCTGTGGTTTTGCCTTTTTCGGAGTCTATATAGTACTTGTTTCCGCAGTAGTCAACCCAGCCATATAAGGCTTTTCCCGTCTTTGTATCATAATAACGTCGCTGTCCGTCAACAGTACGCCAGCCTGTTTTTAATACTCCGTTTGCGGAAAAAAGATATTTTTCCCCGTCTACTTCCTGTTCTCCCGTCAGTAAATCACCGTTGACATCATAATAGAAGATTCTGCCGTTTTCATCGGTAACCCATTCGGAAATATGCTCCGCCTCCGCATACGACACGGACGGAACGGCAGTAGCCATACCGAGAAGTGCCGTGAATGCACAGAGCGTGATTTTTCTGCTGTACTTCATTAAAAAATTTTCCTTTCTGTTTTTTTGATATATAATATATTCGTAGAGATACGCCTTAAACGGACATTTTTTTTATGCTTTGTCTTTGTCAGCCGTATCATCGGGAGAAAATTTTGTCTCGTCACATTTGCAAATCATGAGTTCAACCGCTTTTTTACAGTTCGAGATTGTGCATTCCATAGCGTCGCCACCATATTCGCCGTCCATAGTCCACGTTGCCGGCTCTTCGTCAAGACAGGTGAATTTTATTAAATCCGTTCTGAAAAATTTTATATAGTCCCTGTCTATCTCCTCATTCATGTTGAGAAGTGACTGAACTATGTCTCTCAGCTGAACGATATTGGACGGTTTTTTTATAAGGACTACTTCAAACAGTCCGTCGTCAAACATAAAATCATTTAACGAAAGAAGACCGGCAACAGAAGCCGTATTCGTCACCATTCCGAAAAGGAAATCATCTTCAATGACATTTCCGTCATATTCAATCCTCATGCGTTTGGAGCGTATACTTGTTATCTGCAAAAGACCATTCAGAATGTAGGCGGAATGTCCGAGCCTGTTTTTCAGAGGCTGTGGCGTTTCGTATGTTATGTTGGTGAACGCACCGAATGCCGATATATACATAAAGTAGGAATCATTGAATTTTCCCACGTCACACCCCGTCGGCGTTCCGTCAATAATCCAACGGACAGCGTTTATTGTGTTTTTCGGTATGTCAAGACTTCTTGCAAAGTCATTTGTAGAGCCTGACGGAATATAACCGACAGGAATTTTTTTTCTGCTTTTCATAATCCCCTGCATACACTGGCTGAGCGTGCCGTCCCCGCCCGCACACACGATTATGTCAAATTCCTTGTCGCACGCATATTCCGCCGATTCCGTTGCGTCCGCTCCGTTCTGAGTCGTGTGTACCGTGACTTCATAGCCCGTCTTTGTAAATTCGTCTATTATATAGCCGAGATTGTCATTTATAAGTGCTTTTCCTGCAACAAGGTTTACTATCAAATACATCTTAGTCATAAGCCTTAAACCCTCCTGAATACTATTATATAACGATTTTAATATTTTTTCAATACGGCACGATATAATTAAAATAAAAAAATATATAAAAACCTCTTGACTTTTTTAAATTCCCGTGATATAATATAGAAGCTGAATGATTTACAGCATGATTTTCAAGACACTGGGGTGTCGCCAAGCGGTAAGGCAACGGACTCTGACTCCGTCATTTCCGGGGTTCAAATCCCTGCACCCCAACCATAATTGCACCTAACGAATGATATAATCGTTAGGTGTATTTTATTTTGCAAAGATTCCGTATTTTCGGATTTATTTTTTAATCGGAAACGATAGATTGGATTTTCAAGTCAATTCTGAAATTATAATACTTATTGTTGACTTTCACTGAAAAAATGTGCATTTATTCATAATTTTTTAATATCCGCAAAAAGAGCCTGTGAAGCGTTTTTTACTTCACAGGCTATAAGTTTTTCAGACTTAAATTTTTATACTGTTTGGAACAATGTGTGTTCGATGAAAAAAAAGAAAGAACCGCCAAAATCTGTTATAATGAGAATAACCACAAACCCAAAGTAACAGAAATACGGTTTCTTCTATGAAACAAACAGCAATTTTTTATGATGCAGATGATTTTTGCAAAGCATATGAGGATTATTGCAGAGACAGACTGTTGATAGATAAAGAGGAGGTTGTCTCCAGAACAAGAATGTCATTGAGTGAAATTATGACAATACTGATTATGTATCATCTATCCGGATATAGGACATTTAAATGGTATTATACAAAGTATGTAATGGTACACCAGAGAAAAGATTTTCCTGATCTTGTAAGTTATAACCGGTTTGTAGAAATTATGCAGTTCGCACTTGTCCCACTTGTATTATACACTATAAAAGCACGTTTTGGCAAGTGCTCAGGAATATCTTTTGTTGACTCTACTCCGTTGAAAGTATGTGATAATCACAGAATACATAATCATCGTGTTTTCAGCGAATATGCAAAAACAGGAAAAAGTTCCATGGGCTGGTTCTATGGCTTTAAACTGCATCTGATTATCAACGATAAAGGTGAGATTCTGTCTTTCTGCCTTACTTCGGGCAATGTGGATGACAGAAACGA
>CAMWQJ010000011.1 GCA_947176415.1 uncultured Ruminococcus sp. | reverse complement strand
CTCGGAGATGTGTATTAGAGACTGACATATATATTTTCACGCTTTACCCTGTGTTCCTTTATAAGCTGGTTAAGGCTGTATGTATCGCATGGCTTGAGAAAAACAAGGACTTTTCCTTCTTTTTTGCTTTCCTTTACAAGATACTTTGAGACGTTGGCTGACGTGAAATCGTCATAGACAAAATCCGAGTCAATCTCTTCCGCACTCTCAAAAACTGCGGGTGTCACGTCATAAGCGAACTCGCCCTTTTTCCAGCCGATTACACGGTTTACAGTTCCGTCAGCGAGGAGCTGTTTTGCCTTGCTGATTATTGCTTCCTGCATCGTAAATCCTCCAATCTGCGATTCGGTCCGAGTTTTCTGACAGCCTCGGTAAATTCATTCATAGTAGCGGCGAACTTAGCACCCTCAGCAGCTGAAACCCATTCTACTCTTGTACGGTCTCTTTCGATTCCGAGGAAATCAAGCATACTGAAAAGCAGTGTCATTCTTCTTCTCGTGAAGTAGTTTCCTGACGTATAGTGGCAGTCTCCGGGGTGACAGCCACAGAGTATAACGCCGTCTGCACCTCTCTGAAACGCCCTGAGTATGAACATAGGATTTACACGGCACGAACAAGGCACTCTTATAATCTTAACGTTTGTAGGATAGTTAAGTCTGTTTGTACCCGAAAGGTCAGCACCTGCATATGAACACCAGTTACAGCAGAATGCGACAATCAGGGGCTGAAAATCTTTGTTATCATTTACTTGCATATTGCGTCTACCTCCGCCATAATCTGACTGTTAGAGAAGCCGTTCAAATCCATAGCACCCGACGGACACGCAACCGTACAAGCTCCGCAACCCTGACAGACAGCAGGATTAACGCCTGCAACACGCCTTATAGCAGTAGTGCGGTCAGGCATTCTGAATTCCTTGTCCTGATAAGTGATAGCACCGTAAGGACAAACTTTTTCACAGGCTGAACAGCCGTTACACATAAGTTCGTTTGAGTGAGCAACGCATGGGTTGCACGTGATACTGTTTTTCACAAGGAGACCGATAGCTTTTGCCGCTGCCGCACTTGCCTGTGCCACGGTTTCAGGAATATCCTTAGGTCCCTGACATACGCCTGAAAGGAAGATACCTGCTGTTGCACTTTCAACAGGGCGGAGCTTCGGGTGTGATTCCGTGAAGAAATCATTTGTATCCATCTGTGTTGTAAGAATAGTAGCAAGCGGACGTGCTGTCTGGTCGGGTTCGATAGCCGTAGCGAGTACAACCAAATCAGCGTCAATATGAAGCTGTTCATTTGAAAGCAGGTCAGAAGCCTGTACATCAATTTTTCCGTCAGCTTTCGGAGTAACCTTGCCCACCATGCCTTTTATATAATGTACATTGTACTGCTCTACCGCTCTTCTGTAGAACTCGTCAAAATTCTTTCCGGGTGTACGCACGTCAATATAGAATACATAAACCTCAGTATCGGGATATTTTTCACGTATAAGCATAGCGTGCTTTGCAGTATACATACAGCATATCTTTGAACAATACGGCTTGCCCTTGCTGTCGTCGCAACGTGAACCGACACACTGTACAAAAACAATCTTGTGCGGGTGTGTTTTGTCGGACGGTCTCAGGAGCGTACCGCCGTTCGGACCTGCGGCGTTCATAAGTCTTTCAAGTTCAAGGGACGTTACAACGTCAGGACACTGATTATATGCGAACTCGTCGAACTTGTCAAGTTTTATCGGATTATAGCCTGTTGCAACCACGATTGCACCATATGTCTGCTCGATAAATTCGTCCTGCTGTTTATAGTTTATAGCACCTGCCGTGCAAGCCTCTGCACACTTTCCGCAGACTTTTTCCTTTATCGTACCGCCACGGAGCTTGAGACAGTAATTTGCATCAATTGTTGCAACTTTCGGAACAGCCTGAGCAAACGGAATATAAACTGCCGTTCTGTTGTCGAGACCCATATTGAAAGCGTTCGGGACTTTCTTCATCGGACAGACTTCCGTACAGATTCCGCAACCTGTACACTTTGTTTCGTCTATAAAACGTGCCTTTTTCTTTATAGTAACTGTGAAGTTGCCGACAAAGCCCTTTACCGCACTGACTTCACTATATGAATGTATATGTATTTTCTCATTCTGCGAGCAGTCAACCATTTTCGGCGTGAGAATACACGACGCACAGTCAAGGGTCGGAAAAGTCTTGTCTATCTGTGCCATTTTTCCGCCTATAGTAGGCTCTTTTTCAACAATATCAACGTCAAATCCAGCTTCTGCAATATCAAGTGCCGTCTGAATACCTGCGATACCACCGCCGATAACCAGAGCCCTTTTTGCAACGGGGCTTTCGCCTGCAATAAGAGGTGCATTAAGATGTACCTTTGCTATTGCTGCTCTTCCGAGAATAACAGCCTTTTCGGTAGCTGTTGCAATCTCCTTGTGAATCCATGAACACTGCTCACGGATATTGGCAATTTCAACAAGATACGGGTTGAGACCTGCGGAAGCGGCTGCTTTTCTGAATGTATTTTCGTGCATTCTCGGCGAACATGAACATACAACAACGCCCGTAAGTTTATGTTCTTTTATAGCGTCCTTTATAAGATTCTGTCCTGCCTCCGAACACATATACTGATATTCCTGAGAGATAACTACTCCGGATTCATGGCTGAGAGCCTCCGCAACTGCCTTTACGTCGACAGTTGCAGCTATGTTTGTACCGCAGTGACAGACAAATACTCCTATTCTCTGCATATATTATCTCCTCCTTACTTTGTATATTTCCTGAATGCCGTGACAATAGCCTGCTGTGGCAAATCCTCGTCGAGCATTTCGGGAATGCTGTCGGCAATAAGATGATTACAGCCCTGCTGACGTATGGTTGCGAGACGTACAGCCTCAACAACCTTTGCCGGCTCTACGCTTCTCGGACATCTGTCCACGCACGCAAAACACGTAAGGCATTTATAGATTGATTCCGATTTCATGAGGGTTTCGATATCGCCCTTTTCAACCATGTAGACGAACTGGTGCGGGTGATATTCCATCTCATCATATGAAGGACAAGTGCCTGAACATTTTCCGCAACGCATACATTTGAGTACATTTACTCCGCTTGAACGGAGAACCTGTTCTTTGAGATTACTGTTCATTGTTATCCTCCTTTAATCCGAGAGCCTCGGCGAGAAGTTCGGTGAAGTAGTAGACGGGGAGGTCTGAACCTGAGTTCTTTTTGAGGTTGTAGAGACAAAGCGGACAGGCTGTAATAATCATATCTGCACCCTGTTCCTGTGCGGACTCCATAACTCTTGAACTTCTTTTCTGTGCCTGTGCCTTATCCTCCATTGTTATGTAACCACCACAGCACTCGTTACGCTGTGCATAGATAACAGGAGTTCCGCCGATAGCCTTTATAAAATCCTCCATGATTGTCGGATTTTCAGGGTCGTCCATGGCAAGAGCCTTGCTCGGACGGAGAAGCAGACAGCCGTAATATGCACCTATTTTTTTACCCTTGAAAGGCTTTACAACCTGTTTTTTAAGGTTATCGAATCCCACAACGTCACGGAGCATTTCAAGATAGTGATACACAGTGGTTTCGCCGTTGTAAGCCTCGTCAAGTTTAAGATAATTATTTACCTTTGAAGCCATTTCCTCATCATTGGAAATATCATAGTTAGTCTGTTTGATTACATTGTGACAGGCGGAACAGACCGTTACAAGAGGCTGTCCTGCTTCCTTTGCGGAATTGAGAGTTCTTACCGCAGATAGCTTTGTTGCGATTTCGTCTTTGGCTGTAGTGTAAGCACCGCCACAGCACTGCCAGTTTTCAGGCTCTGTGAGGGTGATTCCGAGAGCCTCAGCGGACGACCTCGCATAAGTGTCAAGGTCTTTTGCTTTAGTTCTCAGCGTACAGCCCGGATAATACGTAAAAGTATTCATTAATACGCTTCCTTTCTGTTGGTTTTATGCCATTTCTTCGGGGTGGAAAACCTCGTCGAAACGTTCAGCCGTAAGGAAACCGAGTTCCACACAGGCTTCTTTCAGGGAAATATTGTCCTTAAAAGCCTTTTTGGCTGTCTTTGCAGCATTTTCATAGCCGATATATGGATTAAGGGCAGTAACAAGCATAAGTGAATTATGCAGATTATGGTGCATTTTTTCCTTGTTTGCCTTGATTCCCACTGCACAGTTTTTATTGAATGAAACAATTGATTCAGCAAGGAGACGTGCAGATTGCAGGAAATTATATGCACATACGGGCATGAATACATTAAGCTCGAAATTTCCCTGTGATGCAGCCATACCTACAGCAACGTCATTTCCCATTACCTGAACGGCAACCATAGTAACCTGTTCGCACTGCGTGGGATTTACCTTACCCGGCATGATAGACGAGCCAGGCTCGTTTTCGGGAATAAATATCTCGCCGAGACCGTCACGTGGACCTGATGCAAGCCACCTTACGTCGTTGGCAATCTTCATCATATCGCACGCAAGAGCCTTTAACGCACCGTGTGCAAAAACAATTTCGTCCTTCGAGGTAAGAGAGTGAAACTTATTCGGAGCCGTGACAAACTTCTTTCCCGAAATTTCGCTTATAGCCTCGGCTGCCTTTTCTGCAAATCCTGCGGGAGCGTTGAGACCCGTGCCGACAGCCGTACCGCCGAGTGCAAGCTCACGAAGTTCCTCAACAGCAGTAAGGAGCATTTTTCTGTCCTTTTCGAGAGAAGACCTCCAACCGCTTATTTCTTGTGAAAATTTAATAGGTGTAGCGTCCTGAAGATGAGTACGACCGCTTTTTACTATGCCCTCATTTTCCGATTCAAGCCTTTTGAAAGTCTCAATAAGGGTATCTACAGCGGGGATAACCTTGTCTTCAATGGCGATAACTGATGCTATGTGCATGGCAGTCGGAAAAGTATCATTTGACGACTGACTCATATTTATATCGTCATTCGGGTGCAGAAGTTTTTTTCCTGCAATTTCATTACCCCTGTTTGCGATAACCTCGTTTGCATTCATATTCGACTGCGTACCGCTACCCGTCTGCCATACAACAAGCGGAAAATGTTCATTTAAAGCACCGCTTATAACCTCGTCGCAAGCCTGAGATATGGCAGAAAGTTTCTCGTCTGTCATTTTCTCGGGTTTAAGTGCATGATTGGCAATAGCGGCGGATTTTTTGAGTATGCCGAATGCGTGTGTAATTTCTCTCGGCATTGTTTCTATGCCCACGCCGATAAGAAAATTTTCGTGGCTTCTTTCAGTCTGAGCTGCCCAGTATTTATCAGCAGGCACTTTTACTTCGCCCATCGAGTCGTGTTCTATACGATAATCCATTGATATATACACTCCTGAATAATTGTTTTATTTTTTCAAACGTCTTTCACGTTTCATACAATATTAAGTATAACAGCAAGTGAAAAGAAATTCAAATGTAGTTTAAGAATATTAATATTCTGATATTGATATATTATTAACAATAGTTTTTCCGCATATCCCATGCTATATGCAATAATGATAATAATATACATAAAAAATCCGCAATGTTGCATAAGGTTTACAAAAATACAGAATAAACAAAAGCATATAATTTTGATAAACTACACATAATAAGCGGAGATAATCACGTAAATATGCCAATAAGTCACATATTTTTATTACTGTCAATCATATAAATTTAGAATAAACATATTTATTTTATTATATAATGCATTGGAATCTTTGATAATTTTTTCACATTCTGTCTCAAAATACAGTTCCCTTTTAGTCGGGAACTGTATTTATAGCGTATGATAATATTGTCAGACTGTCAGTGAGGTGGACGTTTTCCACAACAATATCGTCGTTGTTGATATTAAGGTCATACTGCGTAAAATTCCAAAACGCTTTTATTCCGCACTTCACAAGCCTTTCCGACTCTTTTTCGGCGGACTCCTGAGGTATGCAAAGAATAACGGCAACGGGTTTTTTTTCCTCGCAGAATTTTTCCAGTCCGTCCGCATCGGCAACAGTAATTTTCCCCAGTTTTCTGCCTGTTATTTCGGGATTAACGTCAAATGCTCCGATAAGGTCAAAACCCATGCTGTTGAAATCAATATGCGTTGCAATGGCTTTTCCGAGGTTACCTGCTCCCATAAGAATTATAGGCGTTTTTCTTTCCATGCCGAGAATAATTCCAATCTGCCTGCGAAGTTCGCTGACATTATAGCCATATCCCTGCTGACCGAATCCGCCGAAACAGTTAAAATCCTGCCTTATCTGCGAGGCTGTGAGACCCATTTTTTCGGATAGTTCCCTTGACGATATGCGGATATAACCGTTTGTTTCAAGTTCTCCGAGGAATCTGTAATAGCGTGGCAACCGTCGTATAACCGAATTTGATACTGCATTTTTTGACATTTTATCGTGCAACTCCATTTTTGAAAATTTTTTCAATTTCGCCGTTTTTCAACTCAAATACACAGCATTGCCATATAAATATAACAGCAAGCCGATATTTTTATATATTATATCACACAAATCAAATGATGTCAAGAATTTTTTTAACCGCATTCAGAAAAAACTTATGCCCTGTACCAAAAAAATACAGGGCATTTTTTTTATTTCTTAAAATATTAAATTACATGAGACTGTCAAGTCTTTTCCTGATTTCGTCAAGGAAAGTCTTTGAGTCAACTTTTTTCTTGTTTTCGAGCTTTGAGATAAGATAGAGGTCGCCTGTCATAACGCCGTCTTCAATTGTCTGAACTGTAGCTTTTTCGAGCTTGTCGGCAAATTCACAAAGTTCAGGCGTACCATCGAGTTCGCCCCTCTTTCTCAACGCACCGCTCCACGCAAAAATAGTTGCAACAGAGTTCGTAGAAGTCTCTTCGCCCTTGAGGTACTTGTAATAATGTCTCTGCACCGTGCCGTGTGCTGCCTCGTATTCGTATATGCCATCTGGTGAAACAAGCACGGAAGTCATCATTGCAAGACTGCCGTAAGCTGTCGAAACCATATCGGACATAACGTCGCCGTCGTAGTTCTTGCAAGCCCAGATATAACCGCCGTTTGAACGGATAACCCTTGCCACAGCGTCGTCAATGAGAGTGTAGAAATATTCAATTCCTGCTGATTCGTACTTCTCTTTGTACTCATTATCATAAATTTCCTGAAAAATATCCTTGAATCTGTGGTCGTACTTTTTGGAAATTGTGTCCTTTGTTGCAAACCACACGTCCTGCTTCAAATCAAGACCGTAATTCAGGCAAGCCCTTGCGAATCCTGCTATGCTGTCATCGAGGTTGTGGAGTCCCTGAATAATGCCGTTGCACTTTGAAAAATCGTGAATAAGTTCACGTGTTTCGTTGCCGTTTTCGTCCGTAACGACGAGTTCAGCTTTACAGCCCTTTTCAACACGCATTTCAGTATTTTTATAAACGTCTCCGTAAGCGTGACGGGCAATTGTAATCGGCTTTGTCCACGTCGGAATATACGGCTCAATGCCCTTTACGATAATGGGAGTGCGGAAAACAGTTCCGTCAAGATAAGCACGGATTGTGCCGTTAGGAGACTTCCACATCTGAGTGAGATTGTATTCGGGCATTCTTGCGGCGTTCGGAGTGATAGTTGCACATTTTACAGCAACGCCATATTTTTTTGTAGCCTCTGCCGAGTCCGTAGTAACCTTGTCTTTAGTAGCTTCACGGTGTTCAAGACCGAGGTCATAATATTCGGTGTTGAGTTCAACATAAGGCTCAAGGAGAGTTTCCTTAATCCACT
Organism: uncultured Ruminococcus sp.; assembly: GCA_947176415.1. GTDB lineage: Bacteria > Bacillota > Clostridia > Oscillospirales > Ruminococcaceae > Ruminococcus. Next base: position 33,011 of record CAMWQJ010000011.1, on the reverse strand, counting down.
TCCAGAGGATTCTTGTCATCTCGTCGCCGTCCATTTCGACGAGGGGAGTTTTCATAATAATTTTAGCCATTGGTTTTTACCTCCTGTAAATTTTTTATCCTATCATATATATTATGCCGTAAATTCCGGCACATAACAGAATCAAAGCAATTTCAACAAGCATAAGAACAATATTTTTTATAACCGCATATTTAAGGGCTATTTTATCGTCGTAGGTGCTTTTGTGAACGCCCACGATAAACGCAAATATAATGCCCATAATCACGTAACCGACAGATGCAAAGTTAAACATTCTTGCAAATGCACAGCCGACAATAAATCCTGCAATATGCGGAAAAAGCACTTTAAATAAAGCAAATCCCGATAAATAATTTTTCGGTTTGGAATCTTTCGGAATATCCAGTTCGTCAATAACACTTTTCGGGAAGTGTTTTTCCAGAGAAGCTCTTTCACGAGCTTTTCTTGTTTCATAATGTAAACGCTCGGGAAAATTGTACATCTGAGTCATCATAAGACTTTTAGGAATGTCCAGTTTATTGTTTTCTATTTCCTGCAAGTCCTCGCACCTCTGTGCATAGATTGTATAATCGTCTTTCAGGTCTTCCAGTGCGTTTTTAATATCGTCTTTCAGTTCATTCTTATTCATAAGTCCCCTGCCCCGCCCTTTCTTTACAGTCGATACATGGTAATAACAATAATCAGATATTTACAAAAATACCTCTATAACAATACTCTTGTAAATTGTAGTGGATATAACATTAAAAAGTTTTCCGGTACCCGACCGGAGTCGAATTCGACTTTTCGTACTTTACAGTTACGAAGATATATCCGCCCTGTAAAAAATATACCGAATAAGAATTATTTTTCAATAAGGTCGACAGTCCAGTTGATTCGCTGAATATTCATGTCAAGTTCACGCAGATGTTTAGACATAGCATCAACTTTTTTCTGCAATTCAACAACATCAACAGTGCTGTATATTTTAATTTCCTTTTTTGAATAACGGTCAACAAGCGTACCTGCATTTAATAGGAAATTTCTAAGAACAGATATTTTTTTCTGTAAAACTTCTTTTTCCGCTATTATATCACTGAGTGACACACCGTCTTCAACCGTCATGCAGTTAGTGTAATTGATATTTCTGATAAGCCTCGCCATTTCGTCGGAAACACTGTTCAGTTCCTCAATGAGAGTGTAAGGATTTTCGGCTGGTTTTTCGCCCTCCTGAACTTTAGCGTTTTGTAAAAGTCTGCTGTGAATGTTATTTATTTTATTTTTCATTTCCGCACGGAGTGCGAGAGCCTCTGCGAGTTTCATAACTACCTCCTTTTATGGTACTGCAAAAATAATTTCAACGCCGTCAGGAACATATTTATTAATAATTTCCTCAAACATCGTGAAAACCGTTTCACGCCTGTTTCCGAACATACCGCACCCGAAAGCACCTAAAATTATTATATCAGGTTTTTTCAGCAACGCAAGCATAATAATTTTTTTTATTCTTGAGTACATTATATTATTTATTTTCCTGTCTGAAAACATGAATTTAGCGAAAGTCCTGTTTACCGCAGGAGCGGTTATAAAGTTGCACAAAACAGATTTTTCAAGAAGTTTGCCGTTTTCATTTCGGATAACAGGAACGTTTTCCGAATAAATCATAGTATCAGTGTAGGTAGGCAGAATGTGAAGCCTGTTACGCCTGTAATACTCTTTCTGCGTTCTGATAGTGTAGTAAAGCATTGAGGCACGACAAAGGCTTTCTTCCTGAGCGTTTCCGCCGAGTACATAACCACCGCCGGCATACATAGCATTGGCAAAATTAAGTGCAATAATTTTCCCCTGCTCCGCATGGTCTGTAATTGCCTGTATCGTTGTTTTCCTTTCGGTATGTCCGCTTACGGAGAAATATTTTTCACGTTTTATTTCGGGAATTTCAGCAATATCATTAAAAGTCTCCGAAATCATGTCAAATCTGTTTTCCCTGAAAATACAGTCATTTTCACGTTTTATTTTCATATTATTCATTTTTTTAAATATCTCCATAATACTGTAAAAAGTAAAGCTCCTGCAATTATTAATATAAAAGTGGTGATAAATCCGCAATCCAAAACTTCAGATATTTTTATTACTGAAAGTGTACCTATAACAATAACAGGACTCCAGCCTTTATTATTATTGCGATTCATACATGGTTTTGGCATATTATCACCCTTTCATATTTTAAAGATACGGTCGTTTTCACGTTTTATTTTTATATTATTCATTTTTTCAAATAGCTTCCTAACACTGTAGAAATTAAAGCTCCTGCAATTACTAATATAAAAGTGGTTACAAATCCGCAATCCAAAACTTCAGCTATTTTTAGTCCTGAAAATACACCTATAGCAATAACAGGACTGCAACCGTCATTATCATTATTAAAGCGGCGGTAGCATATTTACAATTACTTCATGGATTCCCTTGTATAATCAAGGAGACCGCCAGCAAGCATAATATCCTTAGTACGTCCCGAAAGTTCGCAGAGTACGGGAATTTCCTTTCCGTTTGTCTTGTTGATAACAGTAAGTTCAGACTTGCCGTCTTCAACAGCCTTGCGGACATCAACAAGTACAAGTTCGTCACCTTGATTAATGCTGTCGTAGTCTGATTCATTAACGAAAGTAAGCGGAAGAATACCAGCATTAATAAGATTTGCCCTGTGAATACGTGCGAACGACTTTACGAGTACAGCCTTTACGCCGAGGTACAGCGGAGCAAGTGCAGCGTGTTCACGTGAAGAACCCTGTCCGTAGTTTGAACCGCCGACAATAATACTCTTTCCGAGTGCCTTTGCTCTTTCGGGGAAAGTTTCGTCACATACGGCAAAACAGTGCTGTGAGATTTTTGGAATATTTGAACGGAGCGGAAGAATCTTTGCACCTGCCGGCATAATGTGGTCTGTAGTGATATTGTCGCCGACTTTGAGTGAAACAGGAGCATCAATTGTTTCAAGGAGCGGTGAAGTTTCGGGATAAGGCTTTATGTTTGGTCCTCTGAGAATTTCAACGCTGTCCATTTCCTCAACGGGAGCAGGCGGAACAACCATATTATCGTTGATTGTGAAGATTTCGGGGAGTTTGAACTCAGGCATATCGCCTAATTCTCTCGGGTCTGTGAGATAGCCCGTGAGAGCCGATACAGCAGCCATTTCAGGCGATACAAGATAAATCTGTCCGTCCTTTGTTCCCGAACGTCCTTCAAAATTTCTGTTGAAAGTACGGAGAGAAATACCCTTTGAATTAGGAGACTGTCCCATTCCAATGCAAGGACCGCACGCACTTTCGAGTATTCTTGCACCTGCTTCAATAAGGTCTGATAATGCACCGTTCTGTGCAAGCATATTGAGAACCTGTTTAGAGCCAGGGGCAATTGAAAGTGAAACATCAGGATTAACGGTCTTGCCCTTTAAGATGTGTGCCACTTTCATCATATCAAGCAGCGAAGAGTTTGTGCATGAGCCGATACAAACCTGGTCTACTTTAAGTCTGCCGATTTCCTCAACGCTCTTTACGTTGTCAGGAGAGTGCGGACAGGCAGCAAGCGGAACGAGTTCACTGAGGTTAATTGTAAGTTCCTCGTCATAAACTGCATCATCGTCAGCAGAAAGCGGAGTCCAAACTTCTTCACGGCACTGTGCTTTAAGAAACTGTTTTGTTGTTTCGTCGGATGGGAAAATTGAAGTAGTCGCACCAAGTTCAGCACCCATATTTGTAATAGTGGCACGTTCTGGAACTGAAAGGGTTTTAACGCCCTCGCCACAGTATTCAATAACTTTTCCGACACCGCCCTTTACAGAGAGACGGCGGAGGACTTCAAGAATAACGTCCTTTGCAGAAACCCACGGCTGAAGTTTTCCCGTAAGCTCTACTTTAACAACTTTCGGACAGGTGATGTAGTAAGCACCTCCGCCCATTGCAACTGCAACGTCAAGTCCGCCTGCTCCGATAGCAATCATACCGATACCGCCACCCGTGGGTGTATGGCTGTCCGAGCCGATGAGAGTCTTTCCGGGTATGCCGAATCTCTCAAGATGTACCTGATGACAGATTCCGTTTCCGGGGCGTGAGAAATATATTCCGTGTTTTTTTGCAACACTTCCTATAAATCTGTGGTCGTCTGCATTTTCAAAACCGTTCTGGAGTGTATTGTGGTCGATGTATGCAACTGAACGTTCAGTTTTAACACGTGGTACGCCTATAGCCTCAAATTCGAGATAAGCCATAGTTCCTGTTGCGTCCTGTGTAAGAGTCTGGTCGATTTTTATTCCGATTTCCTGACCCTTGACATACTCACCGTCAACGAGATGTGCTTTAAGTATTTTTTCTGTAAGAGTTAAACCCATTTTTAATCATTCCTTTCATGATACTGATTTAATTGTACAACAAAATATATACTTTGTCAAGATTTAAACAAACTAAAAATAAAAAAAGAGGTTACATATAGCAACCTCCTTGTCTGTCTTTAAATAATATATCACATTTTTTCGGAAATGTCAAGATTTTTTTTCAGACGCATTTTCTTTTTCAATCTGTATGAAATGTATCAGTACGCCTATATTTATCGGCATAAATATGAAACTTAAATAACCTATGAATATATCGAGCAGGTTTATAAAAAAATCAACTATTGTAGATGATGTTCCGAAAGCCATATACAAGAACGCCAAAATCAATACAACAACCGGTATATTAAATATTGCAGATGCTATAATATATCCATATCCCTTATAACTTATAATAGGTCTATTCTGATTGAGTTCACCTATAATAAGCGTTATTATACAGCCTATTGTACCTGCTACAGATAACAACCATATCATTATAACAAAATAACTTACGTCCTCTGATGCTATATAATCCGGTTTTATTTTATTCTTTTCAACATTATATGAAATATCCTGTAGATAGAAGTTTCCGAGCGATACAATTGGTATCTTCTTTGAAATCTGTAATATATTTCCTTTAATATCGAATACTACAGCATAACATTTTTTATACTTATTGCAGAACTCCGCAAACTTTTCATCACGACCATCGTCACAATACGGTACACATACCCATTGACGTATTCCAAAATCTGTTGAAATTTCTAATCTTGATTCTTTCATATGTATAAGCATACTCCGGTAACCGTCTTTGTTGTAGTTTACTATCTCGCTGTCTTCGGGGATTTCTATATTACCCTCAATATTACAGTTGTAAGGGGTGTAAAATTCATCGGTTTCGTCAATCGGGATAAGCAAATCTATGTATTTATCCGCCATGTACTCACCCTGAAACTTAAAGTCAAAATGGTCAGGGTAATATATACCACACCCACACCCACTCAATACAAACATAATTCCGACAAGTACAAAAAGCATAATAAAAAATCTTGTTTTCCTCATACAATCACCGTCCTTTGTGTATATTTTACACAAATTTCCTGTAACTGTCAATTAAGATAATATTAAAAATAATAACAAAAAAATACGATTTTTTTCAGAGCCGTTTATATTATTCGTTCTCAAAACTTTCAAGTTCAGTACAGAGTGCCACGAAATCTTCATAGACAGTAATTGTCTGCAAATAACGAAAATCCAGAATATATCCTGATGCACGATGTTTAAAGAAATCAGCGTCCCACAACGGTACTTCTACAAAACCGTTTTTATAATCATATTTCAAAGGCTGATATTTTTCAATATTCCCACGAAAATATTTCACCTTTGCCATACATAACTTATTGATACGGAAAAGAAGTCCTATAATGTCAGTTCTTTCAAAGAATGAATCTTTAAAAATCAGATGTTTGTGGGAATTTTCCCTTTCTGAATACCATGCGTTGTTTTCGTGTTTCAACTTGTATTTTTCTACTAATAAATACTTGTCGTCCATTTTTCGCTCCTGATTACATCTTTTTCTTGTAATAAAACTGCACTGCAATTGTTATAACAGCGTCCGCCATTATAGATATGCCAAGCGTCATACTGATAACAGGGTTAAAAAATCCGGATATGATTACAGCTAATGCAGTCACCATAAGCGAAACAACACTTGAAGTCCTCATAGTTTCCTTGCTGATTGCAATGTTTCTTTCGTCGGTTTCCTGAATATACATCTCTTTGAGTTTTTCCTCATTATGCAGAGCTATATGTATTCTCACAAGATTGAAAATAGAAACAATCATTATTCCGCTGAACATACCGCTTAAAAGTCCCTCTGTGAAATCATTGACAGTTGTTGTAAAACGCATTAACCCGAAATATATACACACTGCAAAACAACAGTATCTTCCCATCATTCTGTATTTTCGGGTAAGTTTTTTCTTAAAATCTTCCATAATAAAAATCTCCTTATAAATTTTCTTCGCCTTCAAAAATAAACAGTTCCTCAATCGTGACACCAAAAAATTGTGCGGCTTTATGCGCCAGAATCAGCGAAGCATTATATCTTCCGTTTTCCAAAGAAATAATAGTCTGACGTGTAACACTCAATGCGTCAGCGAGTTCCTGTTGAGTAACTTTTCGGGACTTTCTGAGTTCCTGAATTTTGTTTTTCAATATATCACGCTCCTTAAACACCTCACATTATGGATTTTCTGAATTACTATCCTTTCTGAAATAAAATTATTGATGTAAAGTTTCCTTTACAATAATAGTATAGCATGCTTTACATCATTTGTCAAGTAGACTTTACATATTTTCTGAAAAAAATTTTTTGTTGTATAAAACAAAGTCCTCTATACACATAGTATAAAGGACTTATATTCTTTTTAATTACAGATATTTCATATGTCGTTTCTGATTATATCGTCAAGAGTTTCACGCTTAACAGCAATTCTTGACTCGCCGTTGTTCACAAAAACAACTGCGGGTTTCTGAAGTCTGTTGTAGTTTGAGGACATGGAATAGTTGTAAGCACCCGTTGCACATACAGCGATTATATCCCCTGACTCTGCGTGCTGGAGGGGCATATTCTCGCCGATAAGGTCTCCGCTTTCACAGCACTTTCCAGCTATTGTCACACGTTCCGTGCGTTCTTCATTTGCTTTGTTTGCAACAATTGCCTCGTACTCGGATTTGTAGAGAATATACCTCGGACTGTCCGCCATACCGCCGTCCACGGAAATATATGTTCGTATATCCGGAATCTCCTTTCTTGCACCGACCGTATATAAAGTAATTCCTGCGGGTGCGGCAATAGAACGACCAGGCTCTATGAATATGTAAGGCTGTGTAATATCCAGTTCAGAGCAGGTATTTTTTATTACTTCCGAAACTCTTTCCATGTACGTTTCAAATGGCACGGGGTCGTGTTCATTAAGATACTTTATACCGAAACCACCGCCGAGATTAAGTCCCTTGATTTCGTAACCAAGTTCATTCTTGATTTTTGCAATAAAGTTAAGCATAACTTTTGCAGCTTCTTCAAACGGTGCAATTTCGAAAATCTGCGAACCGATATGGCAGTGAAGTCCCATAAGGTTTATATTTCCGCATGATACAGCCTGTTTTACAGCTTCAAAGGCTTCACCCGTTTCAAGAGCAAATCCAAATTTGCTGTCTATCTGCCCTGTCTTTATAAAGTCATGTGTGTGTGCGTCAATACCGGGCTTGATACGCAACATTATATCAGGTTTTGCACCCTTTTCCTCGGCGATTTTTTCAAGGCGTAAAAGTTCGCTGATATTGTCAACGATAATGTGTCCTACCTTGCAGTCAACGGCATAACAAAGCTCCTCGTCTGTCTTGTTGTTGCCGTGAAAACCTATCTTTGAAACGTCAAAACCTGCCTTTACAGCGGTATAGAGTTCGCCGATAGAAACAGCATCAAGTCCGAGTCCCTCGCTTTCTACTATACGGCACATTTCAAGGCACGAAAAAGCCTTGCTTGCATAGCAGACAAGCCCTTTTCCGTCATAATACCTGTCTATGCTGTCCCTGAAACGCCTGCACGCCTTTCTTACTGCCTGCTCGTCCATTACATAAAGCGGTGTGCCGTACTGACAAGCGAGTTCAACAGTGTCAGCACCTCCTATTGTAAGATGTCCTTTTTCATTGAGACTGAGATTTTCCGATACAAACATTCTTTAAAACTTCCTTTCCTGAATATTATTCGTCGTCTGAGACTATACTGTCAATAATCTGTCTGAGTTCTTCCACGCCCTCAAAAGTCTGGGAAGAAAAAGCCACCGTATGAATATCGCTGAAACACGGTATTTCGTCTTTAAAAGCCTCCATACGCTTTTGCCTTTCGGTTTTTTTCAGCTTGTCAGCCTTTGTGAGAACGATTAAAAACGGTGTTTCTGTATCAATGAGATAGTCAATCATGCGGATATCGTCTTTTGTGGGAGCGTGTCGCATATCCACAAGCATAAACACAAGCCTTATGTCACGGTCTGAATTAAGATAGCCGTCTATAAGTCCTGCCCAGCGTTCTTTTTCCGATTTTGAGACCTTTGCGTATCCATAGCCTGGGAGGTCAGCAAAATATACGTTTTCCAGACTGTAGAAATTAATAGTCGAGGTTTTCCCCGGAACAGAACTCACCCTTGCAAGATTCTTTCTGTTGAAGAGTTTGTTGATAAGCGTTGATTTTCCGACATTGGAGTGTCCTGCAAAAGCTATTTCAATTCCGTTGCACTGCGGAATCTGTGAAAAATTTCCGTATGAAGCGAAAAACTCCGCCTTGTTGTAGTTAAGACCCAAAGAAATCCCCCCTTTATTTCACAAGTGCCGTATCAAGCACATCAGCGAGTGTTTCGGCATATACAAAATGTATATTTTCCTTTACAACGTCGTCCACTTCCTCAAGGTCGGGTTTGTTTGCCACAGGAATTATAACCGTCTTTATACCCGCCTTGTATGATGCCATGGTCTTTTCACGGAGTCCGCCTATGGCAAGCACCTTTCCGTGTAAAGTGATTTCGCCTGTCATTGCAACGTCCGCACGCACCGGAATACCTGAAAGTGCCGATACGAGAGCCGTTGTCATGGTAACGCCAGCCGACGGTCCGTCTTTCGGAACAGCACCCTCAGGAGCGTGTATATGAATATCCGTGTTTTTGTAAAATTCCTTGTCTATGCCGTATTTTTCCGCAACGCTCCGCACATAGCTGACGGAAATGCGTGAACTCTCTTTCATTACGTCACCGAGCGAGCCTGTTACTTCTGTTTTGCCGTTTCCATCAAGCACAAGCACTTCCAGAGGCATTATAACTCCTCCGACAGAAGTCCACGCAAGACCGTTGACAACACCTATCTGATTTTCCTTTGAAGATATATCGGCGGTATATTTTCTTATACCGAGATATTCCTGTAAATTTTCAGGTTTTACCGTAACTTTCTTTACCTCTTCGCCTGCTATTTTCTTTGCTGTTTTTCTGCATACTGATGCAATAACTCTTTCAAGTGAACGCACGCCGGCTTCTTTGGTGTAGAATTTTATTATGTCGTGTAGTGCATTGTCCGTAACTTTCAGCTGTGATGCTTTGAGACCGTGTTCCTTTATCTGTTTCGGAAGCAGATGTTCTTTTGCTATATGGAACTTCTCTTCCGCCGTATAGCTCGGAAGTTCTATTATTTCCATTCTGTCCAGCAGAGGCTCGGGAATGGCTGAAACATTGTTTGCGGTCGTTATGAATACCGCTTTGCTCAGGTCGAAAGGAACTTCTATAAAGTGGTCACGGAAAGCGTTGTTCTGCTCGCTGTCAAGAACTTCGAGCATTGCAGACGAGGGGTCGCCTTTTATGTCATTGCACAGCTTGTCTATCTCGTCAAAAAGTATCAGGGGATTAGCCGAGCCGGCTTGTTGAAGAGCCGTTATAATACGCCCCGGCATTGCTCCGATATATGTCTTTCTGTGTCCTCTGATGTCCGCTTCGTCACGCACTCCGCCGAGCGAAACTCTCGCATATTTCCTTCCCATAGCCTTTGCAACCGATTTTGCAATAGATGTCTTTCCTATTCCAGGAGGACCAGCAAGGCATATAATCTGCCCTTTCATTTCAGGATTAAGCATATGCACGGCGAGAAATTCGATTATTCTTTCCTTGACTTTTTTCAGCCCGTAGTGTTCCTTTTCGAGTATCGACTCCGCCCTTGAAAGTGACAGCTTTGATTTTGTATACTTTCCCCACGGCAAGTCAAGGACAGTATCAAGATAATTCTTTATAACAAACGCTTCCTGTGAGGACGGCGGAAGTTTGCTCAGCTTTTCCGACTCTTTCAGAAGTTTTTCACGGCTCTTGTCGTCGCAGTTTATCGCCAGTATTCTGGACATATACCTGAAATGTTCTTCATTATCATCTTCGCCGAGTTGCTCCTGAATAACTTTCATCTGTTCACGGAGATAATATTCCCTTTGATTCCTTTCAACTATATTTCTTGTTTGTTCGTGTATGTCGTGTTCTATTTCAAGAAGTTCACATTCCGTAGCCAGACAGGCAAGAAGTCCGCCGAGCTTGTTAAATATACTCGACTCTTCAAGTAACATCTGCTTGTCTGTATAGTCAAAATTGCAGTTGAATGTTATCAGTTCAAAAAGTTTGACAGGATTTGTCTGTAAGATAACTGAAGCCATAAAGTCTTTCGGCATTTTCGGAAAAAATACCGAATATTCCTCGAAGGTTTTCTTTACAGAACGCATAAGGGCTTCCATTTCCGTTTCGTTATACTTTGCCCTTGAATATGATGGTATACGCTTTACCTCTGAAATAAGATTCTCCCCGTCGTCTGTGAAATTTATCAGTTTTGCCTTGTAAACCCCCTGCACAAGCACTTTCATAACGTCGTCCGTCAGTTTCAGAACCTGTTTTATCTGAGCCACAACACCCGTTTTATACAAGTCGTTTGCTTTTGGATTTTCCTTGTTAGCCTCTTTCTGTGCCACAAGGAATATTTTCCCGTCGCCTTTTACAGCCTTTTCTATAGAATTGACTGTCTTTTCACGTATGACATCAAAGTGCATTACCATATTCGGAAAAGCCACAAGCCCACGCATTGTAACGGTATAGAATGTATTTTTGTTTTCAGTAACTTCATCGCTGACAGTAAAATTTTCCATATTATCACCACATTTCTTTTATTCATGGCTGACATCTGACAGATAACGACAACAGCCGATAAGATATATTATACTATAAAATTCTCAGGAATGCAAGTTATAATTGAAAAGACGCAACAAAGAACATAAAAAATAATTCTTAACAAAAAATTAACATAAAATTTACAATTTGTCCGTCGTTTTTCCTGAAAAAGATATTGACAAAATCCCCGAAAAAATATAGAATAAAAAATAAACAAAAATTTTTTTCAGGGGGCATGAATGAAAAATCCTAATAATGCGGAAAATCCGGAATTTCTGAATAATTACATAGTGCATATGAAAGTCATAAAAATGCTTTCGGAACGCACCATAAGCGAGTATTATCTGGATATAAGACTTTTTCTGAAATACGTCCACAGAATCAATATCGGCTCGGACAATGCAGTTGAAGATATTAACATTTCTGATATGACGATTGAGGAAGTCCGCAGAATCTCGACAGGCGATATTTATAATTTTATTTTTTACATTTCGGACGAACGGAAGAACGAAAAAAGGGCAAGGTCAAGAAAAGTCGCTTCAATCCGTGGATTCTTCAAATATCTTTCAAAAGTTGCACATCTGACAGAAAACGACCCTGCAAAAGATATAGATATGCCGACTCCGAGAATGAGTATGCCGAAATTTCTTTCTCTTGACGAGAGTAAAAAACTCCTCGAAACAGCGGACGAAAGCGATTCAAAACGTGACTACTGCATGATAACAATTTTGCTTAACTGCGGTGTGCGTCTCAGCGAATTAATCGGTATAAATATCGGTGATGTTGACTTTGAGGAAAACAGGCTGAAAATACTCGGCAAAGGCAACAAGGAACGCATGATTTATCTTAATAACGCCTGTGTTTCGGCAATAAACGACTATTTAAAAATCCGCCGTGAAAATCCGCACGCAAAGGACGAGCCGGCACTTTTTATAAGTAACCGCAACAATCGCATATCTAAAAGACGTGTACAGCAGATTGTTGAAAAGACGATAAAAAATGCTGAACTCGATGGCAAGGGTTATACGACACATAAGCTCCGCCATACATCTGCAACGCTTATGTATCAGTACGGTGGTGCGGATATCCTTACCCTAAAGGAACTTCTCGGGCATTCAAACACGACAACAACCGAAATTTACACACACGTCAGCAATGAACAGGTAAGGAAAATTATTGAAGAAAATCCGCTTGCGAATATAAAAAAGAGAAACAGATAGCGTAAAAAAATCCGAAGAAAATAAATCTTCGGAATTTTTTTTATTTAAATTTAATCACCTTATATCCTGCTTCTTCAATGGCTTTTTTCATGGTTTTATTGTCAACCAAACCATTCAGCCTGACAACAGCCGTACCGTTTTCATAGCTTGCCGTTGCCGATTCTACGCCGTCTATCGATTCAAAAGCCTGTTTCACGTGCCTTTCGCAGTTACCGCACATCATGCCTTTTATCTTTATTTCAACACTTTCCCTGTCGGTCGTGGCGGTGATTTTTTCGGGATTTTTACGGCGGATTTTTTTATCTCTGCGAGGGTCGTGGATTTTCAGGAAATTAAGGCGGAGTGCATTTGTCACAACGCAGAAACTCGAAAGACTCATAGCCAACGCCCCGAACATCGGATTTAATTCCCAGCCGAACAGCTTTATATATGCACCCATTGCAAGCGGAATGCCTATGATATTATAAATAAAAGCCCAGAAGAGATTTTCGTGGATATTTTTCAGCGTCGCACGGCTTAGGCGAACCATTGCAGGAACGTCACTCAGACGGCTTTTCATAAGAACCGCATCAGCTGAATCAATCGCAACGTCCGAACCAGCCCCTATTGCTATTCCTATATCCGCACTCGTCAGGGCGGGAGCGTCGTTTATTCCATCGCCGACCATTGCAACTTTTCCCCTTTTTCTGAGATTTCTTATAACGCTTTCCTTGCCGTCGGGCATAACTCCTGCTATAACCTCATCAACGCCAACCTGTCTGCCGATAGCGTTTGCGGTCCGTTCATTGTCGCCTGTCAGCATGACAACGTGTATACCCATATTTTTCAGTTCTTCCACCGCTTTCGGACTGTCGTCTTTTATGGTGTCCGCAACGGCTGTTATTCCGAGAAGTTTTCCGTCCTCCGCAAAGAAAAGCGGAGTTTTTCCCTCACTGGCGAGATTTTCGGAAAGTTCCCTTATATCGTCCGAGATACAGGCAACAGTACTTATAAAATTATAATTTCCGCCGAAAAGTTTTTTGCCGTTTCTCATTGCAGTGAGACCATTTCCCGAAAGAGCCTTGAAATTCTCGACATCATAAGAAGTGAGATTTTCCTCCTCGGCTTTTGTAATAACTGCCCTTGCAAGCGGGTGTTCGCTTTTTATTTCGAGCGAATACGCAAGCGAGAGCAGATATTTTTCGTCGCACTCAAAGGGTATTATGTCAGTAACTTTCGGTTCTCCTCTGGTTATCGTTCCCGTCTTGTCAAGTGCGATAACGTTTATTTTTCCTGTTTCCTCAAGAGATACCGCCGTCTTGAAAAGTATTCCATTTTTCGCACCAACGCCGTTTCCGACCATTATGGCAACGGGCGTTGCAAGACCTAATGCACACGGACAACTTATTACAAGAACCGAAACGGCACGTGTCAGGGCATATCCGACCGCCTCACCGACCGCAAGCCATATCAGAAAAGTGACGACCGCAAGGGCTATGACGACAGGAACGAATATTCCTGAAACCTTGTCGGCAATTTTTGCAACAGGGGCTTTTGTTGCAGAGGCATCACTGACCATGCGGATAATCTGTGAAAGTGTGGAATCCTCGCCGACCCTCACCGCCTCACACTTTATAAAGCCTGAACGGTTTACCGTTGCACCCGAAACACTGTCTCCGACGGTTTTGTCAACAGGTATGCTCTCGCCCGTCAGTGCAGACTCGTCAACAGCACTTTCGCCCTCTATGACAACTGCGTCTGCCGGTATACTCTCTCCGGGGCGGACAACGAATATATCTCCTTTTTTCACCTGCTCGGCTGGGATAATTTTTTCCGTGCCGTTCCTGACTACAACCGCTGTTTTCGGAGCAAGATTCATAAGACTTTTAAGTGCGTTTGTCGTCTTGCCTTTTGAGTGGGACTCAAGGGTTTTTCCTACCGTTATAAGCACGAGAATCATTGCGGACGATTCAAAATAAAAATCGTGCATTAATTTCATGACGGACTGTAAATTGCCGTTAAGCTGTACATCGGTCATCACGAGCAAAGCCCCGAGACTATAGATAAAAGAAGCTCCTGAGCCGAGAGCGACAAGGGTGTCCATATTAGGCGAACCGTGAAAAAGGCTTTTGAATCCGCTGATAAAAAATTTCTGATTTATAACTATTATGACAGTCGCAAACAGCATCTGAAGAATGCCAAGCATTATATAATTTCCGTCCATGAAAGACGGCAACGGCAAACCAAACATTGTATGCCCCATTGAAAGATACATCAGCAGAATGAGAAATACAATCGACGAAAAAAGCCGTTTTTTTAGTTTTGGAGTTTCTGTGTCTTTCAGTTCGTCACCTGTATCGGCAGACCTGTTTTCTCCGCCTTTTGCAGTTGCTCCGTAGCCTGCACTTTTAACGGCATTTATTATATCCGAGTCCGAGGCTGTCCCCTCAACGCCCATTGAGTTTGTAAGGAGACTGACGGAACATGAAGTTACACCGCTTACTGCCGAGACGGCTTTTTCAACCCTCGCAGAACAGGCGGAGCAGGTCATTCCCGTAACGCTATATTGTTTCAATTTTTTATCCTCCTTTGTTGTTTATGTTATTATTATAACACACACGAGGAGCAATAAATATAATTGTTAGCCGTGGTTTTTCTAAATTATTCCGATTTAAAGACAGCATACCAGTATATCAATATCAGTATCACTGAAAATATTTCTAATCATCTTCGATACTTTTTCCCATTCAAGACCATCAAGTCCGCAGGCAATTTTCGGTATGGCTATTTTTCTGACATTCATTTCAGCCGTCTGCCTTTTAAGTTCCGCAAGGGATTTTTCTAAACTTTCATATGTTGGTTTATTACGCCATGTCTTTTTGGTTATCAGATTAAAAACCTTGTCTATCCGAACACATACGGAATCTGTTTTTCCGTTTGCCCTGAGTTTGTTTTTCATATTGAAACGCTTTTGAAATTCAAGTGCAATGCCTTTGCCGAGAACAAAGTCCGCACTAACACAGTGAACAAGAAAAAAGTCGTCATCAACGGAAAACAGGTCAGCATTTTTTTCATTATAAATCACTTCGCCATCTCCAAAAGACCGTTTTCGTCAATAATATCAATACCGAGCGACTTCGCTTTTATGAGTTTGCTTCCTGCCTCCTCACCTGCAACAACATAATCAGTTTTTTTAGATACCGAGCTGGAAACCTTACCGCCGAAACTCTCGATAAGCTTTTTTGCCTCATCACGTTTCATGTTCGAAAGAGTACCCGTAAGCACAAAAGTTTTTCCCTTGAATCTTCCGTCGCCTGTTTCCTTTTTTCCGTAAACCATATTAACGCCGTATTTTTTCAGCCTGTCTATAATTTCAAGTCTGTGATTTTCTCCGAGAGCCTTTACAACGCTTTCTGCCATAATGTCCCCGAAGCCCTCAATTTCCGCAATATCGCTTGCTTCTGCCTTCAGAATACTTTCCATATCGCCGAATTTTTCGCACAGCAGAACGGCGGAACGCTGTCCGATATTACGTATACCGAGAGCATATATAAGCCTGTCGAGAGTTCTGTTTTTTGAATTTTCAATAGCCTTTATGAGATTTTCGGCTGACTTTTCGCCGAATCTCTCAAGCGTCAAAAGCTGATTTTTGTCAAGGGTGTACAGGTCGGCAGGGGAATTTACAAGACCGTTTTCAACAAGGAGTTTCATATTTGCGTCGCCGAGACCGTCTATGTCCATTGCACCCTTTGAAGCAAAGTGAATCATATTTTTCAGAAGCTGAGCAGGACACTGTGCATTCGGACACCTGAGAACGCTTTCGCCGTTTTCCCTGACAGCCTTTGTACTGCACACGGGGCAGAAGTCGGGGAGTGTGAATTTTTTCGAATCCTCATCGTGCTTTACCGACCGCAAAACCTCGGGAATAATATCTCCTGCCTTGCTTACTTCTATAATGTCGCCTGTCCTTATATCTTTTTCGTCAATAAAGTCCTGATTATGAAGTACAGCTCTTGAAACAGTTGTGCCGGCGAGAGTTACAGGCTCGAACACCGCAACGGGAGTTATAGCACCAGTCCGTCCCACATTTACTTCTATGTCAAGAAGTTTAGTTTGCTTTATTTCGGGCGGATATTTATATGCAACTGCCCATTTCGGATTTTTCGAGGTTGCACCCATTATTTCACGCTGTGCAAGACTGTTTATCTTTATGACTGCACCGTCTGTATCATAAGAAAAACCGCTCCTCATCTCGCCGATTTTCTTTATTTCCTCCTCAATCTCCGCATATTCTTTGCATACCCTGTATGACGGAACAGTCCTGAACCCCCATTCTTTCAGCATATCGAGTGACTCGCTGTGGGTTTTAAAATCCCTCCCACTGCACTGCTGAACGTTAAATATAAACATTTTGAGTTTACGGCTTGCCGTGATTTTAGGGTCTTTCTGTCTCACCGAGCCTGACGAGGCGTTGCGTGGATTCTTGAAAGGCTTTTCTCCGTTCTCCTCCTGTCTTCCGACGAGTTCGGCGAAATTCTCTTTCGGCATATACACTTCTCCACGCACTTCGAGAAATTCAGGGGCATTCTCAATTTTTACGGGTATACTTCTTATCGTTCTTATATTTGCAGTAACGTCCTCGCCGACAAATCCGTCTTTTCCTCTTGTTGAAGCCCTTGTCAATACGCCTTTGCTGTATTCAAGCGAAACCGAAAGACCGTCTATTTTCGGCTCTACAGTAAACTCCGGTTCTTCGAGTTCCTCACGGCATTTTTCAACAAATTCCGCCACCTGTTCAAAATCAAAAACATCCTGAAGGCTTAACATCTGCACTTCATGCCTCACTTTTTCAAAAGTATTCAGGGCATATCCGCCAACCCTCTGAGTAGGTGAATCAGGCTTTATAAACTCGGGAAATTCTTCCTCTGTTTTTTTAAGTTCCTGCATCATCATGTCAAAATCGTAGTCGCTTATATCGGGATTGTCCAGAACATAATATTTATAACTGTGTTCGTTCAGGATTTCCGTAAGCTCTCGGATACGCTTTTCAGCTGTTTTTTTATCCATAATTTTCCTCCTGATATTTTTTTATTTATACCTATATTTTACCATATTTTTCACATATAGTCAACTGTCGTTTTATGTAAAATTATGCGGACCGACGACAAATTTCGGTTACATTCTGTAATTTATAACGATATGTCAATAAAACCGCATTATCCTGTAATATCGCATAAAACCGTGTAATTCTGATGTCGGAGAGCGTTTAATTGTTTTGTATTTCTTGTTACCTGTTTGTCATTATTTCCAGTAAAATATATTTTTTTATTAATTATTAATTAATTATTAATTAATAATTTATTAATTGCTTTTGTTATATTTTACTCGGCAGGCGTATTTTTTATACATCGTTTTTGGTTGTAAAATGGAAAAAATCTAAAAACTATTGCCTTTTTCCGATAAATATGATATGATTATGACAGCTTGTTAAAAGCTATCCGGAAGCTTCCGGAGGAAAGGATTTTTTACCAATGAGCAAACTAAAAACAGCAGCCACTTCTCTCGCTATCACGCTGTCCTGTTTCGCAGGTTTTCTGCTTACATCATATTACATAAACCCAGATGATGCGGAACAGAACGCAGACAACGCTTTTCAGATTGACAATAAGTCACTTTCTGACACAGCTGTCTTTACTTGTGCAGAACCTCTCGCTCGCAAAGTAGTTCCCGTTGCCGAAAATGACTCGGAAAATGTCGAAAAAATGACACGCAAAAATACTATTCTTAAAATCATGGCAAAAAAAGCATCTGCTTTCTGTTCGGAAAATTTCACTCCCCCTGTTGCAACCAATACAACTCCCGCTCAGGAAGAAATTACAGAAACAACAACCGTCACAACTGTAACCGACGAGTCAGTACCGGTTGAAGAAACAGTTACGGAAAATGTCATGGAAGTTGTTACGGAATCAGTTAATGAAACAGTTCCCGAGTCCGCACAGCCTGTATATACAGAGCCGTCAGTAAATATACTGCCTCTCTCAAATCTTGTGCCAGTGGAAACAGTTCCAGCCCCTGCCCCTGTAACGTTGCCTGTTGAAACCGAAACAACATCGACAACAACAACTACTACCACGACCACAACCACCACAACGGAAACTACCACGACAACTACTGAAACTACAACTACCACGGAAGAAATATACTATTATGAAGAAACTGTATATTATGAAGAAACTGTATATTACGAAGAACCCGTATATTATCAGGAACCTGTATATTCAACTACATGGGTGTCCGACAGCGATTTTATACTTCTCTGCAATGCAGTTGCACATGAAGCAGGTTCGGACTGGATTGACATATACAGTAAAGCCACTGTAGTTGAAGTTATTATGAACAGAGTCAACAGCCCTCTTTATCCCAACACTATATACGAAGTGCTTACACAGCCTAATCAGTTTGAGGGTTGCTATTCGTATGCCTACGCAGGCGGTTATACTGCTGAGGTTACCAACAGCGTTATTGAAGCCGTAAATCTCTATTTTAATAACCCGTATTCGTTTATGCACGGTTATTTCTCATTCTACGGCGACGGCTATCAGAATTATTTTTCATAATTAATACTTCATGAAAGAAATAATATAAAAAAACAGGCGGTCTTTTTTTCGGACTGCCTGTTTTTTGTTTACAAATCGGTAAATCCCTTGAAATATACGGCAGAATATGGTATAATTAAATCTATAATTCTATGGAGGTGCTTTATGGATTTTTTTACTGATACGTCAAATCTTTTTCTCTGTGCCGTCTCGGTTGCAGGGTTAGACCTTTGTGTGCTTGTCCTGATTCTTATATCCTATTGCGAGAAAAAGCACGCACAGCGACATTGGCAGGGGATTTCTCATGATATGGAGCTTTCTATGCCTGATGTCTCATATCCCCTTAACTGCGACGAAATACTGATAGGCAGGCACGCCTCTGCCGATATACGCCTTCCCGACCTGTCGGTCTCACGCTATCACGCAATAATGACTGTTGCAAACGGCATATGGACTATCACGGACATAGGGTCAAAATCAGGCGTATTCGTCAACGGCACGCTCGTCTCGTCACGCCGTCTGCGTGAAAATGATGTTATAAACCTCGGAAACAAACGCCTTATTTTCAGGCACAGGAGGGAGGAAAACAATGTACATTAATGTATTTCTGTATATGTTGTCCTGTATATTCGTTCTTATTCCGCACTCAATAATGCTACTCAACGTCTATTTCAACGGCGGAGCGGAAAGCGTTAAAGAAGTCATAATCCTTGCCGTTGCCATTATCGGTCTTGACTTCGTCTACTTCATAATAATGCTTGCGTTCAGGCAAAGAAGTTACGCAATAGATTTTCTGCTTATATTAATACTCAATATGGGTGTTATTTTTCAGTCGTGTTTCGGCGGTGTACACCTCTCTGTCAAGCACTATATAACGTGTATTGTCTCTCTCGCCTGCTGTAAAGCGGGGTATGTGATTTGCCGTAATCACAAGTGGTTGCAACAACAGAAAAAACGCATCTACATCGGCATCGGAATACTTATGGTTGCCATTCTCACGCTGACAGGCACTCGGAGTATGTGGATTGAAATAGGCTCTTTTTCAATTCAGCCCTCGGAGTTTATAAAACCGCTCTTTGTGCTTGCCTGTGCAACCAATGTTGCCGAACAGCAGAACAAGCGGAAATTTCTTTGCTTTCATGTTGTGTATGAAAATTTCGCCCTTTACGGACTGACGGCTGTCATCTGCCTTTTGCAATGGTGGTGTGCCGACCTCGGAAGTCTGCCTACTTTCATGGGAATCTTTATATGCGGATTTTTCCTGAGAATATGTTATCCGAAAGCCAAGTTCTCGAAAAAGACCATAATCACGGCAGGAATTATTTTAGCGGTGCTTGTCATTGTTGCACTCATCTTTGCACCTGCTTATGTCCGTGAACGTATTTTCGTTGATATATGGAGCGATACTTCAGGAAACGGCTACCAGCAGTCGCACGCACTTATTGCAATAGCATACGGCGGTTGGTTCGGAAAAGCCCCTGCACAAGGCACTCTCCATGAAGTCTTCGCCTATGACAACGATATTGTCTTTGCGACGATAAGCGAAGAATGGGGACTTTTATTTGCACTTATGGTAATTCTCGCCATGCTTATAATGCTTGCCGTTCCGCTTATAAATCCGCCACGCAACTATTATCACGCTTCGATGACGTCAGGAGTATGTGCATACTTTATAATGCAGATGTCACTTAATATTTTCGGCTCATGCAATATGATACCATTCACAGGTGTTACACTTCCGCTTATTTCCTCGGGCGGTAGTTCAATGGTTACAAGCGGTTTTATGGTGGGAATGCTGATAGCCTCGCAGTCGCCTGAATTTACAGAACCGCAAAGGAGGCGTACAGCATGAAAAGCGTCAGAAGATGTCAGTATCTGATAAGTCTGTTTATAATAGTTTTCATTGTCGGAATGGCTGTTCTCGTTATAAAAATCAGAACGGAGGCTAAATTCTATGTCATGCACTCGGACAATCAGGCTCTCGGCAACGTTTATGACAGGAACGGCGGTGTGCTTTTTGACGGCTCAGGTACTGGAATTTATGAAGACAATTATTTTATAGACGTCGGAAATCTCATAGGCGACAACAAAGGACAGATGACTAATACCCTCGTTGCAAGAAATATGAAAAAACTCAATAATTACAGCTTTTCGTCGGGGAGCGTTCAGGACGGCAAGTCGGCTATATATACAACCCTCGACCATAACGCAAACCGTGCCGTATATAATGCTTACGGCTGGCAAAAAGGCTGTGTGGTGGCTTATAACTACATGAACGGAGAAATACTCGTCTGCACAAGTCTGCCGTCAATTGACGTTACAAAGGGATATGACGGCATAGAAAATTTTGAAAGCGGTACTCTTATTTCAAAAACCATGTACCGCACAGTCCCAGGCTCGACGCAGAAAGTTTCAACGGTTATTTCAGCCCTTGAAATAATGGGTGCGGACAGGCTTTTCTCAAAAGTCTACAACTGTTCGGGGCATTACACAAATGCCAACGGCGATATAATAGACTGTCATAACTGGAACGGTCACGGCGACCTGAACATTCAGACCGCAGTCGAAAACAGCTGTAATCCGTTTTTTGCACAGCTCGTTGAAGATGCTGAACTTCCGCTTGACAAGGTTATCGAAAGATACCGCAAACTTGGCTATGCCGTAAACGACGACGAAATGCAGTATATTGACATTGACGGCATACAATGCGAGACCGCATCGACGACCTTGGTTGACTCTCACGAGTTCCGCACGCAATGGGGTTGTATCGGTCAGGGCGATACTATTGTCAGTCCGATACAGCTTATGATGTGGCAGAGTGCCATAGCCACGGGTACAGGCAAAATGACAATGCCACACCTTATCGACCACGTGACAGACGTTGAGGGAAAAATTACTGAAACTGCTGAAACGGAGTACAGCAAACAGATTTTTTCAGCCGAGACCGCAAACACGGTCAGGCAGATTCTTCTTACCAACGGTGCAAATCACTATGCCTACTCGATAAGCGGTTACACGGTCGGTGTTAAAAGCGGTACGGCACAGGTTGAGGACGGCTTGAAAGAAAATTCACTCCTCGTCGGATTCGTTGACGACCCCGCAAAGCCTGTTGCTTTCTGCATTCTCATTGAGGACAAAAATTCAGGCTATCTTACAACCGAACAGGTTGCACAGATTCTTCTTGATTCAATAAATATTTAGCATTTTGCACAAAAAAATATATTTATTTTGTAAGCTGTGACAAAATTAACAAAAACTATTGCAATATCAGAAAACTTATGTTATAATATACACATAATATTTATGTTGCGGATTTTGTCCGTAACTTAAAGGAGGACTAACATGAAAACAACCATCACAGCTAAGAAAATGCAGATACCGCAGAATTTTACGGAATACGCAGAGAAAAAAATTGATACGAAACTAAGTAAGTTTTTCGGTGATGAGGCAGATGCTAAAATCGTTATATCGGAAGTAAAAAACAGAATTGTCATTGAATTGACAGTCAGATACAACAGCATTATCTTCCGTTCTGAACGCTCCGCAGAGGACAAAAATGTTGCTCTCGACGACGCTGTGGACAAGATTATAAGGCAGATTCGCAAGAACAAGACAAAGATTGAAAAACGTCTTAAAGATACGGCTTTCAAGGAAGCATTCGCTGAACCCGTTCCCGAAATCACGGACTATGAGGTTATCAGGCACAAGAAATTTAAAATGCGTCCCATGGACATCGACGAGGCTATACTTCAGATGAATATGCTGGGTCATAGTTTCTTCATGTTCACAAACGGAAACACAGGCGAGACAAACGTTGTTTACAAGCGTGCAGAGGGCAATTATGCCGTTCTCGAGCCTGACAACGATTAAATAATAAAATATACGGCGGTTCTTTTTCCGAACCGTCGTTTTTTCGGAGGTAAAATATGGACAACAATAAAAAAACGGTAATTGAAAAGAGAATCCAAAAAACAGGCGAAAACCTTGTTAAAAACAATATGGAATTCTATTATGCGGAAACTAAAGACGATGTACGTTCTATAGTTGAATCACTTCTTAAAAAGGGTGATGTAATTACAAACGGCGGTACTATGACTATGGCTGAATGTGGTCTTTCCGACCTGCTCAAATCCGCTGATTATACTTACCTTGACCGCACAGGTAAATCCCGTGAGGAAGTCGAGGAAATATATATAAAGGCATTTTCTGCTGATGTATATATTTCAAGTTCAAATGCAATAACAGAAGACGGCGTTTTATATAACGTTGACGGAAACAGTAACAGAGTTGCCGCTATTGCTTACGGTCCTGAATCCGTGATTATAATTGCGGGGTATAATAAAATTGTAAGAGACCTGAAAGAAGCGGAAGTCCGTGTAAAAACAGAGTCCGCACCGCCGAATTGCACAAGGCTTGACTGTAAGACTTATTGTCAGGAAACGGGCGAATGTGTATCGCTTTCAAAGGCGGAAAGACAGATTTATGACGGGTGCAGGTCGGACGGAAGAATCTGCTGTAACTATCTGATTTCAGCACAGCAACGTCAGAAAGGACGTATAAAAGTCATCATCGTAGGCGAGGAACTCGGATATTAAAAAACTTATTTATGCATAATGATTTTAGCAAAGATGAAAAATTCGTGATGATATTTATCTGCATATTTGGAATTGCATATAGAATATTTGAAAAATATAAATTCATATCGGGAAAGACAGCCATACTTATTATCATAATATCTGCCGAATATTTATTTTTTAATCGGACAATAAAATTTCTGTCAGATTTGAAAATGAATCACGACAATTTTTACCGCACTGTATGTACTATTAAAGATATTAAGCATATGCCGGTCGGGAAAGGCTTTTATCCGGTCTATATTGTTCATTATACAGATTTTGACAAGAATCATCATATCAAGGAAATTCACTCATCATTCAGTGTAAAAAAATGGAAAACAGGAGAACAGTTAAATATAAGAGTAAACCGAAATAATCCCGATAAAATTATTATTGATTTCAGTGATTTAAGTCTTGCGGTTATAATGAGCATTATGGGAATTATATTTGCAATCATACTGTTTGAAATATACACTCATATAAATTAAGTCTTTTCATATATTTATATTGTAAGTTAAATAAAATCTGATTTATTATAATAAAAACCGCCCCGATTCTGTATCAGGGCGGTCTTTATTTATCTTTTTACAAAATACTCCTCGTACCATACAAGAAAAGTATAAATAGTCCAGACTTTACGCCAGTTATCAGAATTTCCGCCGATGTAGTCATTGAAAATTGCATTTATTTCCCCGACGTTGAAGAACTTTTCTGCCGTTTCGCTGTTGAACTTCTCCTTTACGTCGCCGTTATAGTGTTCATCGGAAAGCCATATGCGGATAGGCACGATAAAGCCCAGTTTTTTACGGAAAGCTATTTCCTCGGGAAGAACTTTTGAAGCTGATGTCCTGAAAGCAACCTTGTTCATTTCGTCATTTACCTTGTATTTGGACGGCATTCTTGACGCTATATCAAAAACTCTCCTGTCGGTAAGAGGCATACGTATTTCAAGCCCGACTGCCGTACTCATTTTGTCTACATTAAGGTAAATATCACCCTCAAGCCATATCTGTATATCAACATCAGACATCTTCGTAAGCGGGTCGAGCCCCTCCGTCTCATCATAGATATTTTTTACAAGATTTATCGGCAGAACATCGGGATTATAATTTTTCAGGATTCTCCGCTTTTCGTCCTCTTTCATGATATTTGTGTTGCCGACGTAGAAATTTCTTAGATTATCGCCGTATCTCTCGGCGTTGCGGTACATATTGTAACCGCCGAAAAACTCGTCTGCCCCCTCACCCGAGTAGCATATTTTCGTATGCTTTGCGGTTTCACGACACGCAATCGCAAAAGCTATTGCCGAAGCGTCGCCGAGTGGCTGTTCCATGTTGTACATGACGAAAGGCACTATGTCAAAATAATCCTGCGGAGTAATCAGACAACGTTTGTTTTCACGTCCCAGAATATCAGCGGTCTGTTTTGCAAGACCCGATTCGTCAAATCGTTCATCGTCGTAACCACACGAGTCTGTAACCTTAACGTCCGACATTGCGAGGACATATGAGGAGTCAACACCGCCTGAAAGAAAAGATTCTGCCGTTTCGCCGTCGTCCTTAACCTGCGGAAAAATTTTCTGTATAGTGGTATGGATTTCGTCCGCCCAGTCGTCAAGAGTTTTCGAGTTGTCGGGATTGAAAGTCGGAGTCCAGTAACGCTCCACAGTCAGCACGCCGTCTTTAAATTCAAGCCAGTGACCTGACATCAGCTTTTTAACTCCCTTAAAAAATGTATCCTCGCCAGCTACATACGTCAGTGACATATAAATCTGCAACATCTCTTCGTTGAGTTCCTTTACAAAACCGTCCTGCTCAATAATTCTGCGTATCGTCGTTCCGAAAAGAAGTTTTCCGTCATTTGTCACATAATAGTAGAAAGGCTTTGTGCCGAAATGGTCTCTCAGACAGAAAATTTTGTCCTCCTCCTCGTCGTAAAGGGCAAAAGCAAACATTCCGTAAAGATGTTCCGCCATGTCATGCCCCCATTTTTCATATGACTTTGCTATTATCTGCTTTTCACGCTCCTCACGTGCGAGCAGGTCTATTCCCAGTTCACCGCAAAGCTCTTTCCAGTTGCGTATATGCCCCCTGTATTCAAGAATCTTTATCATAAATATCACCTCATTAATATATATGCTTATGTTTGGAATTTATTTTCTTTTCCGTTCTTATCAACCATTACCATTTCTGTAAGTATCTGATTATAACCGGTAAACAACATTTTCATATATGTCCCGTCATTCAGACTGTACACTTCCCATACTATTCCATAACCAACAGTTCCTGTCGGTTCGCCTATGATTTCAGTAACTTTATCATATGACATTCCCGTTTTTATTTCCTCGAAGTCAGAAACAGCAAAATTACCGTTATCAGAAGTTTTAATATAATCCACCTGTTTGTTGCAAGCCGTCAGCATAATCAGACCTGTAAGAAAAAGTATTTTAAAATTCTTCATAAATCTGTGGTCTGTTCATAAGTTTTCCTAGAGCCTCCCTCACGTCACCGCCGTTGAAAAGAACTTCATTCAGCTGTGCAGTTATTGGCATTTCAACATTAAGTTTCTGTGCAAGCTGATATGCGACTTTACAGCAGAAATATCCCTCAACCGTTCCGACTTTTTCAACTGCCTCTTCTGGAGAAAATCCCTGACCGATTAATATACCCGCACGCCTGTTTCTGCTGTGCATACTTGTGCAGGTAACTATCAGGTCGCCGATTCCCGTGAGACCGCTGAATGTATTTATATTCGCACCGACCGCTTTTCCGAGCCTTGCAATCTCGTGTATTCCTCTCGTCATAAGTGCGGACTTTGTGTTGTCGCCATAGCCCATGCCGTCGCATATGCCCACGCACAGTGCGATAATATTCTTCAACGCACCGCCTATCTCACAGCCTTTAACGTCGTCATTAAGATAAATACGCATAAAGTCGTTTGCAAAAGCCTTTTGTATATATGCCGAAGCCTCAGGGTTTTCCGACGATGCAACTATTGTCGTTGGAATACATCTCGCCACTTCCTCGGCGTGTGAAGGCCCTGAAAGAATAACAAGCCTGTCGGTTTTTATTTCTTCCGAAATAACCTCGCTCAGCATTTTGAGACTGCCTTCTTCAAGACCTTTTCCCGTGTTGACAATTGTCATTTTTTCGTCAGTAAACGGCGAAGCGAGTTTTGCAACGTTACGGACGAAATTTGACGGTATTCCGAAAACCAGTATGTCACAGCCCTTTACACATGAAATATCGCTTGTGAGTGCGATTCTCTCCGAAATCGGCACGCCGGGAAGCTTGTGAATGTGTTCGCCGTGAGTTCTTATTTCGTCAATTTCGGACTGAAATTTAGACCACACTGTAACGTTGTGATTTCCGCAACGGTCAGCCATTACTGCGAGACTTAAACCGAATCCCCCAGAGCCAAGTATAACTACATTTGCCATAATTTATCTCCTTTCGGTTATCAGATGAGCATATCCGCATTATGCAGATATGCCCGTAAAATCAGGATTTTTTAATAATTTTGTCGGAATTGAAAGAAAATTTGTTTTCCGTGCCGTCAACAAGTCTGTCCATATTCGGCTTGTGTTTCCATACGATAAGTGCAACCATAGGCACGGAAAGAGCGAAGTAGAGCAGACTTAATTTAAAAGAATATTCGGCAACGACAAGCGACATCAGAAACACGGCTACCGGACAGTATATCGCACTTAAAATCGAAGCAAGTGAAACATATTTCGATATGTAAAGCACAACGACGAATATTGCAAGAACGGCTATAAAGACTTTAGGGTCTATGACGATAAATGCCGATGCACCCGCAAGAACTCCTTTTCCGCCCCTGAATTTGTAATATACGGGGAAAATATGTCCGAGGACAGCTCCCAGTCCTGCGATATACCCGATAAAATGATTATTGCTGTCGGGGCGAAGAAGATTGCATATCCAATAAGCAAGATAAACAGCGAGAACGCTTTTAAGCACGTCGCCGATAAGTGTCAGCAATGCACAGGTTTTTCCTGCACAGCGGAGCGTATTTGTAAGCCCTGCATTTTTGCTTCCGAGTTCCCGTATATCCTTGCCAGTCATGATTTTCACGAAAATAATCGAGAAATTACAGCTCCCGAGAAAATACCCGAGTGCGAGGGCGATAATAACAGCGAGCAGGATTTTCATTTGTCGCTCCCCCCTCTTTCACGCACTACAAACCGTACAGGTGTTCCCTCAAGTCCGAATGTAGAACGAATCTGATTTTCGATATATCTTCTGTAGGAAAAATGGAACAAATCAGCCCTGTTCACAAATGTGACGAACGTCGGCGGACGTGTTGACGGCTGTGTCATGTAGTAAATCTTCAGACGGCGACCCTTGTCGGACGGCGGTTGCACTCTTGTTGTAGCATATGCAAGAACATCGTTAAGCATACCTGTTGAAATTCTCATGCTGTTCTGTTCGTTTGTGTATTTGATAAGCTCATACAGCTTATTTATTCGCTGTCCCGTCTTTGCGGAAATAAATACAAAAGGCACATACGACATAAAGCTGAAATCATTTTCCAGCTTTGTCCTGAACTCCTGCATAGTCTTGTCAGTTTTTTCAATCAAGTCCCACTTGTTTACGGCAACCACACAGGCTTTTCCCTGCTCGTGTGCATACCCCGCAACTTTTGAGTCCTGCTCGGTGAAACCCTCCGAAGCATCAATCATTATAACGCATACGTCGGCACGGTCAACCGCCATATAAGCCCTCAGCACGCTGTAATGCTCAACTTTTTCGGTTACTTTTGACTTTTTTCTGATTCCAGCCGTGTCGATAAACACAAACTTTCCGTACTCGTTTTCAATAACTGTGTCTGTCGAATCACGTGTAGTGCCTGCAATATCGGAGACAATAACACGCTCCTCCCCTGCTATTCTGTTTATCAGCGACGACTTGCCTGCATTCGGCTTGCCGATAACAGCGACCTTTATATATTCCTCGTCATACTCCGCCACATTGCTTTCAGGCAGATACTCATAAACCGCATCGAGCATATCACCAGTGCCGTGACCGTGTACGGACGAAACGGGATAGGGTTCGCCGAGACCGAGATTATAAAATTCGTAAATATCCATGGGCGGTTCGCCGAGCGTGTCACACTTATTGACCGCCAGAATCACAGGTTTACCGCTTTTTATAAGCATTTCCGCAACGGCATAGTCGTCCGCCGTAACACCGCAACGTATATCCGTCACAAAGACAATAACGTCTGCCTTGTCTATTGCAAGTTCCGACTGTCTCCGCATCTGTGCAAGAATAACATCATCGCTTGCGGGTTCTATTCCCCCTGTATCCACAACCATAAACTGCTTGCCACGCCATTCGCACTTTGAATAAATGCGGTCTCTTGTAACTCCGGGGGTATCCTCAACGATAGACAACCGTTGTCCGATTAGTTTGTTGAAAAGCGTTGACTTGCCGACGTTTGGACGACCCACCACTGCAACTATCGGTACTGACATTTCAGCACTCTCCTTTCATAAATTTTTTAATAAACTATTCCCATAATCGAATCGAGCAACTCAAAGCCATCGTTTCTGGTTACTCTGATTTTAACATTTAACTTTTTTTCCACTTCCTCAACCGTCATATCATCAAGGAAAACGTTCTCATCACGCATAAGCATTGATGAAGAAATCAGCAGATTGTCACCGAGACTTATTCCGTCAAGCTGTTTTACAATGTCCTGCCCCGTGATAAGCCCCGTAACAGTAATAGTATCGCCGAAAAAGTCGTTTCTTATGCGGTAAACGTCGCATTTGAGCAATGGGAAATATTTTTCCGCCTTTTCGGCAAGCGACTTGATAGTCTCATAAACCGCATAGCCCGTTGCAACGGAAACACGACGTTTTCCGCCCTCCCACTCGGCAGTTTTAAGTGCGTCGTCAAATTCATCAATAAGCGAGCGTAGCATACCCACGCCGTTTTCATACTGCGGATAATCTTCATAATATTCAGCTTTCGGCAGTTCACGCCCTGCAATAAGAAAAAATTCATCTGACGGAAAAACTGTTCTCGTGCCGTATTTTTCAAGAAAAACAGCCTGAAACTCCGATATTATGTCAATCGTTTCACCTGCTTTTTCTTTGGTAAAGCACTCAAGCGGAAAAAGTCCCTTGCGGAATTTTGTAAGCCCGACAGGCACGACCGCCATACTCGAAATATTCGGCATAAGCCCCCCTAAGTCCGTCAGCGACCGTCTCAGTTCGTCGCCGTCGTTGAGATTCGGACAGCAGACAATCTGACAATTCAGCTGTATACCGTTTTCGGCAAGCTGATAAATATATTTAAGTTTTTCGCCCGCAAATCTGTTGTGCATCATTTTTACACGTAGCTCGGGATTTGTAGTATGAACTGAAACGTTTATATTCAGTTTCATTTTGATTATGCGGTCAATGTCACGCTGTTCAAGATTTGTAAGAGTGACATAGTTTCCTTGCAGAAACGAAAGCCGTGCGTCGTCGTCCTTAAAATAGAGCGTTTCACGCATATTGGGGGGCATCTGGTCGATAAAGCAGAACACGCACTTGTTTCGGCACGACTGCTTTTTGTCCATAAGAAAAGTATCAAATTCAAGTCCTATATCGTCGTATTCGTCCTTTCTGACAACGACGGAAAAAGTCTCACCATCACGCATTATTTTCATTTCAACGGAAGTTTCCGAGACATAGAACATATAATCAAGGACATCATGTATTTCCTCACCGTTTATTGCAACAAGAAAATCGTCTGGCTTTATTTCCGTGAAACAGGCGGGGGAATTTTCAGTTATATTTTTTATCCTAACCATAAAAACTCTTTCTGATAATTCAAAAGGGAGCGAAGGACTTAACTCCTCCTCTCCCTCTCATGTATCGGATTAAGCCGATTTATTCAGCGTCGATTTTAAGAACCTCAACACCCTTATAAAAACCGCAGTTCTTGCATACCTTGTGCGGAGCTTTGATTGCACCGCAGTTGTCACATTTTGACATTGCAGGCATATCAAGTTTCCATACAGCAGAACGTCTCTTGTCACGTCTTGCCTTGGAAGTTTTTCTCTTTGGTACAGCCATTCTTCTCTACCTCCTTGTTACGGGCTTCACAGCTCAGAATTGAAACAGTCGCATACAGATTCATTCAAATCACAACCGCACCTCATGCAGAGACCTTTGCAGTCTTCTTTACAGAGCATTTTGGACGGAAGCTGAAGAATCAAATCCGTAAAAGCGATGTCATTAAGTTCAATGCTCTCACCGTCGGCGACAATATATTCGTCATTGTCATTGCTGACAGTGCGGACAACAATATGCTGAAAATCAAAGTTATAGTTTCTTTCAAACTCCTTCAGACAGCGGTCGCAGAGTGAAAGCAGGGTAAAAGATACCGAATAATCGAGATAAACGACACCCGCCCTGTTGAAGATACGCCCCTTTATATCCACGGGAGAGGCGAAAGAATAATTTTTCAGTACGGAGAGTTCCTCCATGCTGACAGAATATTCTATATCTTTTGATTCGCCTGTAATATTGAAAATCTGTTTTAAATTAATATTCATAACATAAAATCCTCAGAGCATCACAATTTTTATTATACACCAGTTTGCAGAATATGTCAATAGATAATCAGGAAAAATTTCAAAAAATATTTCCGCTTATTTTATAAACTGCTTTACACTTTCAGGAAGTTCTTCCACATCAGCGGAAACGGTGAACACAACAGAAGCGTCGTCGCCTGTGAGTTTGTCAATTTTTTCAAGGAGACAGCCGAAAGCCTCATAGTCACGACCGCCTATCTTGAAAATGCCATCAACGAAAATGTCGGTAATGTCATAGTTGCTTGCGAGGAGACCGGCAATAAAGCCATAGAAAGCCTCATAGCCCTCAACCTTATAATATTCCGTGTCGCACCATCTTACCTTACGGCTTACGGAATATCTCACAGTAGAGCCTTTTTCAACGCATACGATACTGCCGTTTGAAGACTTTACAGACTCGTTAATCTTGTCGATGAGAATCTTTGTCTTGCCTGTACCCTTTTTGCCTGTAATAAGTTTAATCATAATTTTTAACTCCTTTTGCTTTTATAGAAAGTCGGATTAACCGAGCTTTGCTTCGAGTTCAGCCTTTGCACCCTCATAACCCGGCTTGCCGAGAAGAGCGAACATATTTGACTTATAACTTTCAACACCGGGCTGATTAAACGGATTTACGCCGAGAACATAGCCGGAAATCGCACAAGCTTTTTCAAAGAAATAAATCATATAGCCTACGCTTTCCTCCGTCGTGTCGTCGAGTTCAAGAATAATATTCGGAACTCCGCCCTCCGTGTGAGCAAGAACAGTACCCTCAAAAGCCCTGCGGTTGACAACGGACATATTCTGATTTGTGAGGAAATTAAGTCCGTCGAGATTTTCGGCATCTTCCTCAAGGAATAAATCAGTTTTCGGATTCTTTATGTCAACGACAGTCTCGAAAAGTATTCTCGCACCGTCCTGAATATACTGACCCATAGAATGCAAATCAGTTGAGAAAACGGCAGA
This sequence comes from uncultured Ruminococcus sp., assembly GCA_947176415.1. Taxonomy (GTDB): domain Bacteria; phylum Bacillota; class Clostridia; order Oscillospirales; family Ruminococcaceae; genus Ruminococcus. Next base: position 938 of record CAMWQJ010000011.1, on the reverse strand, counting down.
CGACGGGAAAATTCCCTTGTTGTCCTTGCCCTCGCTCTCGCCGAAAAGCTGTTTATACCATTCAGACATCATAACAAAACTCGGGTCGTAAGAAACGAGCATTTCAACGGATTTGCCCTTTCTGTAGAGAATATTTCTGAGTGCGGAATATTTATAGCAGTCGTTGTTGTCAAAATCCGCACAGAAATCATTTTGTGCTTTTCTTGCACCTGCCATGAGAGCGTCAATATCACAGCCAGCAACAGCAATCGGAAGAAGTCCGACAGCAGTCAGAACGGAAAAACGTCCGCCAACGTCGTCAGGAATAACAAAAGTCTCATAACCTTCAGTATCGGCAAGGCTTTTCAGCGTACCTCTTGCCCTGTCGGTTGTTGCAAAAATACGGTTTTTAGCCTCTTCCTTGCCATATTTTTCCTCAACCATCTTTTTGAAGATTCTGAAAGCGAGTGCCGGTTCAGTCGTCGTACCTGATTTTGAGATTACATTTACAGAAAAATCCTTGTCCTTGCAAAGAGCGATAACTTCATTAAGATAATTCGGATTAATGCTGTTTCCGACATAATAGATGTCAGGGGTATCCTTTTTCATGTTATTGTAGAGGGGCGATTTGAGAAGCTCGATGACAGCCCTTGCACCGAGATATGAACCGCCTATACCGATAACGATAAGTATATCAGAATTGGACTTTATCTTTTCAGAAGCTTTTTTGATTCGTTCAAATTCTTCCTTGTCGTAATCCTTGGGAAGATTTACCCAGCCGAGAAAATCATTTCCAAGACCTGACTTGCTGTGGAGAGCCTCAGCGGCTGTCTCGACCTGTGCTTTTATGCCTGCCAGTTCGTCGGGATTAACAAAGTCCTTGAGATATTTTGTATTAAGTTTTAAAGACATTTTTTCTACCTCCGTCCGCATGGAAAATCCATACAAAAATATTATAT